>CACEBD010000003.1 GCA_902557775.1 uncultured Pelagibacteraceae bacterium
ATCACTTGAATTAAACGTTGAATTTTTAACAGATGAAAATAAAAATTTACAAAAAATTTTAGAAACTGAATATTTTAATAAAAATTTAAGCAATATTATCCTAGCAAAAGTCTTAGTCGATAAGAATAGTCCTTTTTTAAAATCTATAATTATTAACAAAGGAACACGTGCAGGCATTTTAAAAGGGATGCCAGTAACTAAAGATAATTATTTAGTCGGAAGAGTGGTTGAAACAAACTATTTGTCTTCAAGAGTTTTACTTTTAAATGATCTGAATAGTAGAATTCCAGTAACTTTAAATCAGGGCGCGCAAGCTATATTATCTGGTAGCGGTACAAAAAATCCGATTTTGGAATATTTACCGGAGGATTACGAAACCATTGAAGGTATAAATGTTTTTGCATCCGGTAAAGACGGTATATTTACTTCTGGCACACCTGTTGGAATTACAAACACTGATGGCACAGTTGATCTTTTCATTGATCCAAATCAGCTCTCTTTTGTAACAGTTAATTTAAATGTTCAAAATAAAGAAAAATTATAATGGCTAAGAGTTCTTTTATAAATAAAATATTTAATGCTGGCCCATTAATTCTTTTATATTATTTATGTATCAGCGAAGTTGACACAAATCTTGAAAAAATATTTGAAATCTTTACGCTAAACTTTCAGATTATCCTAATTTATTTTTGGGTACTTAAAAGACCAGATATTATGGCCAACGGACATGTATTTTTGGCTGGATTAATTAATGATGTGGTAATGGGATTTCCTTTAGGTATAAGCTCATTGTCATATTTAATCATAATTTTTGTTGGAACGTATGTAAGAAATAAGAGTGTTAACACCACAATAGCTTCAGATTGGTTCACATTCTTTATGGCTATGATTTTTTCGAATATACTTTTCTTTTCATTATTAAATAATTTTTCTGATCTTTCTTTCACCTACTCCAAAATTGGATATAACATGTTTTTCACTCTTTTTATGTTTCCTATATTTTGGCTGTTGTTTAATATTTACCAAATGACTTTTATAGGCAATCGAGATGCTTAGTCCTAGTTCTGGAAATACTGTTATTAAGTCAAAACTAATTGGCAGAAGAATGTTTTTACTTACTGCTGCAAAAGCAATTGTAACTTTTGGTATTATAGGTAGATTAGTATCGTTACAAATTAATGAGAGAACAAAATATAAAACTTTATCCGACAAAAATAGATTTAGGGAATGGAAATTAGCACCTGAGAGAGGCGTTATAAGAGATTTTTATGATAAAGAAATAGCATCAAATCAACAGGTTTATCAAGTTCATTTAATTCCAGAAAACTCAAAAGATATTGAAAAACTATTTGTTAGACTAAAAACAATTTTAAATATCACAGAAAAAAAATTATTTTATCTTAGAAGAGTTATTGCAAAGCAAAAACCATGGGAACCAATTATAGTTTCAGACAACATAACTTGGTCAGAATTTTCAAGATTAAACCTATTTTTACACGAACTCGAGGGAGTAAAACCTATTGTATCAGTAGCAAGAATGTATCCTGACAATTCATCTGCTCATATTTTAGGTTATGTTTCTCAGGTTAGCGCTAAAGATCTTCAAACAAAGGAATATTTAAAAGATTTACATGTTCCAGGAATGAGTATTGGTAAAACTGGCCTTGAGAGAAAATTAGATGAGGAAATTATAGGTAAAATTGGTTTTCAAAGATATGAGGTAAATGCCTATGGAAAAAGAATCAAGCAAATTTTGATTAATGAGGGCCAGGCAGGAAAAAGTTTCAAAACAACTCTAGATTTTGAAGTTCAAAAATTCACAAGTGAACTTATAAAAGACAAAGCTGCCGCTGTTTGTGTTATGGATGTGTATAATGGAGATATTGTATCGATTGTTTCTTCTCCAACTTTTGAACCTAATGAGTTCGTTCACGGCCTGGATAAAAATTACTGGAACAGTTTAATAAAAAATGAAATGAAACCACTGACAAATAAAGCTATTGCTGGTCTATATCCGCCTGGGTCTACAATAAAAACTCTTGTTGCTTTAAGTGCTTTAGAGAATGGAGTTATAAAACCACTAGACACTTTTAAATGTGAAGGAAAAATTGAACTTTATGGAGAAAAATTTCACTGTTGGGAAAAAGATGGCCACGGGATTGTAAATTTGAGAAAAGGCATTCAAAGATCTTGCGATGTATACTTTTATGAAGTTGCAAGAAAATTAGGAGTAGATAGATTATCTGAAACAGCCAAAAAATTTGGCCTTGGAAAAAAAGTTCTCAATGGCTTTATCGAAGAGAGGGCAGGCGTAGTACCTAACACAAAGTGGAAGAAAAAATTTATAGGTCAAAATTGGTATTTAGGTGAAACTTTGCACTCTGGTATCGGTCAAGGATATTTTCAAAGCACTCCTTTACAACTCTGTTTAATGACAGCGCAAATTGCTAACGGTGGATTTGAAATAAAACCAAGAATAATCTTTGATAAAAAGAATAACAATTTAAGAGAGTACATCAAATATAAAAATGAAAATCCTAATGATCCTCTTCCAACGGATTTATTAGTATCGAATTTTGAACTTAAACCTCTTTTTAAAAATCAAGAACATATTAATTTAATTAAAGATGCTATGTTTTCTTCATCTAATGAACCAGGGGGCACCTCTTACAGGCATCGATGGGAAAATAAAAAATTTACTTTTGCTGGAAAAACAGGATCATCACAAATAAAAAGATTTACTGAAGCTCAACGTGAGGCTGAAGTAAAGCAAGAAAGTTTACCTTATAAAGATAGAGATCATGCGTTATTTGTAGCTTATGCACCTTACAATGATCCTAAATATGCAATAAGTGTTTTAGTGGAGCATGGAGGCTCAGGAGGAAAGGCAGCTGCCCCTATTGCTAAAAAAGTAATTAAAAAAGTTCTAGAGCGACACGAGTTAAGAAAAAGAATTGATAGTTTACTAGGAGAGCAAGTATAATGTTTAGAGCTAGATCCATTCAATCATCACTGAGTATAAAAGATAAAATTCTTTCAATAGATTATATTTTAGTAATTTCGATATTCATACTTGGACTTACTAGTATAATAGCTATGTACTCTACAGATGGCGGGGAATTAAAATACCATACAAAAAGTCATATACTTCGTTTTTTTGTTTTTTTTATAATGTTTTTAACTCTATCATTTATTCAAATTAGATTTTGGCATAGTCAAAGCTATTTAATTTATTTTTTATTTTTTATTTTATTATTGGGTGTTAAATATTTCGGATTAACATCATCTGGATCTAAAAGGTGGCTTGATTTGTACTTTATGAATTTGCAACCTTCTGAATTAATGAAAATAGGTCTTATTTTATTTTTGGCAAAATATTACCATCGTACTTCAATTGATAATTTAAATCGTATTAGATATTTATTTTTACCCGTTGTTGTTCTAATTGCGCCAATAATATTAGTCGCTACTCAACCAGATTTAGGAACTGCACTATTAATAGCTGCGGGTGGTCTTACCGTTGCGTGGCTTGCTGGTGTTAGAGTAAAATTTTTTGCTATTTCAGGGTTTGCATTTTTAGCATTATTACCAGTTGCTATTTCTTTTTTGAAACCATATCAAAAATCAAGAATTTTAACTTTTTTAAATCCTGAAAGAGATCCTTTAGGCGCTGGCTACCAAATTATTCAATCCAAAATAGCAATTGGTTCAGGCGGATTGTTTGGAAAAGGTTTTTTACAAGGCTCCCAAAGTTATTTGGATTATTTACCAGAAAAACATACAGATTTTATATTCACCTTGTTTTCCGAGGAATTCGGTTTTTTTGGCTCACTATTTATTCTTTTTTTATACGCAATCATTGTTTGGAGGATCATAAAAATCGGAAATGTTACAAGAAGTAATTTTGGCAAACTTTTCTGTTATGGATTTGGAACTGCTTTTTTTATGTATGTAGTAGTAAACATGATGATGGTGCTTGGGCTTTTGCCGATAGTTGGATCTCCTTTACCGATCATGTCTTATGGAGGTTCATCTATGATGGCAATAATGCTGGGATTGGGCATAGTTATGTCATGTAAGGTCTATAAAGACACACCCGTTAACTAGAGAATTTTAAACCTAAATTGGTCAAATTTGATTTTAATAAGTACTTGTATATTATATTAATAGGTGGTTAATTTATGAAAAATATTATGTTTGGCGATAAGAAAAAAAAACTTACTGACTCAGAAAGATCGTTAATTAGCGAAACCGTAAGTATAGAAGGAACAATCAATAGCTCAGGAGCAATAGATGTTGCTGGATTAATAAAAGGACCTGTCTTTTCAAAAGAGATAATTATAAGAGAAACAGGATCAATTACAGGATCTATTGAGGGAGATCACGTTGAAATTCATGGTCACTTAGATGGTAAGGTTTCCGGTCAAGATGTAGTGATCGGTTCAACTGGTACAGTTAAAGGTGATATAGAATTTGGCAACAATTTAAAAACAGAAAATGGTGCTGATATTGACGGTTACATTAAAAAAACAAATAAATCTAAAACTACATTAACAGGCGATTTCTTGTTTAAGAAAAAAGATAAAAAAGAAACTTTAGAAACTGAGGAAAGACCTGAAGTTGTAAACAAAGAAGCTTTAGTCTAATCTAACGCATTTTAATTTCTAGTAGATTTAATTATAATTTTGGAATGGAAAGTTATAAATGTAAATCTGTTGGTATAGTAGGTTCAGGCATTCAAGGAGTGTGCACTGGCCTTCAACTTATAAAAAAAGGTATACCTGTAACAATTTTTGACAGACAAGATCCTTTATCATCAGAATATAAACCAGCATCTTATGGTAATGCTGGTCATTTTTCACCTTACGCGGTATTACAATTTAATCGCCCAGATATTTTATATGATGTTCCGAAAATGCTTTTCAGTTCTTATGGTCCTTTAGCTCTAAAATGGAATTACATTCCAAAAATGTTTAATTGGTTTCTATATTATTTAAAAAACTGTAATAAGAAATCTATGTTACATACTGCCAAGTACATGCACCAAATTTTAAGTTTGTCAAATGATGCATACGAAGAAATATTTCGAGAAATAAACGTGGATGGACTGGTTGAAAAAAAAGGAATTATTTATGTTTGGACGAATAAAAACTTAAAAAGCAGGAAACTAGAAATAAAAGTCAGAGATGACCTAGGTGTGAAACAAAAATTATTAACTCGAGAAGAGATACTAGAATTAGAACCTAATTTAAACCCAGTATTTGATGCTGGAGTTATATATGAAAATGCTATGCATGCCAGAGACCCTCATGGAATTCTTAAAGAAATTTTTAGATTATACATAAAAAGAGGCGGTAAATTTATTCAATCAGATATTAAAAGTATAGAACAGAAAACGTCAAACGAAACAATAATAAGGTCGGCAAATGATGAATATAAGTTTGAAAAGTCAGTAATTGCATCAGGAGCATTCTCAAAAAAATTGACTGATCAACTTGGTGAAAATATTCCCCTTGATACTGAAAGAGGGTATCATGTTCATTTCAAAGACAAAGATAAATTAATCTCCAGACCTGTAATTTTTCTAGACAGAGGATTTGGTATGACACCAATGAACCAAGGTTTGCGAGCCGTCGGAACAGTTGAATTAGGAGGATTAAAAAACCCTCCTTCAAAAAAAAGGATTAGGTATATTATAAATTGCGCAAAAGAATTATTACCGCAACTCGGCAACCATGATGATGAATGGCTTGGATTTAGACCTACTTTACCAGATTTTTTACCCATTCTTGGCCCTTCACTAAAAAATAAAAATATAATTTACGCATTTGGTCATCAGCATTTAGGCTGGACTTTAGGGGCAGTAACAGGCAAAATTATCTCTGGTGTAGTTGCAGGAGAAAAAACTAATTTAGATTTATCTCCTTACAGCTCTAAAAGATTTAATTAGGATTTTTTTGTCAAAAAATTATATAGCTTATACTTTTCTCACATTCGCAGCTTTGTTCTGGTCAGGAAATTTTATAATTGGTAAATTTGCAACTTTATTTGAAGTTCCACCACTAACTCTAAACTTTTTGAGATGGGTTATGGTATGGTTTATTTTAATTCCTTTCACTATAAAAGAAATTTTAGCAAAGAAAAACCATATTAAAGAAAACTTTTTTGCAATTGGAATAATGGGAATATTATCAATTAGCACTTTTAATTCTGTAGTGTACTTTGCTTTAAATTTTACTCAAGTAATCAATGCAGTTTTAATGTTAGCTGCTATTCCACCAATGATAATAATTTTTTCTTCACTTATGAAAATTGAAAAAACGAATATATTTCAATTATCTGGATTATTCTTATCAATATTTGGAGTAGCAACAATTATTTCAAATGCAAATATTCAAAAAATAGTATCTTTAAGTTTTAATAAAGGAGATATATGGATGCTTGTTTGTGTTTTGAGTTGGTCATTGTATTCAACTTTACTAAAAAAAAATAGGTTTCAATTATCTCAATTTTCTCTAATCCAAATTATGGTAACCGTAGGGTTAATTTTTTTAGTTCCACAATTTTTGTATGAACAATCAATCGGATTAGATTTAAAAATTAATAAAGCTTCTATATTAATTTTAGCTTACGTAGTTATCTTTCCTGCGATCGCAGCTTATTATTGTTGGCAAAAAGCTATAGAATTAATAGGGCCCAACAGGTCGTCTATGTTTATCCAATTAATGCCACTTTTCAGTGCATTAATGGCAATTATAATTTTCAAAGAAAAATTTCAATTATTCCATTTTATCGGGGCATCTTTTATTATATCTGGTATTTATCTATCAAATAGAAAAAAACAATGATTAAAGTTGCAGTACTCGATGATTATCAAAATGCTTTTAAAGAGATTGTTGATATAGAAAAATTAAAAAATAAATTTAATTTTAAAATTTTTAATGAGGCCTTCAATAATGAAGATGAAACTATCGAGGCTTTAGAGGAATTTGGAGCATTGTTTATAATGAGGGAAAGAACCCCTATCACAAAAAATTTATTAGAAAATTTACCAAATCTTAAATACATAATGACCTCAGGTATGCGAAATAATTCCATTAATTTAGAAGCGACCAAAAAAAAAGGCATTATAGTGTGTGGAACTGAAATAAATTCAAATCCTGCAGCTGAGATCACTTGGGCTTTGATCTTAGGTCTTATAAGAAATGTAAAACAAGAAATTGACAATATGTTTCAAGGATATTGGCAAACGACTATTGGTTCAGAATTAAAAGGTAAAATGTTAGGAGTAATAGGCTTAGGAAAAATTGGAACACAAGTCGCAAAGGTTGGCAAAGCTTTTGGAATGGAAGTTTGTGCTTGGAGTGAAAATCTAAATTTATCACATGCGAATGAACTTGGAGTATTACCTATGAGTAAAGAAGATTTACTTAAAAATTCAGATATAATTTCTATTCATTTAGTTTTAGGTGAAAGATATAAAAACTTAATTACAAAAAAAGAGATAGAAATGATGAAAAAAACAAGTTTTCTAATCAATACTTCTAGAGGTCCAATTATTCATGAAAACGATTTAGTTGAAGCTTTAAAAGATGAAAAAATTGCCGGTGTTGGCTTAGATGTTTATGATAAAGAACCTCTTCCACAAGATCATAAACTTCGCTTTCTTCCTAATGCTTTATTATTACCTCATATCGGTTACGTTACTGCTGAAAATTACTCAAAATTTTATTTGCAAATGATTGAAAATTTAGAGAGTTGCCTAGAAAATAAGCCTTTACGGATAATTTCATAGTTAAGCACTTCCATTCCAGGTTGTATTATATATAAACTCATTTTGAGTGATTCGTTTGTATTATAACAAACAAATCTCTGCTTAAGTTAGTGGAAATATAAAAAGGGAGTATGAAAAAAATTTTAGGTTTTTTGCTTGGATTCGCTTTATTAACTGGTTGCGCTGAGTCTTTAGCTCTATTAGGACCTACCTCTACCGCAGTAACCGGTGGAAATATCGCTCAGTCAGCTTTTTCTTCAGCAGTAAATTTTGGTGTAAAAAAACAAACTGGAAAAAGCCCAATGGAACATGTAGTGACATATGCAGAGGAAACGAATTCGCAGAAAAAAAAAGGTCCTTGTTTATCATTTGCTGAAAAAACTAATTCAGAAATTTGCGCTCTTGTGAAAAAACAATTGAAAATAACTAAATCGAAGATATTAAAGAAATCAAAGGAAAGTTCTATAAAAGACCTTACTTCATCTCTTCAGCCTAATATAAATAAAATATCTAAAATTAACTATTTAGATTGAATAATTTTAAAACAAATCAGCATTTAAATTTTTAGATCTTAACCACCTTGAGTTGTGTTAATAAGAATTAACACATTCATAATTAACTTTTATTTAAAAATGAAGCAGATATATGGGACCGGTTAAAACAAGTTTTAATCATGAAAAAGATATTGCTTTTATTACCAACTATTTTCTTACTGAATGGCTGCGCTGAGTCGTTAGCATTGCTCGGCCCAGGTGCCTCTAACGGAAGATTTGTTCAATCCAGTTTGAATTCAGCGATAAGTTATGGAGTTAAAAAACAAACAGGTAAAACTCCTTTAGAACATGCTATTGCGTACGCAGAAGAAAAAAACCCAGAGAGAAAAAATGAAACCTGTATTTCTTCTTATGAAATAACAAGGTCTGAATTTTGTACAATTGTTAAAAAACAAATTAAAATTAAAAGCTCCGCTATGATAGAAAAGACTACAGATATTGTAAATGAATTTTCGAAAAATAAGATAAAAGAAATATCTAAAATTGAAAAGATAGCAAAAAAATCAATTATTTATAATAGAAGGTAATTCTAATACTTTCTTTAATGATGACCCCAATAAAATTGGGACCACCTATTTAATATTTAAGCAGCTAAAGCTTGCTTGATATCTGCAACAATATCGTCCGGGTGTTCAATACCAATCGATAATCTGACATAACCTGGTGTAACACCAGCAGCTAACATTTCTTTCTCTGTAAGCTGACTATGCGTTGTTGTTGCTGGGTGAATTGCTAAACTTCTAGCATCACCAATATTTGCTACGTGGTAAAGCATTTTTAAGTTGTCAATGAACTTAGCACCTGCTTCTTTTGTTCCTAGATCCATACCTATTAAAGATCCATAACCACCTTGCATATATTTTTTAGCTCTATCTCTAATTTCACCTTGATAATTAGTTGGATAGATAACCTTTTTAACTTTTTTGTGACTATCTAAGAAATTCACAACTTTCTCTGCATTGCTACAATGTTGTTTCATTCTTAAAGCTACAGTTTCCAAACCTTGAATGATTTGAAAAGCATTGAATGGACTTAATGGAGCTCCTAAGTCTCTCAATAAAACCACTCTTGCTCTGATGACAAATGGGATATTAGCACCAGTTAATTGTGGAACTGCATCCGCCCAAACTGCACCATGATAACTTTGATCTGGCTCATTTAATAGAGGTTGTCTTTTTCTATCTTTAATCCAATCAAAATTTCCTCCATCTACAATTATTCCTCCAATTGAAGTACCATGACCACCAATATATTTCGTCAAAGAGTGCATTACGATTGCAGCTCCATGAGCTAAAGGTTTACATATAACCGGTGAAGCTGTGTTATCGATAATTAAAGGAATACCTTTTTTTCTACCGATATCAGAAACTTCTTTAATTGGAAAAACACGAAGATATGGATTTGGAAGAGTCTCACCATAGTAAGCTCTTGTCTTATCATCAGTCACTTTTTCAAAGTTTTTTGGATCTGCAGGATCTGCAAATCTAACTTCAATACCTTGTTGTCTTAAGGTATTTTTAAATAAGTTAACTGTACCTCCGTACAAATCAGTCGAAGCAACAATGTTATCTCCAGCTTGTGCCAAGTTTTGTATGCACATTGCTGAAGCTGCTTGACCTGATCCCACCGCGCATGCTGCTACACCGCCTTCAAGCGCTGCAACTCTTTTTTCTAGCACATCAACCGTTGGGTTCATTATACGTGTGTAAATGTTACCAAACTCTTTTAGACCAAATAAATTTGCAGCATGTTCTGCATTTTTAAATTGGTAAGAAGTTGTTTGATAAATAGGAACTGCTACGGCTGTTGTAGTAGGATCAGATCTATAATCACTACCATGTAAGCCAATAGTTTCTGGATGTTTAAAATCAGTCATTGATTTTCCCCCTTACTGTTTCTCTTATCGTTTCGTTCATTTTTTCTCCATCTTTCTGGAGAAGAATGAACGAAAATTAATTCTGTTCATCTTCTCCTTTTTAGTACTTCGGCATATGCCAGGTGTACAATATGGTTCAAATACCCGGTTTAATTTCAGATTTTTCCAAAAAAAAACCACCGGCTAAAGCGGTGGTCTAAATGACTTGTGCGCTTTAGCAGGATTTATAAAGCGCCCGCAAGTTGCCTTAACTCAGCGCTAAAAGGTTTATAGCAAGAAATTCAGGAATTTGTCAACTGTCAATTAAATATTGTTCCAAAACAATTTTGCAAGGTTTATTCCAGATAAATCTTTGTATGCAGCCAGCCCAGTAGGGCTAGTAACATTAATATCACCTATTAATTTTTCTTGAACAAAATCAATTCCAGCAAAATATATCTTGTTTTTAAAGAGTAATTTACCAATTACTTTACTTGCTTTAACCTCTTTTTTTGTAAGTTTAGTTAACTTAGCCAGAGCTCCCTTGCTCATGTTCGATAAAATACTCCCTTTTTTAGGCACTCTAGATATTGCGCCTACAATCTTTCCTTTAATAATGAATACTCTTTTATCTCCTTTAGAAACTCCAGGTAAAAATTTTTGAAAAAATACATGATTATGCGTTTTAATTAATTTTTTTATTTTATTAGCATTAAAAGTTTTTAATAGAATAACGTTATTTCCACTAAAACCATTAATAGGTTTGGCTACAACAGCTTTATATCTTTTAAAAAAATTCCTAATCTCATTAAGATTTTCACTGATTAGAGTAGGAGGCATATACCTCATAAAATTAATAGAAAAAAGCTTTTCAGAAACATTTCTTACTGCTGATGGATTATTGATTATTTTTACTTTTTTGGAAATATGGTTAAGCAAAAACGTTGAATATAAATAACGATTATCAAAAGGGGGATCATTTCTGATTAATATAACTTTAGATTTTTCTAAATTAAAATTTACAGTTCCTAGCAATGAGTAGAATTTCTTTTTATTTTCATTGATTTTTATATATTTACAAGAAGCTAAAACTTTTCCATTTAAAAAACTCAAATTTTCTGGTTCAAAATAATATATTTTGTAGCCTCTTTTTTGTGCTTCAGATGCTAAAAGAATAGTTGTATCAGTTTTGATATTTACTTTTTTAAGATCAGAACCCTGAATAGCTAAAATTTTCGTCATGATTAATTAAAAAATCTAATTTTTTTGTTTTATTATATTGTTCAATTAGCATTTCTGCTCTAGTTTTTTTATTACTAATAATTTCCTCTATATGTTTTAAATAAATTGTCTCGTTTTTCCCACTTTTATTCAGCTCATTTCTTTTTTCTAAGCCTTTTTTTGACAAGTTTAAAAATATTTTTGCCCAATCAATTAATTTTTTATTTTTTAGCAAAGTGTTTAATCCTTGTTTAGGGGCGTTTAAGTATGCTTCCATAACTTCCTCTTTTTTCCAATTTTTTATAATTTCATAAGTCTCCTCCAAAGATCCATAAATTAAACCTGTAAAGAAAGCGGGACCGTTACAAATACAACCGAAATTACATGTATCTAAAGATCTAAACTCTATAACCTGTTTTAATCTTATCTCAGTAAAAATAGTACTTAAGTGATTTTCAAAATCTTCTAAAGTTGGTTTTTCTCCTTTTAAAAAAATTAAATTGCCATTTAAAAAATCCCTAAAAGTTTGACCGTTTGGCGAGTAATATTTTCCATTTTTTTTAAGAAATAAAATTGGGTAATTGATTGCATGATCAATATATTTTTCAAAATTAACATTCTCAAAAGTAATTGGCATTATTCCACCTCTATTAGTTTCTTGCCAAACTTTTCCTCTATAAGATAAAAAACCTGAGAGCTTATTCTCATTAAAAGGAGAGTTTGCAAAAAGAGCAATAGTTAAGGGAGCTAAATAGTTACCGATTTTAAATTTTTTTTCAAAATCCTCTTCAGAAATATAATCATAATTAATCTGAATACCTGCAGTTTTGTACATCATATCTAAACTTAATTTGCCACCTTTTGGCATTTCAGATGTCATAATTGTGTAACGCTCTTTTGGACTTTTAGGGATATCAGTTAATTTATTAAATGGATCATATGCAATAGAAGAAGTAGTTATAGAAGTAGAGCTAAAAATTTCTTTCAGTTCATTGAAATGAGAGCTATTTTCTGAACAAACTAAATGTATGTTTTTAAAAGGTGCACCTGACAATTCATATTGAAAACCAGGTTCAGTGGTAATTTTTTGATTTTCTCTTTTTAAACCAATTATTCTATCTTTCTCATACTCAGGCTCCCATCCATTATTTTTAAGATTTTCAAATACTTTTTTTATTTGATTGTAATCTACTCTTTTTAAATCACTCTTATAGAATAGAAATTTTTCGTGCTCGACGCCAATTCTTAGTTCATTATCTTTTTTTATTCCTTTTCGGAAATATTGAATCAACTTATCTTTAGAGTCGACTGTATCAACTAAAAATTTATTCAAAGGCTTTTAACTCATTTTTTAAAAATTTTGCTATCTCTAACATTCCATCTTGCCCAACTTTTTTCTCAGCGATTGAATTATAATTTGTATTTGTATTGACATCATAAGTGTATCTAGTTCCTGATTTATCAGTAATATATTCAATACCAGCTATTTCAATATTATTTTTTTTCAAAAAACTTTCATATTTATTTATGTCAGGATTTTTATAATTATTTAAGATCATAAACTTGTTTCCATCTGGGTTGTTTGATTTATCGCTTAAAGAATTATTTTTACTGTCGCAAGGACACAGCTCAAACGAGTCACCCGCATCAACTTGGACTGCGTATAAAAATTTGGAATTAACAAATTCTAGACGATGGATCACTTTTGGGTCTGCTTCAATATACTCTTGCAAAATTGTAATGCCATCAATTGAATTTTCAAAATCTGGTCCTTTAACATACTGTTCTAATTCGTTTTGATTATTAAAAAGCTTTACTCCAAGACCTCTACCAGCTCTGTTATGTTTTGTAATAAACGGTTTTTTAAAATCTCGCGCCGACTGAATTATCTGTTCTTTACTTGAGCAAAAAATAGATCTAGGAGTTTTAATTCCACTTTCACTCAATTTTAAATATTGAAGAGACTTACTTATTTCTAATGCTAAAGCATTACCATCATTTATTATTCGTCTTTTATGACTTCTTAACCAATTAATAATTACAGATGTATATTCTGGAGCAAATCTATGTCCTCTGACATGTGAGCTCGCACTCATTCGGTTATAAAAAATACCTTCAGGAGGGCTTTGACTTAGATCAATTTTAGCCTTTTCAACATGCCAGTCTTCATAACCAACTTCAAGTTTATTTAGATGAGATTCAAGGGGTTTAGTCCATGCTTCGTTTTCGTGAATTATATATGCTTTCATTAGCCAAATGTTTTTAGCTCTAAAACATTCCCGTGTGGGTCCTTAATAAAAAAAGTTTCTTGTTGTTCTTTTTTATCTTTGAAACGAGTATAGGGCTGATCTAAGTATTCAATATTATTTTTTTTTAAATTTTCTTTTATTTTTTCAAATATTTTTGGCTCTAAGTGTACTCCAAAGTGAGGAACAGGCACTGATCCCATATCCACTTCGTGTCTTTCAGAGGGTAATTTCATATTGGTTTTGTGTAAGGTTAGTTCGTTTCCCCAAAAATCGACATCAATCCATTTACCTTCTTCTCTATTACCTAGTTTACACTCTAGTATTTTCTCGTAAAAATGAACTGAATCCTTTAAGTCTCCTGCTGGCACAGCTAAATGAAAAGGTCTACTCATGGCGTTTTTATATATTCTTCTTTAAATTTATCAAGTAGTCATTATATACGTCTTATGAGTGATTATTTAGAATCTATAAAAAAAAGAGATCCTGCGGCAAAATCTATAATCAGTATCATTCTCACATACCCTGGTGTAAAGGCAGTTTTCTTTCATCAAATATCAAACTTTTTTTACAAAGCTGGATTTGACTTAATAGCTAGAATTATTTCACAAACAATTAGATTTTTTACAGGTATTGAAATTCATCCCGGGGCCAAGATAGGTAAAAATTTATTTATTGATCATGGTATGGGTGTAGTAGTTGGCGAAACTTCTGAAATTGGAGATAATGTTACTATTTATCACAACGTCACTTTAGGTGGGAGTTCTCCCAGTATAGATAGCGAGAGACAACGACATGAAAAAAGACATCCTACCATTGGTAATGATGTTGTGATCGGGTCTGGCGCACAAATAATTGGGCCAATTAAAGTTGGTAACAATGCAAGAATTGCAGCTAACGCAGTTGTGGTAAAAGATGTTCCAGAAAACGCAACTATGGTTGGCATCCCAGCTAAAGCAGTCAAGTTGGAAAATAAAGGTAGTTTCAGACCTTATGGTGTAGACGATAAAGTAAAAGATGAGTAAAGATTGGGATCCAAATTTAACTCCAGAACAAAATTATGTTTTAAAACAAGAGGGAACAGAGTCTCCAGGTAGTAGTCCTTTAAATCATGAAAAAAGAGAAGGTTCTTATCACTGTGTTGGGTGTGGAACAAAATTGTTTGAGTCTACAACTAAATATGAGAGTGGTTCAGGCTGGCCTTCTTTTTTCGAATCTATTCCAGGAGTATTCGAAGAAAAAAAAGATATGCACATTGGTTATCCAAGAACTGAGTATCATTGTAAAAAATGTGGAGGTCATCATGGTCATGTTTTTGATGACGGTCCAAAACCTACTGGAAAACGATATTGTAACAACGGTATCTGTTTAGTCTTTAAACCAAAAGGCGAGTAGTTATACACAAACCAATTAAGTGTTTTAATACAACTTATCAAAAAATTATAATCTTCATTGTCATGTCCTCTAGACCAAGGCGACACAAGTTTGTAAGATTATCATTCCATCCACCATGAAGAAGCAAATTATTTCCCTACTGATAATTATATTCTCTTTAACTTCATTTCAAACTCTAGCATCAGAACAAAATTGGAAACCAGCTCAGGTTGGAGATAAAATTATTTTAATTAGACATGCTAAAGCTCCTGGGGGCGGAGACCCAGAAGGATTTAAAATTGATGATTGTAAAACCCAAAGAAATCTCGACATGATGGGCATTAATCAAGCAAAAAAAATTGGTAAACTCTTTAGAGAAAAAAAAGTAAAAATTGATCAAGTTTTATCAAGCCAGTGGTGTAGATGCAAAGATACAGCAAAATATGCTTTTGGCAATTTCAAAGAATTTTCTGCATTAAATTCTACTTATACTCCACCATATGACCAAAATGAAAAACAGCAGATTAAGGACTTGAAAAGATATGTAAATAATTGGAATGGTAAAGGGGGAAACCTAGTTTTAGTTACACATTATGTAATTATCTTGGCAATAACTGGAGAAACAGCAAGATCTGGCGAAGTAGTCATCACCGATAAGAATTTTAAAGTTTTATCTTCAATTAATACTTTTTAAAAAAATATTAAATATCCAACAGTTATTAAAATTAAGTACTCAATAAATGTTTTAATTTTTAAAAGGGTGCTTTTATCCCGAAATTTGTTATTGATAGATAAAGATAATCGAGCAAAAGCCAAGTGGACTAAAACCACACTAAAAGCTATTCCAAGAAGTACATGGTAAAAACTAAAATTTTTAAGCCCATAAAAGCAAGCTGCGATAAATGTGAACCATGATATATTGGTTACAAATAAAGTAATTAAAATACCTGATCCTTTTTTAAAAATACTTTGTGACTTAATGAAAGTATATGACCACAAAAGAGTGAATAAAAAACCTGCGTATTTAATTATCATGAGCCAATATTGTAATTGCGGTAAAGTTCAAAGGCAAATATAAACGTAATATGATCATTAAACTTGCGTTTGCTTTTGGGGCTGGATTTATAAGTTTTCTCACCCCTTGCGTACTTCCAATTATCCCTGGTTATATTTCTTATATTACTGGAAAAGATCTAGGGGAAATAGATAAAGACAAATCAATAGTTTTGACTAAAACTATTCTTTTTTCACTAGGTTTCTCCTTTGTTTTTATAACACTTGGAGCGGCCGCTTCTGCAATAGGGAACGTGCTTCTTTTCTTTTCTAATGAATTACGAATTGTTGCAGGATTAATAATTATTATTTTTTCATTACAAATGTTAGGTTTTTTAAATTTTTCTTTTTTAAACACTGAAAAAAGAATTCAAACTAATTCAAATTATAAAGATAATTATGCATTTCCTTTTATAGTTGGCGCGGCTTTTGCTTTTGGTTGGACACCTTGCATTGGTCCGGTTTTAGGATCTATAATTGCTCTATCTGCAACCGAGGCTACGATTAGTAAAGGAATTTTATTATTATCATTTTACTCCTTAGGATTAGCTATTCCATTTATATTATCAGGATACTATATGAGTAGATTTTTAAATTCTAAAAAAGGTTTTGGAAAATATTATGGAACTATAACAAAATCTGGCGGAGCCATTCTATTAATTACTGGCATCTTGATTACTACAAATTATATCCAAGTAATAAGTTATTATATTTTGACGACCTTCCCAATTCTCGCTAAAGTTGGTTAATGAGTGAAATAACAGTCCTAGGTATTTTTGTTGCTGACATAAGTTTTTCTGGACATAAAATCCCATCAATAGGCGAAACTATTTTAGGAAAAAAATATAATGTAGGCCCAGGAGGAAAAGGCTGCAATCAAGCCATAGCAATATCAAGACTAGGTGGAAAAACAAATTTCATTAGTAAAATTGGGAAAGACTCTTACGGAGAATTGGCTTTAAAAACACTTGAAAAAAATAAAATCTCTACAAAAAATGTAATTCAAGACAGCAATCAACAAACTGGTGTTGCAGGTATTTTAGTTGACCAAAATACTGGCAAAAATGCAATCAACGTAATTGTAGGCGCACCAAGCTCTTTAAAGGTAAATGAAATTGAAAAACAAATTGACTTAATAAAAAGTTCTAAAATTTTCTTAACCCAATTAGAAGTGCCAAAAGACGTAACATTACATTGTTTGAAAACTGCCAAAGAGAGCGGATGTATTACTATTTTAAATCCTGCACCAGCATCAGAAATTTCAAAAGATTACTATAGTAATATCGATTATTTTACTCCTAATGAAACTGAAGCTGAATTTTATACTGGAGTAAAAATAAGCAATCAGCGAGACGCAAAAAAAGCAGCAGATAAACTGATAAATCTAGGAATTAAAAAAGTAGTAATTACACTTGGAGAAAAAGGACTATTTTATTTTGACGGTAAAGAAGAAATTTACTTAAAAGCGAGCAATGTGAAAGCTGTTGATACCACTGGAGCAGGAGATGCATTTAATGGAGCTTTAGCATTTAGTTTATCCAAAGAAAAACCTATAAAAGAGTGTCTAAAACTTGCCAATAAAGTTGCTGGATTATCTACTTTAAAACTTGGTGCAGGCGATGCAATGCCTTTTATAGGAGATTTAGATTAAGTTGCAGAATAGATAAAAAAATATAGATTAATAAATTGAATAGTGACTCAAATTTTTATTATAAGCCTTATTCTTTTATCAGCTGTCACTTCAGCCGGCTACATTTTTAATAAATATTTTTTAAAATTTAAAACAGAGGGAACATTTTCCGAATACGGAATTTTAGGAGTAATGTTTTTAAGTATAATAGCATTTTTACTAAACTTTTTTTTTGCGTTAAGCCCAATAATAAGTAATTTAATATTTTTATTTCCTTTATTATTCGTCTTTACTGAAAAATTTGGAACAGAGCAAATTTTTCAATTTTTAAAATTTAGTATCGTATTTTCCTTACTAGTAATAATTTATTTATCTTATTCGAACTATTATAGGCCTGATGGTGGCTGGTATCATTTACCATTTTCAAGATTAATAACAGATTTTAAGATAATATTTGGATCTGCTTCTCTACATCCAATGTTTGGCACATCTTCGATTCTTCAGTATTTAAGTTCTTTTTTTCACACATCATTAACTGGAGTAAACGGAGTACTATTTGTTAATCCATTGATCTTAATTTTATTTTTACTATTTTTTTTAGAAATTTTTATTAAATACAAGGAAACAATTTTAAAATTTTTCAGTTTGTTAATTTTGTTTACTATCTTTATTGAAATGAATAGAAACAGCGAATTAGGTAATGATGGGCCTGGACATTTGTTTTATTTTTATCTAATTTTTGTATTCTTAAGAGGAAAATTAAATAAAGTTTTTGATAAAAAAATTTTTGAGTACACTTCTTTAATCGCAGTATTTTGTTTATTTATAAAATCTTTGTACGTTTTTGCTTTATCTTTTCCAATTTTTATATTCTTTAAAAAAAAACTACACACAAAAATAAAAAATTATTTTAATTTAGCAGGGATATTTTTAATACTCTGGATATTTAAGAATATTATAATTTCAGGGTGTATGATTTATCCTGTTCAAATTACTTGTTTTGAAAATTTGAAATGGTACTCGTCTGAAGCTAAATTTGAAATATCAGCAATCAATACATCCCAATTTTCAGAATTACATTCTAAAGGCTGGCCAGACTTTCAAGAGAATAAACAATATTATTTAAATTACAAACATGATCAAAAGAAAAAAGAAATATTTCTTCAAAACTTCAATTGGTTAACTGAGTACTTAAAGCAAGGCAGATATTATAATCTAACAAAAAAAATTGATTTTTTAATACCTGTAATATTTTTATTTTTGATATTAAGTATGTTATTCGCTTTAAAAAATAATAAAATAATTTTCCAAAAATCAAACAATACAAAAAAAATTGATATTAACTTTTTGCTTTTTTCGTCTTTATTATTTTCTATTATAGTATGTTTAAAGTTACCAGATGGCAGATATTTATTTGCTTATTTAATTTCTATGATATTTTTCATAATCATTTATTATGTGGATACAAGTATTTTTTTTCACAAGCAAAAAAAATTATTTGGAAGTATATCCTCGATATTTTTAGTAATTCTTTTTTCGGTTTTCTTAGTAAAGAATATTGATAAAACAATTAACAAATCTGAAAGTAGTTATTTGTTTCCTGAAATAAATTATAATAAACAGATCTTTAAATCTCTGAGTAAAAAAACAAATAGTGGTGAAAATTTTGAAATTTTTTTTACCAATAAAAAATATACAAAATTTGCATCTAAGGATCTATGCGGTTATCACAAAAGCCCGTGTGTACAAAATGAGAGTATTTTAAACCAATTTAATGTAGATTTAACTAATAACTATATAGTTTTGAAATTAAAAAAATAATGAAATGTTTAGCTTGCAAAAAAAACCAATTATCAAAATTTTTAGATTTTAAAAGTATTCCACTTGTTAATGGGTTTTCTTCATCTTTAAAGAAAAGCAACAAAACATTTAAATTACAAGTAATGATTTGTAAAAGCTGCTTTGTTTGTCAATTAAAAGATACACCTAGTGAAAAAAAAATATTTGAAAAATACTCACACTTTAGCAGCGGTTCCAAAGATAACATCAATCATCTTAAAAAATTAAGCAGACTAATTAAAAAAAAATATGGAAATAAAAAAAATATTTTAGAGGTTGGTTGTAATGATGGGACTTTATTAAATGATCTCAATAAAAATTTTAATGTTATTGGTGTTGATCCAGCAAAAAATTTTAGATTTATACATAGAAAAAGAAAACTTAAAGTAATCTACGACCATTTTGGTAAAAATTTTTTGAATAAAAAAAATGAGGAATATTTTGATATCATAATTGGAATTAATGTTTTTGCTCACTTTAAAAAAGTTTCTGAGTCTTTTAAAACAATAAATAAATTGCTTAACGATGAGGGTAAATTTTTGTTTGAAGTTGCTTATGCCGTACCCACTTTATTTTCTGGAAATTTTGATACTGTTTACCATGAACATGTATTTAACCATACAATAACTGGTTTAAAATCAATGTTGTCGAATGCAGGATTCGAAATTGAAAGCGTTAAATTAATAAATACTCAAGGTGGGAGTATTAGAGTGATTGCAAAAAAAAACAAGAATAAGACAAAATTGCGGAAAACAGTTGGTCTTCTACTTAAAGAAAAAAAGAGAGGTTTAAATAAATATTACTTTTATAAAAAATTCTCCGAAAAATTAAATAATAAAATCGATAAAATAAAGTCTTCAATTCATTATTTAATTTCTAAAACTGAAAAAAAATGTTTATTGGTTGGAGCGCCTGCCAGGGGTGTTATTTTTGCGAATGTTTGTAACTTAAAATTATATTCAAAGCTATTAAATTGCGTCGATGATACAAAAGTAAAAAATGGAAAGTTTTTTCCTGGATTGAATATCAAAGTAAATAATTGGGATTATGTTAAAAAAAATATTTCAAGTTATGACACAGCTATTTTATTAAGCTGGAATTATAAAAAGACCATGATTAATAAGTTGAAGAAAGTAAAATTTAAAGGAAGGATGTTAACTTTATTTCCTTCATTGCGCTATAATCTTTTTAAATAAAAGTTTTCAAGATTATCTATAATTTTATTAATATTCTTAGTAAATTTAAAACTAAACTCTTCACAAAATCTTCTGTTGCTCATTTTGAAATTATATGTTTTTGTATTTTTAAGTTTTACAATTTTACAATTAAACTTTTTAGAAACTACTCTCGCATAATCAATCATCCTTAAATTTGTAGAGCAAAGATTATAAATGATTTGTTTACTGTTTCGTTTACTGACAATCTTTTCTACAGCATTCACTAAATCATCAATAAATAAAATTGGTCTAAATACATTTGGGTTTGCCAAAAATACTTTTTTCTTTGTCAAAGCATCCAATGTCATATTATTTAACAAAAGTTCAGTTCTTATATTATCTGATGCACCAATCACTGTACCAAATCTTAAAGAGACGCAATCTGCCTTGGTCAATTGAAAATATTTATCAATCGTAACTTTCGTAAAGTCATATATATTTGTTGGATCACCAATTGGAGTATCTTCATCGCACATCCCTGTAATCTGGCTATACACGCTTCCAGAACTTGCATAGATAAGTCTCCCTTTAAATATTTTTTTAAAATTAATCAAACCATTTAAATTATTATCAATAGCGCCAAAAGGATCTGGAACAGACTGTTGAACAGAAGAGTGGCCTGATAGCCATACGCAAGAAGAAAATTTTCTCAAAAAATTTATTTTTAAGTCCCTATAATCTTTTTTTTTTACAAACTTTTGTTTTTTTGTTTTCCTAAAAAAATTATCAATAGGATAGATATCAAATTTATGCTTTAGTTTTTTATATAATTGGCTACCAATATAACCATTGGCCCCGACTAATAATATTTTTTGTCTCATTATAATTTATTTCTAAAATATTTATAAATTAAATTAAATGTTTCTATCTGATAGGTAAAGGCAGAGTTTTTTCCAAATAATTTATGCGATGTATGATCTGATTTATAATCACAGATTACAGGAATTTCACATATTTGAAGCTTATTTTTTTTTGCGTGCAATATAACTTCAAAACTTAACAAATAATTATCAGCTAAGTTGTTCAGATTTATCGTCTTATAAAAATTTTTACTATAAATTCTAAATCCTTGATGGAAGTCTGTAATATTGATTTTAAGCAATATCCTCTCTATTCTGCTTATAAAAAAGTTGGGTATCATTCGTTCTAATGGATAGCCCATTTTCATGTTATTTTTAAAATCTAGAAATCTTGAACCAAGTATTAAATCTGGTTTTGTTATTTGATCATTAATTATTTTTAATGCATCATAAGTTGCATCAGGATGAAATTGTGCACCATCACCATGAATTTCAACTGCATAATCAGCATCAAAATTTTCAAAAGCAATCTTAAGAGCATTTTTAACATTTCCTCCATATCCATTAACTTTTTCGTTTGTAAAAACTTGAACCCCATTTCTCTTGGCAATTTCTTGGGTATTATCATTTGACTTATCGTCGCTTATAAATATTTCGTTAATACATTTGGGACATTTCTTTATCGCTTTCTCTATGAGATTTCCATTATTCCTTGATAAAATAAATCCCACAATTTTCATTTTAAAACCTTTATAAGTTCTTTTGCTATAACTTTATTCCCAGCTTTATTAAAATGAATATCATTCCACCAATAATATTTTTTATATGTATCTAAATATCCAATTTTATTTTTTGACTCAAAAAAATAAGGAAAAAAATTAAAAAAATGCTTACATCTATTCCTGCAAAAATTTTCCCACATTTTTACCTGCTCTGAATTTTCTACATCATATTCAAGCTGTTGTGGCCAAGGGTACACTGCTAAACTCATCTCAATACCTTTTTTTTCAAGTAATTTGTAAAGTTCGTCCATAGTATTTAACATTTTTTTTTGATTTTCACTTATAGAGCCGAAATAGCCTTTAATAAAATCTTTTTCTGAATATGTCCAAAGGGACTTTAAAATAGCGTCTTTGTGAAACGTTGGACGATCAAAATTAATTTTTTTCAAGTCAACTTCCTCTTTTTTATTTAAATTTTTTAACACATACATATAGAAATTGGTGAAGGGAAAATTTGATCTTAAGATTCTCCTTAAAAATAATTTTTTCCCTCTTTTTTGGTTCTCTCCAACTTCAAGCTTATCATTTAAAGAGTAATAAAAACTATCATCATACAAATCGCTTATATCTATAAAAATTACTATTTTTTTAAATTTATAACCCTCATTTAGTAAATGATTTATCTTAGATAGATAAATTTTTGGTGAATACGAAACCACACCTAGATTAGCCACATCTTTTTTTGTAGAGCTTTTGAAAATTCCAACAAAAGAATCTTCATAAGTTACCGAAGCCCCTTCAGTAAAGGAGTCGCCTAGAAAACCTATTTCAAATTCTTTATCAACTTTTTGATTACAAGCGTTTTTAAATCCATGATTATCTGTGCAAAAAGTAAATAATCCATCGAAACCTTTAGCGTTCTCTAATTTAACATTTTTTTTTAAGCTATGGTGATATACTGGATGATCAATTCTTAAAATCCTTCCATAAAATTCAGTTTTTTTCCAAAAATTATCAGTAGCCTCTAGAATTTTTTTTCCAAAAAAAAAATCTATAAAAAGCGTAAGCGAAAAAGTTATAAAGATTATAATTAAAAAAAATTTAAATATATTAGTTATTTTTTTAATTAATAACATTTCGCTTCTACTCTGGTTTAAATATTAGACATAGACCATTGTTACAAAATCTTTTTCCATTTGTACCTGGACCGTCATTAAAAACATGCCCATGATGAGCTCCACATTTAGCACAGTGATATTCGGTTCTAACCATGCCAAACTTGTAATCAATTTTAGTTTTGAAAGCTCCAGGCAAAGCCTCTGAAAATGATGGCCAACCAGTACCACTGTCAAATTTACTAGTAGAGGCAAAAAGTTTATTCCCACAATTAGCGCAATGATAAAAACCCTTTCTACTCTCTCTAAGTAAATCACTAGAAAAAGGTTTTTCAGTTCCCTCGTTAAACATTATTTCTTTTTGTTTTTTTGTGAGGTTTTTATTGATAATTTTTTTTGTATTTGCAAATAGCGAGTTTAAAGGAAGAATAAAAAATGTGGAAATTGTTAAGCTTAAATATTTTAAAAAATTTCTCCTCATTTTCTATCTATTATTTTATCTAATTCACCGTTTCTGTTCGCTTCCTGAAGTTTATCATTACCACCAATGTAATGATCCCCAATAAAAATTTGAGGAATAGTTCTTGCACCATTGGTTCTTTGTAACATTTCTTTAGCATTAGCTGGGTCAGCCCAAATATCAATTTCTTCTATTTCAACATTTTTGGTTTTTAATAAGGCTTTAGCTGCTGCACAAAATGAGCAAGGATTGCCAGTATACATTGTGACTTTTTTCATAATCAATATATATCAGTTAATTTAATTTTTTCTCTAAGTTTTTTTCTACCTAATTGAAACTTTTTTCTATGTTTGATGCTTGTATTATGCACTCTCTTTCTCCATAAACGAAATGAACTCGGCTTTAAGTTTTTTCTCATAATTTTAATTACTTGAGACTCATTCTTTCCAGTTTTTTCTTTTATTTCTTCAAAAGTAATCCTATCTGCCCAAGCAGCCCAAATAATCCAATTATCATCTTTTTCTTTTGGCTCAGGGTTTTTAACTTTTGTTTGAGGGATAAAACTTTTTTTTTTCATAAATTTATATATAGTAAATAATTAAATGTTTCCGACAGACTATATAATATTTTTACAAATCATTTTATTTTTATTTATTTCTCCAGGTCCGCCCAGAGTTGTAATTGTTTCACATACATTAAACTATGGACTTAATAGATCTGTTTGGACTGCTTTAGGAGATATATCTGCAAATACTATCCAGGCTATTTTAGTAGTTTTTTTGATTGGTTCTTTTTTAAGTGATAACCCACAAGTTCTATACTATTTAAAATGGGCTGGGATATTTTATATAGTCTATTTAGCTTATGACACTTTTAATTCTAAAATTAGAAGTTTTAATTCTAAAGATCAAAATTTAAAATCACCACTATCGTTTTATAAAGATGGATTATTAGTTGCTGGACTAAGCCCAAAAGCACTTTTATTCTTTGGAACAATTTTTCCTACATTTATTAATTTCGGATCAAATATCATTTCACAGTTTTTAATATTATTAATTACATACGTGGTTTTAGATTTTTTAACGTTAATGATTTATGGATTAGCAGCTGAGAAAATTTCACTATGGTTAAGAAGCAAACCAAAGCTATTAAATACAATTTCTGCGTGTGTTCTTCTAATTTTAGCAGTTTACATTGCTGCGACACAGAATTTTTAATCACTTCTTACTGTTGTCAAAATCTCTATTTCTTGTTTTAATTAATCATTAATTAATTAATTAACAAGAAGGGAAATAATGAATAAAATAGCTAAACTATTTGTTACATTTATTTCAGCAATAACTTTAGCACTTGTATCTTTTACTTCTTCTTTTGCAAAAGTAGAAGGTGAGTACATTGTGTTAGGTTCTGCAATATCTCTTACAGGTAAATACTCTTCGAATGGAGTTCATACTCAAAATGGTTACAACATGGCCGTTGAGAGAATTAACAAAATGGGTGGAGTAGAAGTACAAGGTAAGAAATATAAGTTTGAGATCATTTACTATGATGATGAGTCAAACCCAAAAAGAGCCGCTCAGTTAGCTGAAAGACTAATTAAACAAGATGGCGTTCATTACATGCTTGGACCATACAGTTCAGGTTTAACGAAAGCCATTGCACCAGTAACCGAGAAATATAAAATTCCTATGGTTGAAGCGAATGGTGCATCTAGATCTTTATTTACTAAAGGATACAAATATTTGTTCGCGGTGTTATCACCAGCTAACCAATACCTTGAAGTAGCTATCGATTTAGCGGTAGAGAAAAACGGTGGTAAGGGAGTTAAAATAGCTCAAGCGTTCGAACAAGACGCTTTCTCACAAGACGTGAGACTTGGTATTTTAGATGCAGCGAAAAGAACTGGATCTGAGATTATCATCGATGATAAACTACCAAAAGAACTTAACGATATGGCAGCTACATTGGCTAAAGTAAAAGCTACTAAGCCAGATGTACTTGTTGTATCAGGTCACACAAAAGGCGCGTTAACTGCAATCAGACAAATTTCTGAAATGAAAGTTGATGTTCCTATGTTAGCGATGACACACTGTGATGCAGCTAAACTTTCTAAACAACATGGAAAGAAATCAGAATTCGCATTGTGTGCTTCTCAGTGGCACAAAAATTTATCTTACAAAGATAAATTCTTTGGCTCTGGTAAGAAATACGCTAAAGACTTCCAAAAAGAATTTGGATATGACCCGCCATATCAATCAGCAGAGTCTTCTGCAGCACTATTAGTATTTAAAGATGCGTTCGAAAGAGCAAATTCTTTTGATAGAGATGCAGTTAGAGATGCGCTAGTAGATACAGAAATGCAAACTTTCTATGGAAACATTAAATTTGGACCTGGTGGCCAAAACGTTGCTAAGCCAATGATCTTGTTCCAAGTAAGATGTAAAGGCGATGATTGTGAGAATAGAGTAGTAGCTCCTACAAAATGGGCTTCTGATAAGTTCTATCATCCAATCCCGAAATGGTCTGAAAGAAGCTAATAACTTCTGAATAATTTGAAAAGCCCCTAGTTTTCTAGGGGCTTTTCTTTTATAAGTTTAAAAATTTTATGGACTTTCTTATTTTTAAAGCTCCAATGTTAATGGTCCAGGCATCACTGGATGGAATTCTTTTAGGCATATTATTTGCGTTGATCGCATACGGCATGGCTCTTCAATGGGGTGTGATGAATATAATTAATATTGCACAGGGTGATCTAGTAATTCTAGGAGGTTATATTGCATACACTATCTATCTTTGGGGAATTCATCCTGCTTGGGGAGTTATTATTTCTCCCATAATTATGTTTTTTGTTGGATGGATACTCTACAAGTTAGTTATTAATAAAGTTGTGGATCGAGATTTATTTATTTCTATTTTAGCCACTTTTGGTATTGCAATTGTATTTCAACAATTAATGAATTTTATTTTCGGCGCAGACGTAGTTGTGGCACAATCTGAATATGGCACAACAATGTTGTTTGATAACTCGGTTACTTTACCTAATTCAAAAATATTCTCTGCTTTTATAAGTGTTTTATACGCCATCGCTCTAGTTATTTACATGAGGAAATCAAAACTTGGACGAGCAATAAGAGCTACAGCACAAAATGCTAGAGCTGCAAAAATTTTAGGTGTAGATACAGAAAAAGTTTATGCTGCAACTTTTGGTATCAACGCTGCTTTATGTGGGATTGCGGGAGCTTTAATTTCAATCACTCTTACACTTCATCCTTATGTGGGACTGCCTTACACAGTTAGATCTTTCATGATAGTTATTGTTGCAGGTCTTGGAAATTTACCTGCAGTTGCAGTTTCAGGAATGGGATTGGGATTATTTGAAGAGTTTGCAGATTATATTCTAGGAACAGAATTTAGAATTGGAGCAGTATTTATGCTGCTCGTTTTAATATTAGTTTACAGAAGATTTAAACTTTCAAAGAAAAGGGAGTATTTAAAATAAATGAATAAGGTAAAACAAAAAGATTTAATATTATATTCTGGTCTAATTATCTTAGGTCTAGCTGCACCTTATTTATTCTCGGCTTTCAAAGTTCAGCTTACATATCTTTGCGTCTTGATTGTTCTGGCAATGACTTGGAATTTACAAGGTGGAGAAATGGGTTACAATACTTTTGGAAATATTCTTTTTTATGGTCTCGGGATGTATTTAACCGCTTCAGTTCAAGTGGGAATGTTTTTCCCATTAGCAGAATGGACAGAAAGCGGTGGTGAAAAAACTTTTGTTCATACTACAGCACAATATTTTCAAGGAATATGTGTCGGATTATTAGTTTCAGCAATTATTCCTGCCATTATCGCAGGAGCCATAGGTTATGCTATTTTAGGTTTGAGAGGACATTACTTTGCGATTTGTACTTTAGGTTTAGGTATCGCTGCAGGTGAAATTGCTGGAGGAATAGAAATCATTGGGGCTGGTCAAGGATTTACTACACCACCTTTTCCTGCAGAAATAGTTGATACTGAAGCTAGAGGAAAATTTTTCTACTTTTTAAGTTTTGCATTACTAGTTGGAACATTTATTTTTGTTAAATATATTTACGGTTCTAGATTTAGATTAATTTTAAATGCAATAAGAGACAACGAGGATAAAGCAGAAGCTATGGGTATCCAAACTATGAAATATAAAATTGTTGGTTGGATGTGTTCAGCCTTCTTCTGTGGTCTTGCTGGTGGAATTATGGGTGGATTAATTGGATATATAGACTCAACCGATGTCGCATTTGATGGAAGAGAGATGGGAGTATTCATGGTCCTTATGGCAATTCTTGGTGGTAAAGGAACTTTATGGGGACCAGTAATTGGTGCAACTTTATTCCATTTTTTCAAAGAAGGACTTTGGACGCTAATATTAGGCTGGCAGTATGTAGCGTTAGGAGTTTTAATTGTAGTAATCGTAGTTTATTTCCCAGAAGGATTAATGGGTTGGTTACGAGAAAAATATCCTGAAAGATTTGGTGAAGTGATAGATGAAAAAGATCGTAAAGCACAGGTGGAATTAAAATGAGTATTTTACAAGTTAAAAATGTAAGTAAATCTTTTGGCGGTGTTCAAGCTAACGTAGATATTTCTGTTTCGGTAGAACAGGGATCTATAGTTGGTTTAATAGGACCTAATGGTTCAGGTAAAACTACTTTATTCAATTCTATTGTTGGAACTCATCCGATTGATAAAGGATCAATTGTTTTTGATAATACAGAAGTTTCCGAAATGCCAGTGCCAGCAGTCGCTAAACTTGGTTTATTAAGAACCTTTCAACAAACAAGAATTTACTCAAAACTTAATTGTGTAGAGAATATGCTTATAAGTCATAAAGCTAGTGACTCAGGTTTTATTTTTGCAAAAGTACCTGCTGAACTTACTGATAAAGCAGAAAATATTTTAAACTTTGTAGGTCTTTATCAAAAAAGAAATTTGAGAGCAGGTGATTTATCATTCGGACAGCAAAAATTACTTGAATTAGCGATGGCTTTGATGAATGAGCCTAAAATGCTTTTATTAGACGAGCCTACAGCCGGAATTAATCCAACTTTAATTAACGGAATTATAGATAGATTAATTAAAATAAATAAAGATTATGGAATTACTTTATTAGTAATAGAGCACAATATGAAAGTAATTATGAGTTTAGCCCAAAAAATTTTCTGTTTAGCGCACGGTAAAATGTTAGCAGAGGGTTCTCCAGATCAAATTAAGAATGATAAGCGAGTTGTTGACGCTTATTTAGGGGCGCAGTAATGGCAAATCAATACGATGTTTTAGGTAAGGCACCTGGTTTAGAAGATTTAAATAAATTATCTCCTAATGATGTTCATCTAACCATAAGAGGTTTAAATGCTGGCTATGGAAAAATGGAGATACTACATAATTTTGATTTAACAGTCAGTAAGGCTCAATCGTTATGTTTAATAGGACCTAATGGTGCGGGAAAATCTACTATTCTCCATTCAATATATGGTTTCACAAATATTTTTGATGGAAAAATTGAATTAGAGGGAAATGAAATTACGACATTAACTCCTGCACAGAAGCTTAGCAAAGTGGGCATAGCTTATATCTTACAAGATAACTCAGTATTTCCTGATATGACAGTTGAGGAAAATCTTTTAATGGGTGGATACATTAAAGATAAACAGGACGAAGCTTATGAGGAAGCTGAGAGAATTTTCCAAAAATATGAGAGATTAAGAAATAGAAGAAATCAACCTGCAAAAGTTTTATCAGGTGGTGAGAGAAGATTATTGGAAATTTCAAGAGCGTTAGTTATGAAACCATCAGTACTATTAGTAGATGAACCATCAATTGGTTTGGAACCAAAATATATTAATATGGTTTTTGAAATTTTAGAAGATCTTCAAAAAGCAGAGAAGAAAACAATTATACTTGTAGAACAAAATGCAAAAAAAGGTTTAGAGTTCGCAGATATAGGTTACGTTTTAGTATCTGGTCAAACAGCTATTGCAGGCAAAGGGGATGATCTTTTAAAAAATCCGGACGTAGGAAGATTATTCCTTGGTGGATGATTAACTCGCAAGCTTTCTTTACAGGTTTAAAATCTTTAAAAGGTGCAAGAAGTCCGGCATTACCTTTAGCAGCGTGTTTTGTTGCTTTAGGCGCTTTACTCAAAGATGCTGGATTTAATATTCAACAGAGTGCAGCCTCAAGTTTTTTTACCTATGCATTACCTGGACAATTAGTAATGGCGGAGTCATTATTATTAGGTGCATCTATTGTAAATATTTTTTTAGCAGTTTGGTTAGTTAATTTTAGACTCTATCCAATGACAGTTTCTTTATTTCCTTTACTTGAGCACAAATCCCAACCTAAATGGAAATATTATTTATCTTGTCATTTTCTTGCAGTTTCATCGTGGTTAATTGCTAAAGACACTTATAAAAAGATTAATGCAAAATATCGAATAGATTTTTGGATAGGCATTGGTACTGGAACTTGGTTAACAGCTGTACTAATGACAGTTATTGGATACCTAGCAGCAGATCTTTTAAATAAAGAAATGTTAATTGGATTAGCGATAGTAAATCCGATTTATTTTTTTTGTATGATGATAGGTGCTATGAGGAATATAGCCATATCTATTTCGATTATTTTAGGAACAACTTTAGGACCGGTAATTTATTTATTTTCTACTGAGTGGTCATTATTATTTGCTGGATTGATAGCAGGGACAATTGCTTATTTATTTGGAGAAAAAGATGGCAAGTAGTCAAATTATAATTTTTGCAATTATAGCAACTTCAATTGCTACATATATATCTAGATTTATGGGTGCACTTACCTCAGAAAAAGTTAGTGTGAAATCAAAAATTTTTAAATGGTTTAATTGTGTTGCCTATTCAACTTTGGCCGCACTACTTGGAAGAATGATTATATTTCCCGCTGGAGTTTTAGCGGATTCAGAGCTTACAGTAAGACTGATAGTATTCTTTACTTGCATTGCAATATTTATAATATCTAAAAAAAATTTAGTGATACCTACTATTGCTTCAGCAATTTTATTAAGTTTTTTGACTAACATTTGATTTATGGTAAAATTAATAATGGAACCAATATTAGCAATTTTTATTATTTTGTGGATCATGGGCACTATTGATTAAATGAGTTTCTCAATATCAGATCATAATAATTCTAAAAGAGTTCGTGTAATTAAGTTAAATGAAAGCGACCTAGATAGATTGATTTTTCCTTTTAAAAAACATTCAATTCTTTCTTTAGAATACAAACCATTTTCCAGATTTAGCTTGGCAAAAAGCTTAGATGAGGTGTTTCAAAATAAATTAAGTAAAACTTTAAGTGAAATTCTTAATGATCGAAAAACCGGGACTGCCATTGTTGAGCCTGATATTAAAAATAAGAAATTTGACAAAGATTTTTTAGTCAAGCTTTCAACAGGTCTTGCTTATCTAATTGGCAATCCAAACTTTGATTCAATGACTGGCAAATATTACGCAAGATTTTATGTAAAACATCAAGACAGTAGCGATTCATATTTGAGAAAGGCGTACACAAATTTAGATCTTCATACGGATGGAACATATGTAAAAGAGAAAACTGATTGGATTATAATGACCAAAATGGAGGAACAGAATGTAGGTGGAGGAGAAAGTGTAATTTTACATCTAGATGATTGGGAACACTTGGAAGATTTAAGTAATGATCCTGTGGGTCAAGAAGATTTCGTATGGGGATCTCCAAAAAGCAAGAATGTTGATTATAAAGTTGAACATCCAGTATTTTCAAAAGATAAAAATGGCAAGCCAGTTATTTCCTATATTGATCAATTTCCTGAACCAAAAAATATGAAACAAGGTTTATTTTTGCAAAAATTATCAGATGCTTTAGAACAAAGTAAAAATAAAATAAGCTTTCCACTACCTGTGGGGTCGACAATTTTTTCTAATAACTATTTTTGGTTGCATGGAAGAAAAGCTTTTAAAGAGCATTCTGGGTTATCAAGAGAATTATTGAGAATTCGAGGAACTTTTTTCAATTAATACATAGTTGACTCTAGTTTAGATATTTATTTTAATACTTACAATTAATAAACACAGGGGGAAATAATGTTCAATAAGTTCAAAAAACTTATCAGCCTAGTTTTCGCAACTGTTCTTTTAACTTCAGTTTCAAACACATCTTTCGCTGCTGACAAATTACACTTTGTAATTGGTGGTGGTGCTGGAGGTGGTTGGGATGGAACTGCTAGAGGAACTGGTGAAGCTTTAACTAAAGCTGGTTTTTTAAAAAGTGCATCATTTGAAAATATGTCAGGTGGTGGTGGAGGAAAAGCTTTATCATACATGATAAATACTAAACCTTCAGATACGATTTTAGTTCAATCTACTCCATTAGTTCTTAGATCAATAACTAGACACTCTGGTTATGTAGATAAAAAGAACGCAGCCAAGGTTACATCTTATAAAGATGTTGTGCCAATAGCTGGTGTGATTGGTGATTACGGCGCAATTGTTGCAGCTAAAAACTCACCTTACAACTCTTGGAAAGATGTAGTTGCTGCTTACAAAGCAAATCCTAAGTCAGTAAAAATGGCTGGTGGATCCGTTAGAGGAAGCATGGACCATTTAATTGGTGCCTTAGCATTTAAAGAAGCTGGTGCTAATCCAAATGATGTTGTTTACATTCCTTACGATGCAGGTGGAAAAGCTTTAGCAGGACTTTTATCAGGTGAAACTCAAATCCTTTCAACTGGTTTAGGTGAAGTAATGGGCGCTAGAGATCAAGTAAAAATTCTTGGTATTACAGCTCCTAAAAGAGTTGCTGATGCTCCAGATGTTCCAACTTTAAAAGAGCAAGGTACAAACGCAATTTTCGTAAATTGGAGAGGTTTCTTTGGCCCTCCAGGTATGAGTGATGGTGAGAGAAAGAAAATTGCAAAAATGTTGGGCGATGTTCAAAAAACACCTGAATGGGAAGCAGTCAGAAAAAGAAATGCTTGGGTAAATATTTATAACCCAGACAAAAAATTCGTTAAATTTTTAGAAAAACAAACAGTTGAAATGACTGGTTTGTTAAAAAATTTAGGCGTAATTAAATAGATACTTAAGGAAAGAGCGGTGAAAATTAGTCCTTCAAAGATTATTTCACTGCTCTTTTTTATTTTTTCAGGTTTTTATCTTTATACAGCATATCAAATTCAAGTTTTTACTTTTGATGAAAACGCAGCTTTCAATGCAAAAACGTTTCCAATTTACTTAGGCTATACAGGTTTAATATTTTCAGCTCTTTATATTATTTTACCAGAAACAAGACCTTCAAAGGTAGATTTAAAAGTTTTAGATTATAAAAAAACAATTACGTTAGTTATTCTTATGGTTTTGTATGGACTAACAATTTTAAGAGTAGGATATTTTTTATCAACTTCTATTTTTTTAGTTTTATCTTATATCGTTTTAGGTGAGAGGAAGTGGTTATGGATATTTCTGTTATCATTTCCTTTTGTAGCAATATTTATGTATCTCCTTCACGGATTATTAAATATTTATCTTCGTGATCCATTTTTACAATATATTGGAGTTATGGGATGATCGAAGGAATACTCATTGGTTTAGAAACAGCTTTTTCATTGAAAAATTTAATGATGGTAATGATTGGTTGTTTTGCTGGAACCATAATTGGAATGTTACCAGGTTTAGGACCAATGACTGCAATTGCATTAATGATACCTATTACTTATGGCTTTGAACCGTCAACAGGTTTAATTTTAATGGCAGGCGTTTATTATGGTGCAGTTTTCGGTGGATCTACATCCTCAATTTTAATCAATGCACCAGGTATACCAGGAACAGTTGCAACTTCATTTGATGGATACCCAATGGCACAACAAGGAAAAGCTGGCAAAGCATTAGCTATCGCAGCTTATAGTTCTTTTGCAGGCGGCACCATCGCAGCAATATTTCTTCTGATAGCAGCACCAAGTTTATCAAAAGTTAGTTTAGCTTTTAGGTCTCCAGATTATTTTGGTTTGATGATTTTAGGTTTAACTGCAGTATCAGCTTTTTCAGCGAAAGGTCATTTTTTAAAAGCTATGATGATGGTAGTCCTCGGACTAATGTTAGCAAGTGTTGGCCAAGATACTCTCTCAGATATTCCAAGATTTACATTTCAAAATATGAATTTATCAGATGGTATAAGCTTTGTCTTAGTAGTAATGGCAACTTTTGCGATGAGCGAGGCTCTAACTATAATCTTTAAAGCAAATGATCCAACAAGAGTGGCAAAACAAATTTCATTATCTCAACTAGGCTCAATTAAATTAGATAAAATCGAGACAAAAAAGATGGTGACTACTATTCCTCGTTCGTCAGTCCTAGGTTTTATCATTGGAGTTCTGCCTGGTGCAGGATCAACAATAGCTTCTTTTTTAGCATACGGAATGGAGAGAAATTTTGTTAATGATGAAGAAAAGCAAAAATTTGGAAAAGGAAGTGTGAATGGATTGGCTGCACCAGAAACAGCCAATAATGCAGCATGTTCGGGATCTTTTGTTCCTTTACTTACGTTAGGTATACCTGGAAGCGGAACAACAGCAGTGATGCTTGGAGCGTTACTTGGTTTTGGAATTCAACCAGGTCCAAGACTTTATCAAACCAATCCTGAAATTTTTTGGTCAGTTATAATGTCTATGTATATTGGAATGGTAATACTTTTAATTCTAAATCTTCCTTTAATACCTTATATTGCTAGAGTATTAGCAACACCTAGAACATTTTTAATTCCATTAATTTTATTTTTTTCAGTTACGGGAATTTATTTAATGTCATTTAATAATTTCGATATTTACATGATGATCGGAATAGCAGTCGTTGCAACCATTCTACGTTTATATGATTTTCCCATGCCACCATTAATTCTTGCTTTTGTCTTAGGAGGGTTAATGGAAGAGAATTTAAGGAGATCTCTATTAATTAGTGATGGTTCATGGGCATTTCTTTGGGATAGACCATTAACATTAATAATAATGATGACTATTTTATTTATAATAGGATGGCAAATATATAAAAGTTTTTTTAAAAGAATTACAACCTAACGTATTTTTTTTCTCTATCCACTGCCCAGTCTTTTGTTCCATTTGCAACAATAAATAAAAACCCACCCGCTAATCCAATATTTTTTAGAAAAGATATTAATTGTGATTGATCTGCAAAATCAAAGTGAAAAAGAAAAGCAGTCATTAAGCAGAAAACCGCAAGAATTCCTGCCGCTATTCTTGCTTGATAACCTACTATGACAAGAACAGGTAAAATGATTTCAACAGCTATTGCAGGGAATATAAAAAAACCAGGTATCCCAAATCCTTCCATCCAACCCATAGACCCTTCTAAATTAAAAACTTTATTGTAGGCCGAGATTAAGAACAAAGCCGAAATAAAAATTCTTCCAATTAAATCTACAACATTTGCCATTTGAAAAAATTAGATCGAAAGGGGATCAATGTCAAAAAAAGATAGTTTAATTCAGGTTTTTTGTAAAAACTTCAGTATAACAGGCACGATAAATAATATCATTAATAAGCGAATGATATGATGAAATGATACAAATTCTGGATCTAGATTAAAAAAAATAGCGATTACAGCTACTTCATAAATTCCCCCCGGACAGTAAGAAAGCAGTAGAGTAAAAAAGTTTTTATCAATTATTAAACTTGCTGCAAAGGCCGCTACAACACCTAACAACACAAGTAAGAAGGTTGCTATAAAACTGTGAAAAGCATTTTTAGCTACTTCATTAAATGACTTATCTGCAAACCTACATCCAACTGATGCCCCTAATATTAAAAGACAATAATCAACAATTTTAGGAGATATCTGATATGAGGCGATCTCTGTTATTTGGAGCAAACCACTAGCCACTAAAGTACCTGAAAGTAAAGCAGCTGGAACTTTAAACTTGTCAAATATAAAAATTAAAACAATTGAAAAAATAATTAAAACGATAAGATCATTGATATTTTGATCTTTAAAAGTTTCTTGTACAAAATTTCCTAAGTTGGCATCGTAATAACTATTTACAAAAAAAGGAAAGACAGTAACAATTATAATAAGTCGAATTAAATGTGATGTTGCAACATGGCTTAAATCAGTTTTTTGATCTTCAGCTAAAATCATTAAAGGACCTAAAGCCCCAGGAGCCGCTGAAAAAATAGAAGTTTTCCTATCATATTTTGAAAATTTTTGTAAATAAATTGAAACAATAAAAATACTTAAAATGATGTAAGCTAACATAATTAATGAGGTAAATATCCACTCATGGATTTGGGAAAATAGATCTTTATCAATATAGTTTCCTATGTAGAGCCCTAACAAAATTAATATTGATGATAAAACAATTCTTGGAATGATAATTTTTAAACCCATTAGAGCTCCAACCGAAGTAGCCAACATTGGGCCCAAAAACCATGCGAGGGGTAAGTAAAAATAATCAGCTACAATAGCACTAGGTACTGAAATAGTTATTACCAAAAGAAATTTTACAGAAAAGATTTGTTTAAAATTATCTTTATTAAATGGAATAGCTTGGTTATTCTGCATAATCTATGATTTTAGGATTCATTGGAACTGGAAAAATATCTTCATCAATTATTTATGGTATTTTTAAATCCAAATTAAAAGTTAAAAAGATTTATATATCCTCAAGAAATATAAATATAGCTAAAAAACTAGCTAAAAAATTTAGATCAATTAAAGTTTTAAAAGATAATCAAGAAATAATCGATAAATCCTCAGTGATTTTTTTAGGAATTACTCCTAATGTAGGTAATAAAATTCTTCCAAAATTGAAGTTTTCAAAAAATAAAAAAATAATAAGTCTGATTTCAACTTTGAATTTAGAAAAGTTAAAAAGTTTTACAAAAGCTAAAAATATTGTTAGAGCAACGCCATTACCTCCAATAGAAATAAAGAGAGGACCAATAATTATTTGCCCTCCTAACAAATTTGCAAAAAATATATTTAAATATTTAGGCAAAGTTTTAGAAATTAGAAATGAAAAACTGAGTTATAAGTTTTGGTCTACGGCTTCTTTAATGGCTGCTTTTTATGAAATTCTCAATACAAGTTCAAAATGGCTTGTAAAAAAAGGAATAAATAAAAAGTTCGCAGATACTTATATTGCTGAACTATTTTTAGCTTTAAGTCAGGATGCTTTAAATAAATCTTCTCAAGGTTATAAAAAGCTTGTAGCGGACTCTCAAACACCAAAAGGCCTTAATATGCAGGTTCTTAATGAATTGAAAAAAGGAAAATTCTTTACTAAGTTCACCAAAGCTCTTGAAAACGTAAATAAGAGAGTAAGCAAGTAATAAATGGAATATTTTATACAACAATTGGTTAATGGGATTACTTTAGGTTCGATCTACGGGCTTATCGCTATCGGCTATACTATGGTTTATGGAATTATCGGAATGATAAACTTTGCACACGGGGATATTTTCATGATTGGTGCTTTTGTTGCATTAATTTCATTTATTATTTTTGGTTTAACTGGGGTAGCGTTACCTATAATTTTATTACTAGTTCTATTAATAGCGATGATTTTTACCGCTTGCTATGGATGGACAGTAGAAAAACTTGCTTATAAGCCTCTGCGAGGTTCTTTCAGATTAGCACCGCTAATTTCAGCTTTAGGTATGTCAATTGTTCTACAAAACTATGTGCAGGTTGCTCAAGGAGCTAGAGTAAAACCAATGCAACCTTTGTTTTCTGGAGGACTTGAATTTTTTAAAAACTCGGAATTTATCGTTACTGTAAGTTATCTTCAAATTTTTATTGTGGTTTTAACAATTATTTTAATGGGAATATTTACTTATTTAATTACAAAAACTGATTTAGGAAGAGCACAGAGAGCATGTGAACAAGATAGAACAATGACAGCTTTACTAGGTATTAATGTCGATAGAACTATTTCAATTACTTTTATAATTGGATCTTCATTGGCATCAGTAGCAGGAATGATGTTTGTACTTTACTATGGTGTTATTGATTTTTACATTGGATTTTTAGCTGGAATTAAAGCTTTCACTGCAGCAGTATTAGGAGGAATTGGATCTTTACCAGGAGCCATGTTGGGTGGATTACTGATTGGACTAATTGAGACTATGTGGTCTGGATATGTTTCTATTGAGTATAAAGATGTTGCGGCATTCAGCGTCTTAATTGTCGTTTTAATATTTTTTCCTACAGGTTTTCTTGGAAAGCCAGATATCGAGAAAGTTTAATGGAAAAGCAGGATATAATTAAATCTTTTAAAGATAGTTTATTTACTGGTTTGATAGCTTTAGCTTTATTTGGTCCTATAGTTGGCCTTCGTACTGCTTCAAAAGGGGAAGGGCTTTTCATAACTCCACAATGGGGAGTAGTTTTTTTACTTGTTGGATTATGTATTTTAGGAAGGTTTTTAATTAATATTAATTCTGCGAGAAGAAAAGAATTTAAAATTTTTTCTACACTGTCATCTAAATTTTCAAGTATTACCGAAGATAAAGCTAAACATTTTGCAATTACAGGAATTTTGTTTGCATTAGTATTTCCATTTCTACCGTTTACTGACAGGTACTTTATGGATGTAGCAATAATGATTTTAACGTACATCATGTTAGGATGGGGCCTGAATATTGTAGTCGGTTTAGCAGGTCTTCTTGATTTAGGTTATGTAGCCTTTTATGCTGTTGGAGCTTATTCATATGCACTTATCGCAACGACTTTTGGTTGGTCGTTTTGGATATGTTTACCATTAGCAGGTTTGTTCGCTGCTTTTTTTGGGATTTTGTTAGGATTTCCAGTTTTAAGATTAAGAGGAGATTATCTTGCAATTGTTACATTAGGATTTGGAGAAATAATAAGAATAATTTTAATTAATTGGTATGAAGTAACAAATGGCCCAGATGGAATTACAGGTATTCCAAGGCCATCATTTTTTGGATTACCATTTAAAAGATCACCAGATGAGGGCGAGATGAGCTTCCATACTTTTTTCGGACTTGAGTATTCTACAATGCATAGAATAATTTTTTTATATTATTTAATTTTAATATTAGCTCTAATCACTAATTACTTTACATTGAAGATCAGAAAGTTACCTGTTGGAAGGGCTTGGGAGGCTTTACGAGAAGACGAAATTGCATGTAAGTCTTTGGGAGTAAATCCTACTAATACTAAACTTACAGCTTTTGCTATTGGAGCCATGTTCGGAGGATTCGCTGGATCTTTTTTTGCTACAAGGCAAGCTTTTATAAGTCCTGAAAGTTTTACATTTATTGAGTCAGCAATCATTGTTGCGATTGTAGTCCTTGGAGGAATGGGTTCTCAAACGGGAGTAGTTCTCGCTTCAATTTTTTTAATTGGGATAACAGAAATTTTTAGAGATCTAGAACAATATCGAATGATCGCTTTTGGAGGAGCCATGGTGCTTATTATGGTCTTTAAGCCAAAAGGGATTCTAGCTAATAGAAAACCAACGATTTTAATGCATGGAGATAAAAATTGAGTAATTTATTATCAGTTGAAAAATTGACAATGAAATTTGGCGGTCTAGTAGCAATAGACGATTTAAGTTTTGATGCAAAAAACAACCAAATCACTTCTATTATCGGTCCAAATGGAGCTGGAAAAACTACAGTTTTTAATTGCTTAACAGGTTTTTATAAACCGACAACTGGCCAGATGTATTTACATCAGGCTGACAATAAAGTTTCCTTAAGAAAGTACACTGATTTTAAGATAGCTCATGTAGCAAAAGTAGCTAGAACTTTTCAAAATATAAGATTGTTTCCAGCAATGTCCGTATTAGAAAATCTTTTAGTTGCTCAACACAATGAGTTAATGATTGCTTCAGGATACTCACTTTATGGCTTACTTAATTTAAAATCTTATAGAGATAAAGAACAACTAGCGGTGGATAAAGCTAAATATTGGTTAGACATTATTGGATTGACACCTAGGGCAGACGACAATGCAGGAGATCTTCCTTACGGAGATCAAAGAAAATTAGAAATAGTGAGAGCAATGTGTATTGAACCTAAGCTCTTATGTTTAGATGAACCGGCAGCAGGACTAAATCCAAAAGAATCCGCAGAGTTAAATAAACTTTTGAAGTTTATTAAAACTGAAAAAAAAACAGGAATTTTATTAATTGAACATGACATGAGTGTTGTGATGGGTATTTCTGACCATGTTGTAGTATTGAATTATGGAAAAAAAATATTTGAAGGAACTGCTGAGCAAACAAAAAAAAGCAAAGAAGTAATTGAAGCATACTTAGGAGTAGATGAATAATGCTTAAAATTTCAAATGTCGAAACATTCTATGGAAAAATACAGGCCTTGAGAGGAGTTGATATAGACGTAAACGATGGGGAAATAGTTTCTCTAATAGGTTCAAATGGCGCTGGTAAGTCTACTTTATTGATGACCATAAGCGGTGTTAACAAAGCTAGAAATGGAAATATAACTTTTAATGGTGAGAAAATTGAAAACAGAGACCCACATAAAATAGTTGATTTGGGGATATGCCAAGTCCCTGAGGGTAGAAGAATATTTTCAAGATTAACTGTTGAAGAAAATTTAAGATTGGGTGCTTACACAAACGAGCAAGGCAAGCATTTTGAGACAGATATTAAAGAGGTGTATGACTTATTTCCAGTATTAAGTGATAGAAAAACTCAAAGAGGAGGAACACTATCTGGAGGAGAGCAACAAATGCTAGCAATAGGAAGAGCGTTAATGAGTAAACCAAAAGTATTACTCTTAGATGAACCTTCTTTAGGGATAGCCCCAAAACTAGTAAATCAAATATTTGCTTCAATAAAAAATATTAATAAAGAAAAAAATGTTACTATTTTTCTAGTTGAGCAAAATGCAAAGAAAGCACTAGAGTTAGCAGATCGCGCGTATGTTTTAGTTAACGGAAAAGTTACCATTATGGGTTCTGGTCAAGAGCTACTTAAAAACAAAGATATTCAAGCAGCTTACCTCGAAGGTGGGACAAAAAATTAAGTTTTTTTCATATTTACAAGTTCATATTTAAGGTGTTCAATATCAATAATTAATTAATTAATAACAAAGGGAAATAATATGTTTAGAATGTTAAATAAACTTCTTTCATTAATTGCCGGAACATTAATGCTTGCAACAGTATCAGCTAAAGCTGACGTTGTTGTTGCCTCTGCTGGACCTATGTCTGGCCAGTACGCTTCATTTGGTTCTCAGTTAAAAGCTGGTGCTGAAATGTGGTTAAAGCACGTTAATAAAAAAGGTGGAATTAATGGTGAGAAAGTTAAATTAGAAATCGGAGATGATGCTTGCGATCCTAAACAAGCTGTTGCTGTAGCCAACAAATTTGCTGGTCAAGGTGTAGCTTACGTTGCAGGTCACTTCTGCTCTGGTTCTTCAATTCCAGCTTCTGCGGTTTACAATGAAGAGGGAATTATTCAAGTTTCACCAGCTTCAACAAATCCAGCGTTAACGGATAAAGGTGGTAAATATACTTTTAGAGTTTGTGGTCGAGATGATCAGCAAGGTGAAGTTGCTGGTAAATTCTTAGCTGATAACTATAAAGGTAAAAAAGTAGCTATCCTTCATGATAAAACTGCTTACGGAAAAGGTTTAGCAGATGCGACGAGAAAAAATATGAAGAAAGCTGGCCTTAAAGAAGCTATGTACGAAGCTTATACAGCAGGTGAAAAAGATTATTCTGCTTTAGTTTCGAAACTAAAATCTAATAACATTGATGCAGTTTATCTTGGCGGTTACCACACAGAAGGTGGTTTGATTGTAAGACAAATGAGAGACCAAGGTATGAAAACTAAATTAATCAGTGGTGACGCTTTAGTTACAGCTGAGTATTGGGATATTACTGGTGATGCAGGTGAAGGTACGTTAATGACTTTCTCTCCAGATCCAAGAAATAATCCTGCGGCTGCAGATGTTGTAAAAGAATTTAAAGCTGCTGGCATTGAGCCAGAAGGTTATGTTCTTTACTCATACGCTGCGTTACAAGTATTTGAACAAGCTGCTAACCAAGCTGGATCTAACGACCCTGCTAAGGTTCTTAAAGTAATGAGAAAAGGTAAGTTTGATACTGTAATTGGTTCACTAAGCTTTGATAAAAAAGGTGACGTGAGCTTGCCAGGTTACGTATTTTACGAGTGGAGCAAAGGTAATTACAAAGAACTGTAATTCAATTACTTAACTAATTTAAAAGGGGGCTTAGGCCCCCTTTTTTATTTATAGAAAGGAATTTATGGAAATAACTTATGATGATTTTAAAAAAGTACAAATTAAAGTTGGTACTGTCTTAGAGGTAAAAGTAAATGAAAAAGCAAGAAAACCTTCATTAATAGTTAAGGTAGATTTTGGAAAAGAAATAGGGATTAAGCAATCCTCAGCGCAGATTACTCACTATTACACTCCTGAAAATTTAGTAGGTAAACAAGTTATTGGGGTTTGTAATTTTCCGACAAAAAATATAGCTGGTGTTGTATCAGAAGTCTTAGTGCTTGGCGCTATTGAAAAGGACGGAAAAGTTGTCCTAGTGCACCCATCTCAGAAAACTGATAATGGTTTAAATATTGCATAATGAGTTCTGAAACATTTAATTGGAGCTGTAAACACACTTGGTCTAGAAGTGCAAAAAATACATTTTGGTGTTTACTTGGATGTTCTATCGGTGATTTTGGAACTATTTTATTTTTTCAATTAACTAAAATTCCCTTTCCTGTTTTAGCAATTATGGTTTTAGCAATTATCAATGGGATAATTACAAGTATTATTTTAGAAACCATTATTTTATTAAGACAAAATTTTTCTCTAAAGTTAGCTTTTAAAACAGCTGTTGGAATGAGTTTAATCTCAATGGTGAGCATGGAAATTGCAATGAATGCTACTGATTATTTTCTTACAGGAGGAGCTATTTTAACTTGGTGGGTTGTGCCGATAATGTTAGCTGTTGGATTTGTTACGCCTTGGCCATATAATTATTGGAGATTAAAAAAGTTCAACGAATCTTGCCACTAAGTAATTTTGTTTAAGATTTTATCCTTAAAAATAAAATGATGAACAATCACTGCAAGTATATGCAGACTTACAAGTGCTAATAATAAGTAATTAGCGTAAATATGAACTTGGTAATAAGCATCAGCTAAAACGAAATTATCTTTTTCAAATCCATATTTAAAAATTATAAAATTAAGTGTTTCTCCCATATAAAGTTTTTTAAGAATGCCAGAAACAGTTATAGCAAAAATACTAAAATAAAGTAAGAAATGATTAGCCTTCCCGATAAATACTTGGCCTTTAAAAAAACTTTTAGTTTCAGATGGACTTGGGTTAAAAAATTTCCAAATTAGTCTAAACAAAGTAAGATAGAAAACGGTTATTCCAACTAGGATATGTATATTTTCAAGTTCAATTCTTTCATCAGAGAATTCAAGCCCTACTAAATAAAATCCAAAAGGAACTTGGGCTATTAAGACAATAAAAGTAACCCAGTGGAACAATTTGGCCAATAGCCCATATTCCTTTTGACTGTTAAAGATTTTCATTATTAATTATAGTTAAACATGTCATTTAAAAACACCATATCTAAATTAATTGTCTTCACAGTAGTATTATTCTCTGTATTTTATATCTTTAATTTTGTCACAGATAAAAAAGAAGCTTTAGCCAATATTAACAATAAACAAATTGTTGAAGTTTTCAAAACTCCCTCATGCGGATGTTGTTATGGGTATGTTTTATTTTTAGAAGAAGAAAAATTCAAAGTAAAACAAACAGATATGAGAAGCCTTCATACAATAAAACAAAAATATAATATCCCAGTAGAAATGCAGTCTTGTCATACCACTATTATGGGCAAATACTTTATTGAAGGACATGTCCCGTTTGAGGCAGTTAACAAATTATTAAAAGAGCAACCTGATATTGATGGTATAGCTTTACCTGGAATGCCGATTGGCACACCAGGAATGCCAGGTGATAAAGATGAGCCTTATGTTATTTATCAACTTAAAGATGGGAAATCCTCTGTTTTCATGACAATATAAATTTTATGATACGAAAGATAAAAATAATAAAAATACTTATTATTATTTTTTCTTTAAGCCTTTCTTTTTCTGCCAATGCTCAAACTGTAGAGGAAATTATTAAAGGTAGAAAAGCAATGTTTAGTGAAAACTATCAAAACGCTAAAAAAATATCTATATTACTGAAATCTAAAAGAATTGAGGAGGCTAAACCTTTAATGAAAAAAATTTCAGATAATTATATAAAATTATTAGATTATTTTCCTGAAAATGCAAAAGAAGGGTTTAAAACAGGAGCACTACCGAGCATTTGGGAAAATAAAGATGAATTCAATGCTTTAATGAAAAAAGCATCAGATGATATGATAAGACTTGCAAAAGCTATTGAAACCGCAGAAGATCTAAGAGCAGCGCAGAAAGAATTAATGTGGAGCAATTGTTCGGCTTGTCATAGTAAGTTTAGAGCGCCTCATTAAATTAAAATGCAACTTTTTCCATTAATATTATTCGGTATTGCAACCGCGTTTTCCCCTGGTCCAAATAATATTATGACATCTTATACAGCTTTTAATTTTGGATTTAGAAAAGCCATTCCCACTATGCTAGGAGTTATAATTGGGTGGACGCTTTTAATTATTCTTTTACAACTAACTTCTGGAGCTATTTTTCAAAAGTATGCATTTATTCAAACTACAATAAAAATATTAGGATCAATTTATTTATTATATATGGCATACAAATTATCTTTTGCAGGACAAACAAAAGATAAAAAAATTGATCCAAAACCAGTAACTTTTTTAAATACTTTTTGGTTTCAATTCGTAAATCCAAAAAGCATTATCGTTGGCTTAACTTCAATTTCTTTATTTATTGATACACAAAATAATTACTTAAGAGACTCAATTGTTTTAACATTAGTTTGGTTTTTGATGGCTGTTGGAAGTCAAACAGCTTGGTGTCTAATGGGTAAATACATGAGAAAATTCGCCACAAGTGATAAATTTATTAAGAATTTTAATTACACAATGTCTTTTTTGCTTATCGTTTGTGTAATTTTGTTCTATGTATAGCGCATGAAATTTAATAGTAAAAATTCCTTTAAATCATTAGATAATATTTCATCATCTGGTAAAGATTATAAAATCTTCAATTTAAAAAAAGCTGAAAAAAATGGTTTAGACGGAATTTCAAAACTACCAAAATCTCTCAAAGTTTTATTAGAAAATCTACTTAGATATGAGGATGATTTAACAGTCAATAAAAAACAAATTTTAGCAATTAAAGAATGGTTAAAAAACAAAAAGTCTAATACTGAAATAGCTTACAGACCTGCACGTACTTTATTACAAGATTATACAGGAATTCCTGCAATTGCTGACCTAGCAGCTATGAGAGATGCAGTAAAAGATAAAAATAAAAATCCAGATAAAATTAATCCATTATCCACTGTTGATTTAGTTATAGATCATTCTGTGATGGTAGACGAGTATGCATCAGGAAAATCATTTAATCAAAATGTTGAGAGAGAATTTTCAAGAAATGGGGAACGATACTCTTTTTTAAAATGGGGACAAAAAGCATTTGACAATTTTAGAGTTGTTCCTCCCGGTACAGGAATTTGTCATCAAGTAAATTTGGAATATTTGTCTAAAGTTGTTTGGTCATCAAAAAGTGGAAATGATTTATACGCTTATCCAGATACTCTAGTTGGAACTGATAGTCATACAACAATGGTGAATGGTTTATCAGTATTAGGTTGGGGTGTTGGAGGAATAGAAGCCGAGGCTGCAATGTTAGGCCAGCCTATTTCAATGTTAATTCCAGAAGTCATTGGCGTAGAGCTCAAAGGAAAATTAAAAGAAGGAACAACTGCAACAGACTTAGTTTTAATCATTGTTGAAATGCTTAGAAAAAAAGGTGTGGTTGGGAAATTTGTGGAGTTTTATGGTGAGGGTTTAAAAAATTTAACTTTAGCTGATAGAGCCACAATTGCTAACATGGCTCCTGAATATGGAGCTACATGTGGTTTCTTTCCAATTGATGATGAAACTCTAAAATATTTAAAACTATCTGGAAGAGATCAAGAAACAATAGTTTTAGTTGACAAATATTCAAAAGAACAAGGTCTTTGGGCAAGCAATGATGTTGTGTTTACGGATACTCTTTCATTAGATGTTGGCAGTGTAGTAACAAGCATTTCTGGACCTAAACGACCTCAAGATAAAGTTTTACTTACCGAGGCTTCAACTGCATTTGCAAAAGTTTATAAAGAAAATGCAAAAAGAGATAAGGCTATTGAAGCTAAAGTTGAAGGCACTGAATTCAATATAAAAGACGGTGATATTGTTATTGCTGCGATAACATCTTGTACAAACACTTCGAACCCAAGTGTAATGATCGGTGCAGGTCTTTTAGCGAAGAAAGCATATGAAAAAGGATTAAAAGTTAAACCTTGGGTAAAAACTTCACTTGCGCCAGGATCACAAGTTGTAACTGACTATTTAGAAAAAGCAGGCTTAAATAAATATTTAGATGAACTTGGTTTTAATTTAGTTGGTTATGGCTGCACAACTTGTATTGGTAACTCTGGACCTTTAAATCAAAATATATCAGATGCAATAAATAAAAATGATCTTTATGCTGTCTCAGTTTTATCTGGAAATAGGAACTTTGAAGGAAGAATTAATCCTGATGTAAAAGCTAATTACTTAGCTTCACCTCCACTTGTAGTTGCTTATGCTCTGGCAGGTAATATGAATTTTGATATGTACAAGTCACCACTCGGTAAAGATAAAAATGGAAAAGATGTTTTCTTAAAAGATATTTGGCCAAGTAATAAAGAAATTGAAGATTTGATGTTAAGTTCTTTAAACGCAGAAATGTTTAAACAAAGATATTCAAATGTCTCAAAGGGACCTAAAGAATGGCAAGCTATCAACACAACAGATAGTGATATTTATAACTGGGAAGCTAATTCTACATATGTAAAAAGACCACCATTTTTTGATGATTTACCTGATCAACCAGAGGGCTTTAAACCAATTAATGACGCAAGAATTCTTTTATTATTAGCTGACACAGTAACTACCGATCATATTTCACCAGCAGGAAGTATTAAAAAAGAAAGTCCAACTGGCGATTATTTTATGAAGCATCAAATACAACAAAAAGATTTTAACTCTTATGGTGCGAGAAGAGGAAATCATGAAGTAATGATGAGAGGAACTTTTGGAAATATAAAAATTAGAAATGAAATGGCTCCTGGTACTGAAGGTGGATTTACAACGTTGCAGCCAGATGGAAAAGTAATGAGTGTTTATGAAGCTGCAATGGAATACAAAAAAAGAAAAAATGATTTAGTTGTAATTGCTGGTAAAGAATATGGAACAGGTTCGTCTAGGGATTGGGCAGCAAAAGGAACTAAACTTTTAGGTATTAAAGCTGTTTTAGCAGAAAGTTTTGAGAGAATACATAGATCAAATTTAATTGGAATGGGCGTTTTACCCTTACAGTTTAAAGAGGGTTTTGATCGAAAAAAATTGAAAATTACAGGAGCAGAGTTAGTTTCAGTTGTAGATCTTGACAAAGGTGTCAAGCCAAGACAAGAGGTGACTTGTGAAATTAAATATCAAGACGGAACTAGCAAAAAAATTCCGATGCTTTGTAGAATTGATACTGCTAATGAAGTGGAGTATTACAAAAATGGAGGAATTTTACAGTATGTTTTAAGAAATATGCTTGCTAACTAAATGAGAGACATAAAAGTAAAAGTTCATCCTTCAAAATCAAATCTAAAAAAAGAAGATCAATTAGCTTGGAAAATTGCTGAGATTGCATCAGATAAAGCAAAATTAGATAAAGATGCAGTTGATATGGTAATAAATAGAATTATTGATAATGCAGCAGTAGCTATTGCCTCATTTAATAGAGCACCAGTTGTATCAGCAAGAGCGATGGCTCTAGCGCATTCTAGAAAAAAAGGTGCTACAGTTTTTGGTTTAAATCCAAAAATTAAAGTAGATTGCGAGTGGGCTGCATGGGCAAATGGAACAGCTGTGAGAGAATTAGATTATCACGATACTTTTTTAGCAGCGGATTACAGTCATCCAGGTGATAATATTCCTGCAATCTTAGCAGTTGCACAACAAAAGTCATGTAATGGTAAAGACTTAATAAGAGGAATACTTACCGGTTATGAGGTGCAAGTAAACTTAGTAAAAGGTATTTGCTTACATGAACATAAAATTGACCATATAGCTCACTTAGGCCCAAGTGTGGCAGCTGGTCTAGGGAGTTTATTAAATTTAAAAACAGATTTGATTTATCAATCTGTTCAACAAGCATTACATATTACAGTCTCAACAAGACAATCTCGAAAAGGAGAAATATCTAGTTGGAAAGCCTTTGCACCAGCGCACGCTGGCAAACTCGCAGTGGAGGCAGTCGATAGATGTATGAGAGGTGAGGGCGCTCCTTCACCAATTTATGAGGGAGAAGATAGCGTCATAGCTTATGTTTTATCTGGACCAGATAAAGAATACATAGTTCCATTACCAAATGTAAATGAGCCTAAGCGAGCAATACTTGAAACTTACACCAAAGAACATTCAGCAGAATACCAATCCCAAGCTTTGATTGATTTAGCTAGAAGCTTAAATAAAAAAATTTCTAATATTGGTGATATTGAAAAAATTTTAATTGAAACAAGTCATCATACCCACTATGTAATCGGTACGGGAGCTAACGATCCTCAAAAAATGGATCCAAAAGCAAGTAGGGAAACTTTAGATCATTCAATAATGTATATTTTTGCAGTGGCACTCGAAGATGGTGCTTGGCACCATGTTAAATCGTACACTCCTAAAAGAGCGCAAAGAAAAAGCACCATTGAACTTTGGCGAAAAATTTCAACTAAAGAGGATCCAAAATGGACTGAAAAATATCATGATCCTAATCCAAAAAATAAATGCTTTGGAGGAAAAGTGATTATATCAATGAAAGATGGGTCTACAATATCAGATGAAATTAACGTTGCAGATGCACATCCAGCTGGCAAAAGACCTTTTTTGCGTAAAGAATATATAAATAAATTTTTAAGTTTAACTGGTGGCATTATTTCAAAAAAAGAGTCGGATAGATTTTTAAAATGTGTGCAAAATCTTCCAAAATTAAAAGCAAAAGATTTAATGGGTTTAAATGTGGAGATTAAATCATCAATAAAAGATAAATCTAAAAGTAGTAAGGGTATCTTTTAATTATTTGATTTTCTTTGCTAAATCTTTAGCACTTAACCATGCATTTTCAACTTTAGGACCGATAAACCAATCAGCGCACAATCCTAACCTTAACTTTTTATTCCAATAACTCTTTAAAGGTGAACCATTTAAATTATAAGAATATTTCCATCCATGTGTTTTTTTAAAAATAATTTTATTTTTTTTGTACCCTGTTAAGTTTAAAAATTTTGATACCAAAATATTTTCTGCTTTATTACTTTTTTTATAATGATTTATGTTTTTTCTAGCCCACCCAATTGAGGACTGTAATGTCCAAAGTGAATTTGAAGAGTTAAATCTATTTTTACTATTTTCATTAGCTGCCCAAGTTAAAATGTCATCATTGAATTTTATACTACTCACAGGAACAGTTTTTTGATTTTTAAAAGCTAACATTGTCGTAATGTTAGGCTCCATATTAATCTTTAAATTTGATATTTTTTTTTCAAGATATTTACCTGCGATTTTTTTTGATTGAGGAAAAGGACAAGTTAAAATTATCGACTTAGCTTGAATATTTTCACCATTATCAAGTCTTATTTCCCAAAAATATTTATTATTAAAGATAGTCTTGACTGAAGATTGAAAACTTTTTTTTATTTTTTTGGTGTAGAATTTAGAAATAAAATTGTTACCTTTCATACCAATAAATTTTTCTGAAATTTCCTTTTTTTCAAATATAAAATCTAAATGATTGCCAGTCCAAATTTTTGCTTCTTTTTTTTTACAAAGAGTTTTTATAAACTTTAAAAATTCTTTAGATTTTGGAGAAATATATTGAACCCCATGGTCAAAACTTAAATTTTGTTTAAATCTTTTATTTGAAGCGCGTCCGCCCGGACCTCTTGCTTTATCAAGAATATGTACCGAGTACTTTTTTGAAAGATGGTGAGCTATTGTGGAGCCAGATATACCTGACCCAATAACACAAAAATCTAACATTATAAGAATAAAAATTTATATTTTTCATTAATTGATAGAACTTCGTAACTTACAAGTCCACCAATTATTAATTGTATAGAAATAACTAAAATTACAAATAATCCTAAATATCCAAGCCACATATGTTTTTTGATATAGTCAGCAAAATAACTTGCAAGAGTTGCGATCAAAAATACTGATAATAACAGACCTATTACCATTAAATGAAAATTACCTTTTGAGGCGGCAACTACTGCAATAGTGTTGTCGAAACTTAGTGTAAGATCAGCAATTAAAACTTGATAAACCCCAACGCTAAAACTTTTAGTTTCAGCTGATTTTACTTGTGGAGTTTTAATTTTATTTTTACCAAAGAAGTCTTGTCTTAAATTATTTATCACCCATAAAAGCAAAACCCCGCCTAGAATCTTTATCCAAGCAAACTCAAACAGATAATTAGCTCCTGATGCAAAAACAATTCTAAACAAGAATGCTGCAGCAACACCCCATGCTATAATTTTTCTTCTATTATCTGTTGCAAATCCTGCAGCAATTAAGCCTATTATGATCGCGTTATCCGCAGCCATAACTATATCTATAAGGATTATTTGTACTGAGATAATTACTTGCTCTAACATTCGAGAATCAATGTATATAAGGTTATTAAGTTATATTAAAGAATAAAATGGAACTGTTCAAAAGCTCATCAAAATTTTCAAAAAAACAAATAATTTTGTTGTCCATACCGGTTTTTTTTTCGAACATGGCCATTCCATTAGTAGGAATGGTTGATACAGGCTTGATGGGAAATCTAAGTGAAACCAAGTATTTAGCTGCAACAAGTATAGCTACATCAGTTATGACAATGATTGTTTGGAGTTTTGGTTTTTTAAGAATGGGTACCGTTGGCATAGTTGCACAGGCTTATGGAAGAAGTGATTATAGAGAGATAGTAAAAACGATTTTAAGAAATATAGCACTTGCTCTAATTGCAGCATTTATAATAATTATTTTTTTCCCAGCTTTAAAAATTGCGATAAGTTATTTTTTCTCACCCTCTGATGAAACAGAGGTATTAATAAAAACTTATTTAAATGTAAGAATTTTTTCAATTCCTGCAGAATTAATTATTTATGTACTAATTGGTTTTTATCTAGGCATACAAAAAACAAAAATTTCAAGTTTTTTAATAATTGTTCTATCAAGTTTGAATATTATTTTTAGCTCTCTTCTAGTTTTAACATATGATTTAAAAGTTTTTGGTGTAGCTTTAGGAACTTTAATTTCGAGTTATATAACCTTAATCATTTTCACGATATTTACTTATAATTATATTATTCAAAAATTCAAAGTAATTCCTAAATTTGAAAATTTAGTAGTAAGGTCTAAATTACTCAAACTTTTAAATATAAATTTAGATATTTTTATAAGAACTTTATTTCTCACATTTGCTTTTCTATGGGTAACTTATCTTGGTTCAAAAATTGGAGAAGACTATTTAGCAGTTAATACAATATTAATGCAATTTATAATTTTATCATCATTCTTCTTAGATGCTTATGCATTTTCGACTGAGGGAATTATAGGTTTTGCTGTTGGGAGAAGAAACCGAAAATCTTTTTTAGAGGTTGTAAAAAATTCTATTCAGGTAAGCTTTATCACCGCAATAATTATTTCTTTTATTTATTTAATATTTTTTAAAGAAATAATTTACATAATTACTGATATCGAAATTTTAAGGTTTATTTCTTTTCAACATATCTTATGGGTAATTATAATTCCACCGATTGCGTGTTTTTGTTATCAATTAGATGGAATATTTATCGGAGCGTCCCAAACAAAAGAAATTAGAAATGCAATGATAATATCTGTTTTAGGTTATATTGGAGTATCAATCCTCCTTACAAAATATCTAGACAATCATGGTATTTGGTTATCTCTTTTATTATTTATGATATTTAGGTCCCTGACTTTACAATATTATTTTAAAAATATTTTGAAAAAATTCTAAATGCAATTTTTATATAAAATACCAGGTTATATTCTTCTATTATTTGGTGGATTTTGTTTAAGCTGGGGAGGATTTATAATTAGATCTTTTGAAGAGGCAAGTATCTGGCAAATATTATTTCTTAGATCATTTTTTTTCCTTTTAGCTTTAATAGCTTTTCTTTTGGTAACTTATAAAAAAAATACCTTTAATATTATTAAAGAGTCTGGCCTTCCAGGACTATTAGGTGGTTTTGTTTTATCATTTAGCTTTGTTGCTTTTGTAGTTGCGATGAGCAATACAACAGTAGCAAACGTCGTTTTTATTATAAGCACCCAAACTATGTTTCTGGCAATATTTGGCTACTTTTATTTAAAAGAAAAAGTTTCTTTAATCGGTTTAATATCAATCTTTCTTGCGATGAGTGGTATTATTATAATGGTTGGTGACTCTATTTCAGGTGGATCACTATTCGGAAATATAGTGGCATTAGCAATCCCAATAAATTTCGCGATTTTAGTAATGATAATTAGAAAAAATACCAAAGTTGATATGGTTCCGGCAATTTTTTATTCTGGAATATTTAGTTTGATTTACGGTTTTTTCTTAGCAGAGTCCTTTGAATTCACCCAACATGATCTATGGATGGGTTTTCTTCTTGGAGTTCCGCAATTAGCAGTTAGCTTTATTTGTATAACAATCGGATCAAGAACAGTTGAGTCAGCTTCAGTTGGAATTTTGATGTTGATGGAAACTTTATGTGCGCCTCTTTGGGTATGGTTATTTTTAAATGAAATTCCTCCAATTAGTGTATTTATAGGTGGCGCAGTCATTATTTCGGCAATAATATTGAAGGGTTTTGATAAAAAACATAGCAAGACTTGAATAATTTGCATTTGACTTTTTACTGTATTTAGAGGAGAGTCCTTTGCGTAACGGGAGAGACCATTTAGGCGCCGAAGGAGCAACCACCCCGGAAACTCTCAGGCAAAAGGACCGTTACCGTAATAACTCTGGAAAGCAGGCAAAAGCCTCACCGAAGGATTAAATCTCTCAGGTACATAGACAGATGGGGTTAGATAAGAGTTATTATGGAAGTACAAAAAACAGCTTTATACAATTATCATAAAAATTTAGGAGCAAAGTTTGTTCCGTTTGCTGGCTACGAAATGCCTATTCAATATAAAGATGGTATTGTTAAAGAACATATTTCTACAAGAACACACGCTGGATTTTTTGATGTCTCACATATGGGGCAATTTTTTTTAGAAGGGGACGAAACATTAATAGAGTCATTAGAGAAAATTATACCAGCAGATTTAAAAAATTTGAAAATTAATCATTCAAAATATTCTTTTTTACTTAATTACGAAGGCGGAATAATTGATGATTTAATTATTACGAGAACAGAAAAAGGTTTTTGTATAATCTTAAACGCAGCTTGTAAGGAAAATGATATAAAACAAATTTCTCAATTTTTAAAAAAACATCATAAACATCTTTTAAACAACGATTTATCTTTAATAGCGTTACAGGGACCTAAATCTGTAGAGATTTTAGAAAAATTAATTCCGGGCGTTGCTAATTTAAAATTTATGACAGGAAACAATTTTGAGTATGAAGGTGAAAATCTATATGTAACAAGATCTGGGTACACAGGTGAAGATGGTTTTGAAATTTCAATTTCAAACACAAAAGTTGAAAAGCTTATTGATTACTTAATTTCAAATGAAGTTAAACCGATAGGTTTAGGAGCTAGAGATACATTAAGATTAGAAGCAGGTCTGTGTTTATATGGTCATGATTTAAATGAAAAAATAAATCCAGTAGAGGCTAATTTAAAATGGGCTATAGCAAAAAAAAGGAAAGAAGTAGGTGGCTTTAATGGATGGGAAAAAATAAAAAATTTATTAGCTAACGGAAGTGAAAAAATTAGAGTTGGCATAAAACCAGATGGAAAAGTTATAGCTAGAGAAAATACGAAAATCTTTTCGTCAGACAATAATGAAATAGGATTCGTTACTAGCGGCACTTTTGGTCCAAGTGTGAACGCTCCAGTTGCAATGGGATATGTTAAATCAGAATTTTCTGAAGTAGGTACATCTATTCAGCTTGAAGTAAGAGGAAAAAAATATGGGGGTAAGATTTCTGAACTTCCATTTTATAAAAAAAGTTATGTTAAATAAGGGGAAACAAATATGAGTGAAAAAAAATTTTCTAAAAAACATGAATGGGTTTCACTAGATGGAGACCTTGCTACAGTAGGAATAACTAAGCATGCAACAGAAATGCTCGGTGACATTGTTTTTGTGGAGGTTCCTGATGCAGGTAAAGCTGTAGAAAAAGAAGGTCAAGCAGCTGTTGTAGAGTCTACTAAAGCCGCAAGTGATGTTTATTCTCCTATTTCTGGAGAAATTACTGAGGGAAATAAAGCCATTGCAGATGATCCCGGGAGCGTAAATACTGACCCTGAAGGTGCTAGCTGGTTTTTTAAATTAAAGATCAAAGATAAAGGTGAGTATGACTCCCTAATGTCAAAAGACGAATATGATAAATTTTGTAAGGAGAATCCAAGCTAAATGATTGACGATAATTCAAAAGAATTTATTAAAAGACATATTGGTCCTTCTGAGGAAGATCAGTCCAAAATGTTGCAATATGTTGGGTATAAATCATTAGAGGATCTAATGAGCAATACTGTTCCAGAAAAAATCTTATTAAAAGATGATCTTAAAATCGATCAGCCAATGTCTGAGAACGATGCTCTAAAAAAATTAAAATCTATATCTAAAAAAAATAAAATCTTTAAAAATTTTATTGGAATGGGATACTATAATTCTATTACACCTAATGTAATTCTTAGAAATATTTTAGAAAATCCAGGATGGTATACATCTTATACACCTTACCAACCTGAAGTGGCGCAAGGTCGTCTTGAAATGCTTTTAAATTTTCAACAATCAATAATTGATTTAACGGGCATGGATATAGCCAATGCTTCTTTGTTAGATGAAGCTACAGCAACAGCAGAGGCAGTAGGATTAAGCCAGAGATTAGATAAGACTAATTCAAAAAAAATATTTATTTCAAGCAATTGCAATCCTCAGACAATTGATCTCATAAAGACTAGAACAAATCCTTTTGGTTTAGAATTGATCATTGGTGATGAAAAAAAAGAACTTTCAAAATTTAATGAGGATATAATTTGCGGTGTTTTATCTTATCCGGGAACTTTAGGTGAAATAAACGATCCTAGTGAGAGCATCAGTCAAATTCACAAAAAAAATGGAAAAGCTATTTTGGTTTGTGACTTATTGGCTTTAGCAAGATTGAAAACTCCAGCTGAACTTGGAGCTGACATTGCCGTCGGTAGTGCTCAAAGATTTGGTATCCCAATGGGTTACGGCGGGCCTCATGCTGCATTTTTTGCTACAAAAGAGGAATTTAAAAGATCAATGCCAGGTAGAATAATAGGCGTTTCAAAAGATAGACATGGAAAAAAAGCTTATAGACTTTCTTTACAAACTAGGGAGCAACACATTCGAAGAGATAAAGCAACAAGCAATATTTGTACTGCTCAAGCTTTATTGGCTATCATTTCTGCTGCTTTTGCAATTTATCATGGACCTGAAGGAATACTTAAAATTGCGAATAGAACATCTAAATTAGCAAAAATCTTTGCTGACAATATTAAAGCAAGCGGTTATAAAATTTTATCAGATCATTTCTTCGATACAGTTACGATTAAAACCAATGAAAAAACAAATCCTATTTTTGAGGCTGCACTAAAAGAGAATATAAACCTCAGAAAAGTTGATAAAGAACATTTATCTGTTGCGTTTGATGAAGCAAAAAAACTTGATGATGTTAACTTATTGTTAAAAATATTTGGAATATCTAAAGTAATTAAACAAGACGTTAAGGTTGAACTAGATAATCTTCCAAAAAATCTTTTAAGAACTTCAAAATACTTAACTCATCCAGTTTTTAATAAATACCATTCTGAAACTGAGATGCTAAGATATCTAAAGAAACTAGAAGATTGTGATATTGCACTTAATAGATCAATGATTGCTTTAGGATCTTGTACAATGAAACTAAATGCAACAGCAGAATTAATTCCAATTACCTGGAAAGAGTTTTCACTTCCACATCCTTTTGTTCCTACAAATCAAATGGAGGGTTACAAGATTCTTTTTAATGATCTAATAAACGATCTGAAAGAAATTACTGGATATGACGCAGTTTCTTTACAGCCTAACTCTGGGGCTCAAGGAGAGTATGCTGGTCTAATGACTATAAGAAAATTCCATAGAAATAATAAACAAGAAAATCGTAACGTTTGTCTAATTCCAGACTCAGCTCATGGAACTAATCCAGCAAGCGCCCAAATGTGCGGGATGAAAGTGGTTGTAGTTAATTGTGACGACGATGGAAACGTGGACATAGACGACCTTAAAAATAAAGCTGAAAAACACTCAAAAGATTTAGCTGCTTTAATGGTTACTTACCCCTCTACTCATGGAGTATTTGAAGAAAAAATCATGGATATTTGTGAAGTAATTCATAAGCACGGCGGACAAGTTTATATGGATGGAGCAAATTTAAACGCACTTGTAGGTGTTGCAAAACCAGGGAAATTTGGACCAGATGTTTGTCATATTAATTTACATAAAACATTTTGTATACCGCACGGTGGAGGCGGACCAGGAATGGGCCCAATCGCTTGCGCTAAGCATCTAGCTGATTTTTTACCAACACATGAAATTATTAAAGAGGCAGGCCCTAAAAATGGAATGGGAGCTGTATCAGCTGCACCTTGGGGTAGTTCAAGCATACTTCCAATATCCTGGATGTATATAAAGATGATGGGTGCTGAAGGATTGAAAAAAGCCTCACAAGTTTCAATTTTAAATGCAAATTACATTTCAAAAAAATTATCCAAAGATTACAAAGTTCTTTATACTGGTAAAAATGGAAATGTTGCACATGAATGCATAATTGATATCCGACCAATAAAAGCAAGTTCAGGAATCTCTGAGGAGGATTTAGCAAAAAGACTGATTGACTTTGGCTACCATGCTCCAACAATGTCGTGGCCTGTTGCTGGTACAATTATGATTGAGCCAACTGAAAGTGAAAATTTGGAGGAGATTGATAAATTTTGTAATGCACTTATAAAAATTAAAAAAGAAATTAATTTAGTGGAGTCATCAAAGTTTGACAAAATAGATAATCCGCTGAAAAACGCACCTCATACTTATGTCGAATTAGCTGCCAGTGAGTGGAAGCATGCTTACTCAAGAGAAGAAGCAGCTTTTCCCACTGAGTATGTAAAAAATAATAAATATTGGGCACCAGTTGCTAGAGTAGATAATGTTTTTGGAGATAGAAATTTAGTATGTTCATGTCCTTCAATGGATGAATATAAAGATGAAGCTGCTTAATCTCTTTTAATGAAAATCGCTGTTATCGGCTCAGGTATTTCAGGATTATCTTCCGCATATTTTCTCTCAAAAAAATATAAAGTTGATTTATACGAAAAAGAAGATCACTTTGGAGGTCATTCTTTTACCTACGAGATAAAAGAAGGCGATAAGATTGTCCCAGTAGATCTAGGCTTTATTGTTTTTAATGAGGTTACTTATCCAAATTTAGTAAATTTTTTTAATGAATTAAAAGTTCCTTATGAAAAAAGCGACATGTCATTTTCTGTATCAATTAAGAATAGCAATGTTGAATATAGCGGAAGTGGTTTAGGAGGTATTTTTGCTAATAAATTAAATCTTCTTAATTTAAAGTTTTTATATATGATTAGTGAAATAATTTCATTTTATAAAACTGCTCCAAATTTACTTAAAAGTGAAATTAAAGAAGAGACTCTTGGAAATTTTCTTAATAAAAAAAAGTTATCAAAATACTTCATCGAATATCACTTAATTCCCATGGTTGCTGCTATCTGGTCAATGCCATTTAATAAAGCAAAGGAAATGCCATTAAAATTTTTTTTAAATTTTTTTACTAATCATGGTTTATTTAAATTTAAAAATAGACCGCAATGGTACACAGTTTCAAATAGAAGTAGAGCTTATGTAAAAAAAATAACAGATAAAATTAGTGGAGAAATATTTAAAAATTATAAAGTGGATAAGTTAATTAGAAGCGATGACAATATCAGGGTAATTATTGGCAATGAATATGTTGACTATGATCAAGTAGTTCTAGCTTCCCATGCAGACCAAAGTTTAAGAATGATAGAAAAACCAACGGAACAAGAAAAAAATATATTGGAAAAATTTAATTACGTGAAGAATGAGGCTTATTTACATACTGATAAGAGATTAATGCCTAACAATAAAAGGGCCTGGTCTAGTTGGAATTCTGTTTCAGATGGAGAAAAGACATGTATTACCTATTGGTTAAATAAACTACAAAATTTAGATACATCTAAAGACTATTTTTTAACTTTAAACCCTATTTGTAAAATTAACGAAAATTCTGTTATAAAAAAAGTTGATTTTACACACCCATATTTGAATTCAAAGAATACCGCACTTCAAAAAGATCTAAGATTAATACAAGGAAAAAAAAGAACTTGGTTTTGTGGAAGTTATTTTGGTTACGGATTTCATGAAGATGGATTAAAATCATCTATAGATTTGATAAATAACTTTAAAATTTGATGAATTCTTGCATTTACAACGGTGAAGTAACTCATACAAGATTTAAACCTGTAAGACATTTTTTAAAATATAAAACTTTTTCATTTTTAATTGATCTAGATGAAATCAATCAATTAGACAGTTCAATTAATATCTTCTCTCATAATAAATTTAACATTTTTAGCTTTTACGATAAAGATCATGGAGAACGTGACGGAAGTGATTTAAAAGAGTGGGTTCTTAAAAATATAAGTAAGTTCAATATAAAAGGTGAAATAAATAAAGTTAAAATACTTTGTTATCCAAGAATTTTTGGCTATGTGTTCAACCCTTTAAGTATTTTTTACTGCTACGAGGATAATCAATTAAAGGCAATTTTTTATGAAGTAAAAAATACTTTTAATGAGCAGCACACATATATTTTTAAAATTAAAGATAATGAAGAAATAGCTCAAAAATGCAAAAAAAAGTTTTACGTTTCACCATTTATGGACATGGAAACTTACTATAATTTTAAATTACTTAACCCCAGTGATAAACTCTCAGTCTTTATAAAACAAACGGACTCGAAAGGAACAGTTTTAACAGCTACCCAAACAGGAGAAAGAAAAGAATTCAGCCCAAAACAACTCATGCTTAACTTTTTTAAGTATCCCTTAATGACAATTAAAATTTTTAGTTCGATACATTTTGAAGCATTACTTTTATGGAAAAAAGGGGCAATATACAGAAAAAGAAATACTAAATTAAAAAATAATTTAAGTTACGAGGAATATTAATGAGTTTAATAAAAATTTCAGAAAGATTCGTCCTAAATAAATTGAAAAAAATCTCACAAGGAAATCTTAAGCTCATAAATTATGATGGAAAAGTTTTTCATTTTGGTGACTTAGAGAGTAAACTATCTTCAGATATCAAGATTAATAAACCTAATTTTTACCTAAATGTTATTATGGGTGGAAGCTCAGCTTTAGGTGAGGCTCACATGAAAAAAGATTTTTATTCCTCAAATTTAACAAATTTAATTGAACTTACAGCGAGAAATATTAATACAATCTATTCTTTTTCAGGAAGTTTAAAATTACAAAAAATCAAAAATTTTTTAAAAAAAATATTTGCATCAAATACAAAATCTAAAAGTAAAAAATATATTTCAAAACACTATGATTTAGGGAATGAATTTTTTTCGTCATGGCTTGATAAATCTCTTACTTATTCCAGTGCAGTCTATAAAAACGAGAAAGATGATTTAGAAATCGCTCAAAGAAATAAATTTCAAGAGCTTATAAATTTAATGAATATTAAAGATGGAAACAAGGTTTTAGAGATAGGGTGTGGTTGGGGCGGATTTGCTGAATTTTTAGCTAAAAATTATGATGTGAGTGTAGACTGTATCACAATTTCTAAAAATCAATATGAGTTTACTAAAAAGAAGATTTTCAATTCAGGGCTAAACAATAAAGTTAATGTTAAATTTTTAGATTACAGAGATCTAAAGGAAAAATATGATCACGTAGCTTCGATAGAAATGATAGAAGCTGTTGGTGAAAAATACATGGATCAATATTTTGGTACAATTAAAAATGTTCTTAATTATGGGGGAACTGCTGCAATCCAAGGCATCGTGATAAAAGATGACTTATTTGAAAGATATAGAGCAAATGAGGATTTTATTCAAAAATATATATTTCCAGGTGGGTTTTTACCCTCAATTAAATTTATGGAGAATATAATTAAAAAAAATGATCTTAAACTGGAAAAAATTAATACATATTCCGACGATTATGCCAGAACTTTAGCAACTTGGAGAAAAAATTTTTTAGGTGCTTGGGAAAAAATTAGCCCACTTGGTTTTGATGAATATTTCAAGCGTATGTGGGAATTTTACTTATCTTATTGTGAAGGCGGTTTTAAATCTAGAAACATTAACTTGATTCAATTCTCCATGTCTAATAGATATTTGTCATGAAAAAATTTGTAGGACTATTATTACTAATTTTAACAACAGGATGTGCAAACAAAATGAAACCAACTGATTTTAAAGATCAAAAACCAAGACTAGTGATCGAAAATTATTTATCTGGCAATGTAAAAGCTTGGGGAGTATTACAGAATAGATCTGGAAAAGTTACAAGACAATTTAAAGCTGATTTAAATGGAAAATGGGATGGATCAAATTTAATTTTAGACGAAGTTTTTGATTGGAGTGATGGTGAAAGACAAACGCGTCAATGGACAATAAAGAAAATAGACGAACATAATTATGAAGGAACAGCCTCAGATGTAGTTGGGATAGCAAAAGGGTATTCATATGGTCCAGCTTTTAAATTTGAATATGTATTACTTGTGCCAGTTAAAGGCAAAAATATTAAAATTACTTTTGACGATTGGATTTTTATGCAAGATGAACGAGTAGCTATTAACAGAGCAACAATGACTAAATTTGGAATTAAAGTTGCAGAATTAACAGTAATGTTTATAAAGGACTAATATGTTTGAATTGCCAAAATTAGATTACTCTAACACAGCTCTTTCTCCAATTATGTCAGAGCAAACTTTAGACTTACACCATGGTAAGCATCACCAAACATATATAACAAATTTAAATAATTTTATTAAAAATACAGAATATGAAAAATTATCTTTAGAAGAAGTAATAACTAAATCTTCTAAAGAAAATAAACCTGGGATATTTAATAATGCTAGTCAACATTGGAATCACAACCTTTTTTGGAAATGTATGAAACCAAATGGTGGAGGAAAGTTACCATCAAAACTTGAAAATAAGATTAATGCTGACTTCGGTAATTTTGAAAAGTTCAGAGAAGAATTTATAAAAGCTGGAACTACTCAATTTGGTTCAGGTTGGTGCTGGTTATCTATAAAAAGTGATAAATTAGTTGTAACTAAAACTCCTAACGCTGAAAACCCTCTAATCCATGGTATGAAACCAATACTTGGTTGTGATGTTTGGGAGCATTCATACTATTTAGACTATAAAAACAAAAGACCAGCTTATTTAGAAAATTTTTTTGATAAATTAATCAATTGGGATTTCGTTGATTCTAATCTTTAAAATATACATATTAAAAAAAACTACCTAGTCCTAAAGCAGCCGCACCAATTAGCACAAGCCAAATTAATCCTTTTATTAAAAAAAAATAAAATCCACCCACTAATAAATTTTTATATATTTTTTTTTTCATTTTAAACAATACAAAATTTTACCAATCATTATTTAATACTATTTGTCTCAAGATTATCTTTTAACTAATTTATCTACTAAAAATAAATACAATTTATAAGGCAAAATTCTTAATAATTTTAAAGTTAAAGTTAGTCCTTTTGGAAAGTGAATTTCAAATACATTACTCTTAGTTAAACCATTAAAAATTTTTTCCGCTGCGTATTCAGGTGTTTTGAGAAATGGCATAGGAAATTCATTTTTATCTGTCAAAGGAGTTTTTATAAAGCCAGGCGATATAATTGAGACTCTGACTCCAAATTTTTTAAAGTCAAAATAAATACTTTCACTAAAGTTGGTCAAAGCGGCTTTTGAAGGTCCGTAACCGCTAGAATTAGGAAGCCCCCTATAACCTGCAATAGAGGAAACAATAGAAATATGTCCAGATTTTTTATTTTTGAAATAGTTTTCTACAACTTTTACACAATCTATAACACCCAAAAAATTTACATTTATTACATTTTTTATTTTGTTTGGATCTATACTTTGTTCATCTTTTGGCTCGTACGTTCCACTGGAAAATAAGCAAATATCTAAGTCACCAAATTCATTTAAAATATTTTTAAATACATTATTTATCTCAGGCTGATTAGTTACATCTAAAGGAAAAGATACAGTATTTTGGTTTTTAGCTAACTCATCTAATAATTCTTTTCTCCTTGCAGAAACAGCAACTTTCCATCCCTCACTAGCAAACTTTTCAGCTACGGCTTTTCCAATACCACTAGATGCACCAGTTATCCAAATTTTTTTCTGATTTTCTGACATTAATTAGTTATATCTTATATTATGACAAAGAATAAATATTTATCTTTATCCATAATTTTAGTTATTACCTTTCTGGCGCCAGCTATAGGCAGCTATACAACTTTAACATTTAAAGAACCTTGGTATTCAGAGCTTATATTACCAAATTTTAACCCTCCAAGTTGGGTATTTCCTCCAGTATGGTCAAGTTTATACTTAATGATGTCTCTATCAATTTGGAAAATATGGATAAATTATTTTGATAACAAAATACTAAAAATATATTTTGTTCATATTATTTTTAATAGCACTTGGACAGTAGTATTTTTTGGATTTCATCAAATTGGTTATGCATTGATTAATTTGTTAATAATCTTATTTTTTATTGTGGTTTTAATGAAAAAATATTTTAAAAAAGATAAAATTAGTTTTTATTTAATGATACCCTATTTAATATGGTCTTGCTATGCATTCGTATTGAATAGCGCAATATTAGTATTAAATTAATACCATTTTTTCGGATAAGCTCTTTTTAAAAGTAATTTATTAATCAAAACTGACAAAATAATAATTACAACGCTGCCAGTCATAACTGGGAAAATGATATAATTTAAAGACACATCAGCAAACAAAGCAATTAAAGGATTCGCTGCTGCTGGAGGATGTATTATTTTTAAATACATCATTAATGTAACAGTTGTTCCAACCGATAGACCAAGAGTGATAAATGAAATACCAAAAAATTCATTAAATATTATTCCAATTATTATTCCTAATAGGTGTCCAAAAAAAATATTATAAGGTTGCGCAAACTCACTTTCATAAAAGATTAAAACTATAAGTGTTGTAGATCCAAAAGAGAAAATTAACCAAAATCCTGTGGATGTTTCAAAGCTTAAAAATGATAATACTCCTATAATTATTGAGGCAGCGAAGCCAGCAATTAGAGGTTCAAATTTTTTTTGTATTTTCATATATATTTTTTTTCAAATTAAGTTATATACACATAATGAATTATAAAAAATCATTCAACTTTTTAAAAAAATTACCCGCAAAATTAAACTTATTTTATAAGAAAAGATCTACATCGGGAATAAAAGTGAATAACAAATCAAAAAATAAGAAAGATTTTGATCCGGTAACTAATTTTGATAAATCTTTTGAAAAATATATAAGATCATTAATTTTAAAAAAATTCCCTAACGATTCTATTATCGGAGAAGAGTTTGACGATAAAAAGTCTGATAATCATTTTCAATGGTCAATCGACCCGATAGATGGGACGAGAGCTTTTGTTATTGGAGCGCCGACCTGGTCCAACTTAATAGGCCTTTCTTTTAAAGAAAAATCAAAAGTTGGTTTAGCAAATTTTCCAGAATTAAATAAATTTTATATAAACGATCAAAAAAAATCCTATATTTTCAAAAATAATAAAAAAAAAATTCTTAAATCTTCTAATAATAGCAATTTAAAAACAGTAAAAATTATTGGAAACTTTCATGGAACCTTAAGCTATGAAAGGCAAAGAAAAGTTATAAAGAAATTTGGTTGGTCATTTAGGTTAGCTGGGTTTGATGCTTTAAATTATTGTTTATTAGCTGAGGGAACAGTAGATGCTGTAATAGAAGCTAACTTGAAGCCTTATGATATTTTACCTTTAATTCCCATAATCAAAAACTCAGGCGCAATAGTAACTAACTGGAAAAATGAACCCGCAGAAATAGGAGGTAATATTATTGCTTCATCTAATAAAGCTTTACATAACAAGATTCTAAGATTACTTAAACCTTTTACAAAAAAATGATTAATTTATTTATAAATAGAGTTTTTAGAGCTATCAAAATAGATATAGATCTTTACGAAGAAGTTGAAAAAGATAAAAAAGCGACTTTTCAAGCAGGTATTGTAGTTGTGTTATCAAGTCTTGCTGCTGGTGTTGGATCTTTGCATTTAGGAGCTTCAAATTTTCTAATTGCTCCTGCACTTTCTCTTTTAAGCTGGTATGTGTGGGCGTATATAATTTATTTTGTTGGTGTAAAACTTTTCGGTGATATTAAAACCAAAAGTGATCACGGTGAGCTTCTAAGAACCATTGGGTTTTCAAGTGCACCTGGATTAATCAGAGTCTTTGGAGTCACACCAGAGTTAATGACAGTAACATTTGTTGGTTCAGCGTTTTGGATGCTTGCTTGTATGGTTGTTGCAGTTAAATCTGCATTAGACTACGATAGTCTTTGGAAAGCATTTGGAGTTGTAATAGTTTCTTGGCTAGTGCAAGCATTCTTCTTATTTTTAATAATTGTTTTATTTAAAGGTTTCTAAAGGGGAAAAATTCTTTTTGAAAGGTTGCAACTGTTACAAATTTTGTAGCTATGCATAATTAAGTTTTGTTTTACACTTTCATCTTCTTTTCTACATTCTTCGCAAATATTATCTGCAGTATCTTTGTTATTGTCTATGACAATATGATCATCGTTTTTCATAAGAATTAATATATCATCAAATCATGAAAAAATTTTTATTTATGATTTTAATTTTTTTAATAAGCACGTCTGCACAATCAAAAAATTTAAAAAAAGTGTACTTTGCTGGAGGATGCTTTTGGTGCATGGAGGAGTCCTTTGATGGAGTTGAAGGTGTTTTATCAACAGTTTCAGGTTATTCAGGTGGGCATTTAAAAAATCCTACCTACCAAGATGTTATTTATAAAGATACAGGCCATGTAGAAGCTTTAGAGATAACTTATGATCCAAATAAAGTTAACTATGAAAAATTACTTAATATTTTTTGGAGAAATATAGATCCTTTCGACTCAGAAGGTCAATTTTGTGACAAAGGAAAGAGTTATAGATCGGTGATTTTCTTTCAAAATCAACTAGAAAAAGAATTTATTGATAAATCTTTTAAAAATTTAGAAAAGAAATTTGGTAAAAAAATTGTCACTTTAGTATGGAAATTTGAGGAATTTTATCAAGCAGAAGATTATCACCAAGATTATTATGAAAAAAATTTTATTCGTTATCTAATGTATAAAAAGGCGTGTAAAAGAGAAGATACCTTGAGAGAAATATGGAATTGAAAAAAATAATTTTATCAATTTTTTTCGTGGGTTTTGTTAGTTCAGCAAATGCTGAAATAATAAAACCAGATGAAAATTTATCTGCTTATGATGTTATTAAAATACAATTAAACGCTTTAAAAAATAATGATGATAAAGATAACGGCATAAAACAAACATGGATATTTGCTCATCCTGATAATAAAAAAATGACTGGCCCATATCCCAGATTTAGAATTATGCTCTACGATGTTCATTATAGAATATTGTTAAACCATTTTTCGCATAAAATAGATTTAATTACGAACACTGAAAATAAATTTGTTTATGGAGTAAAAGTTTTAACAGATGAGAAGCAACAATTTTTTTATGAATGGCATGTAAGTAAAGGTAATGAGGAAAATTGTACAAATTGTTGGTTTACCACAGCAGTTTCAATGCCACTTGATCAAGGAAATTCAATTTGAAAAGACCACCTTTCGCTATTCGATACTTAATTATTGGCGCAATATTAGTGGTGCCACCAATACTCAGCACTCATTATGGAACAATATATTTAGGTAAGCATAATGGTGTCCTTCTTGGTTTTTGCGTTGGAATAGTTTGTGTATCTTTTGCGTGTTGGAAACTTTTTATTGATGAGTGGAGGGATGACGAGGACTAATGAAATTCGAAATCTCAAGAGAAGGAGCCTTAAAACAGCTCGATGCTTTTATAAACAGTGAATTAAAAAATTATAGTTTCAAAAGAAATTTTGATTTAGGGCCAAAAGACAAATCAAATGTATCTTGTTTATCACCTTACATATCTCATAGATTGATAACTGAATATGAAGTTGCGAAAACTGTTTTATCTAAATTTCCTTTTCAAAAAGTTGAAAAATATATTCAAGAAATTTTTTGGAGAGTTTATTGGAAAGGATGGCTGGAGCTAAGACCTCAAGTTTGGACTGACTTTATAGAAGATTTAAAAGGGCTAAAGGAAGATGATAATTATAAAAAAGCAGTTAATGGCGAAACTCAAATTGAATGTTTTAATGACTGGGTAAAAGAGCTTAAAGAAAATAATTATTTACATAATCATACAAGAATGTGGTTTGCTAGCATTTGGATATTTACTTTAAATTTACCTTGGCAGAAAGGTGCAGAGTTTTTTATGAAACATTTATACGATGGTGACTCCGCCTCTAATACTTTAAGTTGGAGATGGGTTGCGGGCTTACAAACTAAGGGCAAACATTATGTCGCTCAGCCATGGAATATCAGCAAGTTCACAAATAATAGATATAAGAATGTTAAATTAAACGAGAACGCTTTACCTGTAACAGACAAAAGAGAATATAAATTAAATCCACTTAATTTTATTACAGAAGATAATTCAAATGAAAATTTACTAGTTTTTGAAAACGAACTAAATTTAGAAAATAAAAATTTAAAAAAATATAAAAATATTTACTTAGTTTTATTGAGTAATGAGGCGCGAAAGTTAAAGCTCGGGCAAAAGGTACTAGACTATAAGACAAAAATAATTGATGACCAAAAAAAAAGATTTGAAGATTTACAAATCATAGATGAAGTGAAATTTCAAAATATAATAGACGAAGTTAACTCTTTCGATGTTGTCCACCCAAGTATTGGAGAGAATTTTTCTTATTTAAATTCTATGAGAAAAAAACGAGATTTAGAATTAAACTTCGTTTTGAGCGAGGAAGATAAATTTTCTTGGCAATTTTCTAACAAAGGATTTTTTAATTTTAAAAATAACATTTCTAAAATTATAAATAGTTTTAATTTACAATAATTTACTTAGAAGAACACTTTTTCGAACAATATTTTACTTTGTCCCAATTAAGTCTCCATTTTTTTCTCCAGGCAAAAGGTTTATTACAAACTGGACAAGTTTTTTTGGGCAAATTAGCTTTTTTCATCATTAAGCAGATGTTTATTTTTTATAAATAGAAAATAAGCTGCAATTTCATAGAAAATATTTAATATGAAAAATAGAGGTTTAATTTTAAATATCTTATATAAAAAATTATATTTAGGAACATTTTTCCAAATTATTAAAAAAGATTCTGCACCATCAATTACTTTCCCGTCTTGTATAACATGCATTCTTCTTAAAAGTTCTTTATATGATTTTGAGGTAACTTTCTGAGCTTCTTCATTAGTAGTTACATCTATCCATTCTACAGTGTTATCATTATGTTTCTTGTAATGATTGATTTCAGCTCTACAAATATTACATGAGTTGTTAAAAAAAACTTTAACCATTAGTATTTTCTTTAACAAAATTATTTGCAGCTTTAAAAATTCTTATTTTTCTCTCTTTATTCATTTTTTCAGAAACTCTAACCATCATTGCAAGACGCGGATTTTTTAAAAAGAATTTTTTATGTCTATCTATAAATTTCCAATATAATCCATCCATTACATCACACCAAGGACCTTTTTTAAAATGCATCATTTTAAGAAAATAACTAGATCCACAAATATAAGGTTTAGTTGCAAATATTCCGCCATCACTAAATAATCCCATTCCATAAACATTTGGCGCCATTACCCAGTCAGATGAGTCTACGAACATTTCCATAAACCATTTGTAAACTTGTTTAGGATTTATCTCACAAAGATTCATTATGTTTGCCAATATCATGAGTCTTTCTATATGATGCGACCAGCCGTAGTTTTTAGCATTATTGATTGCATGATCTAATGGATCTAAACCAGTATTTCCGTCATACCAAGATTTTTTCATTTTTCTTTTATGATTAAAAAAATTAGTGCTATCCAATCTTTGATCATAGTTTTGGTAAATTCCTCTCATAAACTCTCTCCAACCAATAATTTGTCTAATATAACCTTCTAAGGAATTCATAGGCACTTTATTTTCAATCTTTCTTAACTTCTCTATTATCTCTTCTGGAGTTATTAAACCTAAGTTTATTAGTGGACTTAACGCGCTATGAAAAACAGTATTAGATTTGTCTGTTACTGCATCCTCATAATCTCCAAAAAGTTTTATTCTCTCTTTCAAAAACTCATCTAGCCACTTACTTGCGTCTTTTCGGGTTGTTGGAAACCAAAATTTATCAGTATTTCCTGGATGATCTTTAAAATTAATATTTATAAATTTTTTAAGAGTAATTGTTTCCTTTGTCTCTTTTACCTTAGAAATAACAGGAACTTTAATAGAATTCGGAAGTTTTTTTCTATTTTCCTCATCAAAACTCCATTTATTTCCTTTTGGAGTTCCATTCTTATTCATCAATAAATTCATTTTTGTTCTTACAATTTTATAAAAATTTGCCATGAAAGGACGTTTATTTTTAGAAAGGTAATCTTTAAATTCCTGCCTTTCCATTAAAAACATTGGAGATCTTACTTGGTTTATCTTAAGTGAATTTTTTTTTCCTAAATTCAATATTCTTTTTTCAAAAAATTTATCCTCAATTTCAAAAAAAGTAATTTCTCTTATCTTTTTTTCTTTAATAGTCTTTTCTAATTTTTTTTCGTAGGATAATTTAAAATCTTTATTTACGTCTTTATATATTAAATTAAAATTCTTTGATTTAAGCTCATCTTTAAATGATCTCATTGAAGATAAAAATAACAGTATTTTCAGTTTGTGATGTTTTTCAAAGGTGCATAGACCGTAGTCTTCTGCCATAAAAATAGTATGATCTTTATAATCAGAGAGATATTTTGGGTTAAAAAGTTGATTTCCTAAAATTATAAAAAGCTTCATAAGTAACAAAATACATATTTTATTTAGATATTACACGCGTCATTATTTGCATGTAAATAACCTTTAATAATGTTATTTTTAATAATGAAAAAAGTAATTTTAGGAGCAACTGGATCAATTGGTTCTTCTTTGGCAAAAAAATTAGTTGACAGTGGAGAGCAGGTGCACTTAGTCGGCAGAGATGAGACTAGTCTATCGGAGTTAGCAAAAAATTTAAATTCTACATTTACAGTTTGTGATGTTTTAGAGGAAAATTTTTCTGAAAAAATACTAAATGATTTAAAAGACGAGCCAATTAATGGTTTAGCTTTTTGTGTAGGATCAATTGATTTAAAACCATTAAAGCTAACCAAAAAAAGTGACTTCATGCAATCATTCAATTTAAATCTTATTTCTGCAACAGAGGTAATTAAAACTTTAGCAGATAACTTAAAAAAAAATAAAGGTTCAGTTGTTTTATTTTCAACGGTAGCAGTAAAACAAGGCTTTCCAAACCATGCAATAGTTTCATCAGCAAAAGGTGCCATAGAGGGCCTGACTTTAGCTTTAGCAGCTGAGTTCGCACCAAATGTGCGTGTCAATTGTATTGCACCTAGTTTGACAAATTCCAAAATTTCAAATTTTTTACTTAAAAATGAAAAAGTAGCCGAAGGTATTGCCAAAATGCACCCAATGAAAAGAATAGGTGAAGGGGGAGACTCCGCATCTGTTGCAAAGTTTCTACTTACAGATGAAAGTTCTTGGATTACAGGTCAAATATTAGGCGTTGATGGGGGAAGATCATCTGTCGCATAACATTTATTTTAAAAACAATTAAATAAATCATATGAAAAAAATTTTAATTATAGTTTTATCTCTTTTTTTAAGCTCGACTTTAATGGCTGCAGGAAGTGATAGTAGTAGTGGGTCATCTTCTTCTGGATCATCTTCTTCTTCTAAAGAGGAGACATTATATAAAGATGCAGTTAAATTAGTTAAGAGAGCAGGAAAATTAGAAAAAAAAGATAAGTCTGATAAAGCTAAAAAACTGTATGCTCAAGCTTTTAATAAGCTAGAAAAAGCATACAAATCAGACAAAAAAAATCCAGATATTCTTAATTACATGGGATTTACAACTAGAAAAACTGGAAATTTTGAAAAAGCCGAAAAGTTTTATTTAGAAGGTTTAAGTTTAAAACCTAATCATAACGGTATTAATGAATATTTAGGTGAACTTTATGTGCAAACTAATAGAATAGATAAAGCTAACGAAAGATTAGAAGTTCTAAAGAGTTGCAATTGTAAAGAATATGGTGAACTTGAGCTGATAATTAAAACTCGAGGTTCAAAAGTTTACTAAGATAAATCTACAGCAAACTTTTTTAATTTTTCAATTGGTATAAGTTCTAAAGTCTTAATATTTGTCTTTTTCAAATAAACTGAGCAAGCTGCATCCTCTTCGATAGCTCTAGCGTACCAAGTAGCACAAACACACCAACAATCACCGTCTTTTAAACCTGGAAATCCAAATTCTGGATGAGGTGTAATTAAATCATTTCCTACCGTCTTGGACCAAAGTAAAAATTTATCCGTTACTTTTGCACAAACTGTATGAACTCCTCTATCATTTTGATCTGTATTACAACATCCATCTCTAAACCAACCTGTTAATGGATCACCTGAACAAGGTTCTAAAGGCTCACCAAAAACATTTTTTTGAATTTTATTACTCATTTTGAAAAAACATTAGCAATTTTTTTATCTATTTCTAGATTAAATGAGAAGGATCTTCTTTCTCCATTTGATTTAAATGGATATGCTGTATGCATTAGATAATGTGGAAAAAGAATTACATCTCCTTCTTTTGGTTGATGATTGTAAATACTATCACTTAAAAACATCTTATTTCCATTTATAAAATCAATAGAGCCATCGATTTTTGATTTTTTATGGCCCTTAGAAACAAATTTAGGAATCTTTAAGTAACCCACACCAGATATATGTCCATCATGATAATGTATAGGGTTATATTCGTTATTAAATTGTCTAACTATCCAAAAATTTTTAATTGAAATTTTCTTTACCTTTTTTCCAATTGTTTTAAAAATAAATTTTTTTACTTCGTTCGATATTACCTTTTCCAAATTTTTTTTAACAAAAGTTTTTGGCAATTGAAATTCTTGTTTTACCTGCCCAACTAACTTTTTTGAATAATCTAGCTTTTTTAATAAACTCTTTTTATTTAAAATTTGATCTACTTCATTATTTATTTTTTTTATTAATTTATTTGAAAATTTTAATTTAGCTATTTTAGGACCAAAAGGGCTTATTACTTTCATAATTAAAGCTTTGTTGGGTTAGGTTGACCTTTATAAACTTTTTCAGGATCAAATTTTTTTTCTTTTTCTTTAAATACCAATTTAATTTCTTCAGAATTTTTAATCTTTCCTAAAGGTATTGATCTGTAAAAGCATGATTTATATCCTACATGACAACTTGCTCCGTTTCCTATATCTACTGACATCCACAATGAATCCTGATCATCATCAATTCTTAAATCAATAACTTTTTGCACAAAACCGCTTGTCTTACCTTTGTGCCATATATCTTTTCTAGATCTACTCCAATAGTGAGCTTCTTTGGTTTCAATTGTTTTTTTAAGAGCCTCCTCATTCATGTAACCATGCATCAATAATTCACCTGAGCCACTGTCAGAGGTGGTCACTGGAATAAGTCCATCTTTATCAAATTTAGGAGATAGAAATTTTCCTTCTTCTACCTCAAATACGCTTTCTCTCTTTTTGAACATGAAGGTAAAATAATGAAAAAAAGACAAAATAGCAATTTGCATTAATCAAATATGTCCTATAAAACCTTGTAACAATGAAGTTAGTTAAAGATGCAGATAAAAGCTCCTCAAAAAGGCCTGAAGTTTCCGATAAACAGGCAGAAGAAGCATTTAAAACTATTCTTAAATGGATAGGAGAAGACCCAAATAGAGAAGGTCTAGTTGAGACACCAAAGAGGGTTATTAAAGCATTCAAGGAATATTTCAAAGGTTATCATCAAGATGCTGAAGCTGATTTATCCAAAACGTTTGGAGATGTGGAGGGTTATGACGATATGGTAGTGGAAAAAAATATCACACTTGAAAGTCATTGTGAGCATCACATGGCACCTATAATTGGAGTAGCACATGTTGCTTATATTCCTAACAAAAAGGTTGTAGGCTTAAGCAAGCTAGCGAGAACGGTAGAAATATTCTCCAAAAGACTTCAAACTCAAGAAAGACTCACAATGCAGATCGCTAAAACCTTAATGAATTCATTAGACGCTAAAGGAGTAGCAGTTACCATTGATGCTGCTCATCAATGTATGACCATGAGAGGCATCAAAAAGGAGAGAGCTACTACAATAACTAACTATTTTTTGGGTTCTTTCAGAGAAGACTTAGGTATTCAAAATAGATACTTAAGATATATAAAAAAATAAATGTCTCAAAAATTTAAAGCTGTAGTCATAGATAATCAGAACGAAAAATTTACAAGAGAAATTAAAGACATCGACACAACTCATCTTAAAGATGGAAACGTTTTAGTCAAAATAGATTATTCAAGTCTTAATTATAAAGATGCATTAATTTTAAATAATGGAGGCAAGATTGTTAGAAAATTTCCTTTCGTTCCAGGTATAGATTTTTCAGGTACTGTTGTTGAAAGTGAAGATAATAAATTTAAAAAAGATGATAAAGTAATTTTGACTGGTTTTAGAGTAGGAGAAGCTTTCTTCGGCGGTTTTGCTCAGTACGCTAAAGTTGACGCAAACTTTTTAATTAAAATACCAAAAGATTTAGACACTCATAAGTCTATGATGCTTGGCACAGCAGGTTTTACAGCTCTTTTATGTTCTTTTGCAGTTAAAGCTAAAGAGGAATTGTTGTTAGGTGAAAAAGTAAAAGATGTTTTGGTAACTGGAGCTACGGGCGGTGTTGGAAGTATTGCCGTAATGATCTTATCTAAAATGGGATATGACGTTCATGCTGTTACAGGAAAAAAAGATAAAAATGATTATTTAAAAGGTTTAGGTGCAAAAAATATTATAGATAGAAAAGAATTTGAGGGAGAAAGTAAACTTCTTGAAAAAGGAGTTTGGGACGGGGTTGTTGACACTGTAGGTGGTGCTTCTTTAACAAAAATATTTGCACAAACAAAACCCGGTGGAATTGTAGCTGCATGTGGAAATGCAGGTGGAATAAAAATCAACACAAATGTAATGCCTTTTATTATAAGAGGAGTAAAACTATGGGGTATCGATTCGTCTGGTTCCTCAATAAAACGAAGAGAGTTTGTTTGGGGCGAAGCAGCCAAATTGATTGATTTTTCTAAAGTTCAATTATTTACTAAAGAGCTCTCGTTTACTGAACTTTTAGATACTTACCCGAAGCTTTTAAAAGGGGAGTTTTCTGGAAGAGCTATAGTAAATCCAAATAAATAAACTATAATCATTTAAACAATGGATTGGGATAAATTAAAAATTTTTCATACTGTTGCTGAGGCATCAAGTTTCACCAAAGCATCTACGATTTTGAATTTAAGTCAATCAGCAATAAGCCGCCAAATTCAAGGTTTAGAGACTGATTTAAAGGTCCAATTATTTGAACGTCATGCTAGAGGCTTAGTACTTACTGAAAATGGTGAGTATCTTTTTAAATCAGCCCACGAGGTTATCTCCAAATTGAAAGATGTTGAGTCAAACTTAAGTGGCCATAAAGATAAACTGAACGGAAAACTTATTGTAACTACCGTTGTAAGTTTTGGAACTACTTGGCTTACACCTAGAATAAAAGAATTCATGGATCTTCATCCAGGTATAGAAATTGAATTAATTTTTGATGATAGAGAGCTAGATTTAGCAACTCGTGAAGCTGATGTAGCCATCAGAATGAGACGACCAAAACAATTAAATTTAATACAGAAAAAATTCGTGGATTTCAATTATCACATATATGGTTCAAATGAATATTTAGAAAAAAACGGTTATCCTAAAACGCTTAAAGATTTGGATAAACACAAATTTATTACTTATGGTAAAGGAGCTCCATCTCCTGTTTATAATCCTGATTGGGTATTGAAGGTTGGCTCAAAAGATGGAAAAAAAAGAAGATCTTTAATGAAAGTAAATAGTGTTTACGGTTTGTTATTAGCTGTACAAAGTGGAGTTGGTTTAGCTGCACTTCCAGATTATATCACTCATAATATTAGTGGTATTACTAAAGTTTTACCGAATGAACCAGGCAAGCCGACCGAAACACATTTTGTTTATCCATCTTCTCTAAAAAATAATGCAAGACTTATGGCGTTTAGAAACTTTCTTTTTAGTAAGGTAAACGAGTGGAAATTTTAATTTCTTTTATCATACCGTTTATAATACTACTTACGGTTGTAGTGTTTATACATGAATATGGCCATTATTATTATGCCAAGAAGTACGGAGTAGGAGTCACTGATTTTTCTATAGGATTTGGTAAAGAAATATTTGGTTTTAATGACAAATCTGGAACAAGGTGGAAATTCTGCGCAATTCCTCTTGGCGGATATGTAAAATTTTTTGGTGATAGAAATGTTTTTAGTCAAGCAGAGCAAGAAGAATTGTTAAAAAAATACAGCAAAGAAGATCAAGAAAAATTATTTGTAGTCAAACCTTTATATCAGAGATCTATAATAGTAGCGGCTGGACCTTTTGCAAATTTTTTATTGGCAATATTTATTTTTGCATTCATCTACATGTTTGCTGGAAAAGATTTTACTCCCGCCCAAATACAAGAAGTTCAGATAGAAAGTCCTGCTGAAGAGGCAGGCATTAAATCAGGTGATATTATTCAATCGATTAATGGCAAAGATGTAAATAGCATTATGGAAGTTTCCGCTTTCATTAATTCATCTTCATCAGAGAAAATTGATATCGGTATATTAAGAAATGACAGTGAAATTACATTTTCTGTAAAACCTGAGATAATTAAAGGGGAGGACTCTTTAGGCAATAAAGCAAATAAAAAGATTATCGGTATAAAAATAGCACCTTTAAATGATGAAATTAATAGAGAAAGATTAGGCCCAGCAACCGCTTTATTTTACGCTTTTAAAGAAACTTGGTTTGTAATTGATGCTTCATGGAATTTTATTATTTCAATGTTTAAAGGCACAGGAGACACCACTCAACTAGGTGGCCCTATAAAAATAGCTAAAATAACTGGTCAGGTTGCAAAAATGGGTTTTATAGCTTTTTTAAGCATTATGGCTTACATATCGATTAGCTTGGGATTTATTAATTTGTTACCTATTCCTATGCTAGATGGAGGACACTTAATGTTTTATGCTTTTGAAAAGGTTTTAGGCAGACCTTTAACTCAAAAGACCCAGGAAGGATTCTTTCGAATCGGTCTTTTTTTGCTTCTTTCTTTAATGTTTTTTACAACATTTAATGATTTAAGAGATTTAGGCTTATTTTAAGCCATTTTTTTGGTAAAAAAAGTCAATAAAATCAACGATTTTTGACCACACAATATATTGTGTTGATATTTACGTGAAACACCAAAAAAATGTTGATTTTATTGGATTTTTATTGAAATTAGAAAATAACTAAGGGGCACAAATGAATAAAAAACAATTAGTAGCAAAAATATCGTCCACACTGGGTCAAAGCAAAGCTGATGCTGAGAGAACTTTTGACTCAATAACGACTATTATTTTAGATGCTTTGAAGAATGACGATACTGTAAAAATAGCTGGATTTGGTACTTATAAAGTAGCAAAAAGAAAAGCTAGGGTAGGAAGAAACCCTCGTACTGGAGAGTCTATTCAAATTGCAGCATCCCAAAAAGTTAAGTTTTTACCAGCAAAAAGCTTAAAAGAAATGTTCAACCGATAAACGTTTTATTTAGCCCTTATTTGAGATTATCAAATAAGGGCTAAGCTACTTGCAAAAACTGCATAGCTCAAATTAAGACAATTCAATTCTTTTTCAATAGCTAAAACCCTATAACGCACGCTTAACAAGGGAGTTAGTTATGAAAAAATACTTAGGATACTTTTTAGCAGGTACAGCCATTTACTTTGGTTTTGCTGGTCTTGGATATGCTGAGACTACAGTGTCTGCAGAAGTACAATACATTTTTAATACCCTATTATTTTTAATGTCAGGTTTCTTGGTCATGTGGATGGCCGCAGGTTTCGCAATGTTAGAGTCAGGATTAGTAACATCAAAATCTGTATCAGCAATTTGTGCTAAAAATATAGGTTTATATTCAATCGCCGGAGTTATGTTCTGGTTGGTTGGTTACAATTTAGCTTACGGTATCCCAGAAGGTGGATATATAGGTTCATTCACACCATGGAGTGACAATTCATCATTAGAAACAGGATATTCTGATGGTTCTGATTGGTTTTTCCAAATGGTATTTTGTGCCACTACAATGTCAATCGTATCTGGTACGTTAGCTGAAAGAATTAAGATCTGGCCATTTTTCTTATTTGCCGCAATTTTAACTGGAATTATCTATCCAATTTCAATGGGTTGGCAGTGGGGTGGCGGATGGTTATCGGTAGCTGGATTTTCAGACTTTGCTGGTTCAACATTAGTACATGCTGCTGGAGGAGCCGCGGCTCTTGCAGGCGCAATCGTATTAGGTGCTAGAAGTGGCAGATTTTCAGGAAAAGGCGAAGCTAAACCGATGGCACCATTTGCTGCATCATCAATTCCGTTAGCAACTCTAGGAGTGTTTATACTTTGGTTGGGTTGGTTCGGATTTAATGGTGGATCTCAGTTAGCTTCTGGAACGTTAGAAGACGTTTCAGCAGTAGCAACAATTTATATCAATACGAACTTAGCTGCAGGTGGTGGTGTATTAGCTGCTGCAACAGTATCAAGAGTTATTGGTGGAAAAACTGACGTAGTAATGATGCTAAACGGCGCAATTGCTGGATTAGTAGGTATTACGGCAGAACCATTAACACCAAGTCCGTTAGCTGCAATCTTCATTGGAGCAATCGCAGGAGTACTAATGTACTTCTCAACAAAACTATTGTTCAAAATGAAAATTGATGACGTGGTTGGAGCCATCCCAGCACACTTAGTAGCTGGAGTATGGGGTACATTAGCAGTGCCATTAACAAATGGAGATGTTACTTTCGGAGCACAATTCTTAGGAACTATCTCTGTTGTGGTATTCGTATTCATAGTCTCGTTTATTGTTTTCCAAATTATCAAAAGTACAATTGGATTAAGAATAAGCAAAGAAGCTGAAAGACTAGGAACTGACAAAGCAGAAGTCGGTGTAATAGCTTACGGTATCAGAGACTAATTAAAATTCCCTCCCTCGTTAGTTGGGAAAAATTATAAGGCCTGGTTCGGATCCCCCGTCCAGGCCTTATTTATTTTACAAAGCTCGTATGCATTAAATTCATGCTTCAAACCTGTTAAATTTGGTATCAAGTCTTAAAAAAAAGGGGGAAACATGAAAAAATTAACTTTCATTTTATTAGGTTGTATTTCTGCTTTACTAATTAGTTCTCAAAGCTTTGCAGAAACTACAATGTCTCAAGAAGGACAATATATTTTTAACTCGTTAGGGTTTTATTTAGGTGGAGTGCTGGTGGCTTTCATGGCAGCAGGTTTCTGCATGCTTGAAAGTGGATTGGTGACTACAAAGAGTGTATCGACAATTGCAGCGAAAAATATAGGTAAATTCGCCATATGTTCGCTAGTATTTTTCTTAGTAGGATACAATTTAGCTTATGGAGTGCCAGAGGGTGGTTACGTAGGCTCATTTACGATCTGGACAGACTCATCTGATGCTGAAACTGGTTATTCAGGATATTCTGACTGGTTCTTTCAAACAATGTTCGTTTGTGCAACAGCTTCTATTGTGTCAGGAGCAGTAGCAGAGAGAATTAAAATTTGGCCATTCTTCATTTTCGCTGCAATCATGGCAGGAGTCATTTATCCAATTTCTATGGGTTGGCAATGGGGAGGTGGCTGGCTAGCTAGCGGTGGATTCTCTGATTTTGCCGGATCAACTTTAGTTCATGGATGTGGAGGCGCTGCAGCACTAGCTGGAGTGATGGTCTTAGGTGCTCGTGAGGGAAGATTTGGAAGAAAAGGAGAAAAGAAATCTATGCAACCTTTTGCAGCTTCAAGTATTCCATTAGTAACGTTAGGAACTTTTTTACTTTGGTTTGGATGGTTTGGATTTAATGGTTTCAGCCAATTAGCAATGGGAACATTTGATGATGTTAATGCAATTTCTAAAATTGCGGTAAATACACATTTAGCTGGAGCGGCAGGAACTTTTACAGGCGCAGCGATTACAAGATTAATCGGTGGTAAAACTGACATTGTAATGATGCTTAATGGTGCATTAGCCGGTCTAGTTGCTATCACAGCTGAACCATTAACACCTGGGCCTATTGCAGCAATGTTCATTGGATCTATCGGAGCCATCATAATGTATTTTGGTACTAAAATGTTAGAGAGCTACGGTTTAGACGATGTAGTTGGAGCTATTCCAGTGCACATGTTTGCTGGTATATTTGGAACACTTGTAGTTCCCTTAACTAATCCAGATACATCATTTGGAACTCAATTTATTGGCACAGCATCAGTATGCATATTTAGTTTCGCATTATCTTGGGCCACTTTTACAGCTCTTAAGTCAACAATTGGTTTAAGAATTAGTAAAGCTGCTGAGAAATTAGGAACTGATAAAGCTGAAGTTGGTGTTTCTGCTTATTCAATAAGAGATTAATATAATCAAAAAAAAGGCCCAATTAAATGGGCCTTTTTAACCAAGCGTTGTGTCAGTTAATTTTCCTGAACAGGTAATATTTTTCTCAATTTTAGGATGAAATATTTTAATTTTTATATTTGTTTTTTTTAATATTTCATTTTTAAAATCGTTATTAATAGAGGATATATTTAAAATATTTTCATTAATAGCCTCTGCCAATGCATCCTCATTAACAAGATTATTAAATTTTTGTGAAAAAAGAGAATAACCATATTTATTGGTATAAATTTTATTTCTTATCTGATTACAATCTCTAATTTTTGGGAAATATCTTTTAGAGGTGTATCTTTGTTTATCCATGATAGCATCTATCATTATTAAAATATTGTCGTTTTTGTCGATTTTTAAATCGTAATTTATCTTCTGATACTTAACATTCATAACACCTCCACCTTTAAATATTCTTGGGAGATTTTGCTGAAGATGGATCTCAAACTTTAGGAGTAAAAAATCCTTAAGCGATATAAAATTTTTATCTAAACTGTATTCATTTGCTTTAACACTATTAAAACATAAAAAAAATAAAATTATAAAAATTTTATAAATCCTCATTTTCTTTCCATAATTTTTTTATATCAATATTAGGAGATAAACCAAAAATTGAATTAACGTTTGTACAATGAATACTCAAAGATGGCATAGGAGAAAAACACAACTCTTCCTCATAAATTTCATGTAAATTTTTTTCAAAAGGATTATTTTCAATTTTTGACATTTCATCTAATTTTTCAAAATATTTTAAGATCATTTTTTTGCTTGTCAAAAAAGTAAGCAAAGACTCTTTTACAGTTCTCCAATGACACTTTTCTCCAAAAAGAATATTTGTACTATCAAATTTTTTGTATAAATAAGGATAATCTGTAGAAAGAAGAAACAATTCTTTTTTAAATATCGAAGAGAATTTTTCATATGTAAAAATCATTTCAGATAAAGAGTCTAATCGATGAATATAGTCATCTTCTACAAAATAAACTAAATCTTTACTTTTTTTAGATCTTGCCAAAGACTCATTGATAGCAGCCATCGTAGTAGCCATGTTGCTTTCTATCTTTTCATTATTTTTATTTATAGTCTTTGGTTCAAATTTCAGATTTGATGAATCAAGCTCAATTAACTCACAATTGAACCCTTTAAAAAAAGAAACTAGTTTTGAAATGTCAGATTTGGGAGAACCGATGTCAATTATAGTAAAATTAATATCAATTTTGGGAAATTTTTCTCTTAAATCTAAAGCCGACCTGTGCAAAGATTTTGCTGATCTAAATGTATATTCATTTTTTTGTTTTTCGAATATTCTCTTTTTATTTTGTGAAACTAACTGAACACTAGTGCAAGTTTTAAATATTATATCAATTCCCTCAACTTTTCTTGTTATAACGGTTTTACCTGACCCTAAAGAGACAGATTTTTTACCAGGCTCACTAAATTGGCTTTTATCTCTAATTTGCGATACAGGAAATTCCAGATTGCTTTGATCAATTAGTTCAAAACCCGAAAGACGGCAAATTTTTATAAATAATTTCTTTAAAACATTTGTTTTTTTTGAGCTTTTAATTTCTTTCATGAATATATAGTTTAATACCATGAATATAAAATCTTCCCAAGTTTTAGTAGAGGAGGCTAAAAAAAGCATTGAAACATTAAGTTCAGAAGATGTTAAAAAGTTATATGATCAAGGAGAAATTACTTTAATAGACGTTCGAGATATAAGAGAAATTTGGAAAGAGGGTACTATTGAACACTCAAAACATATTCCAAGAGGAATGCTAGAATTCTGGTTAGATCCGCAAAGTTCTTATTATAATTCAAATAAAATAAAAGATATAAAAAAAATGGTTTTATTTTGTGCTTTAGGATTCCGTTCTGCTTTAGCAACAAAATCTTTAATTGAAATGGGTTTCAAGAATGTAGCACATGTTGAAGGAGGTTTTGATGCTTTAAAAAATGTAGGGATGAAAGTTGTAAACAAAGAAAAAAAATAATTTATTTGCTAGCCTCCCTTATAACAAATTCCAACCTGTCTTGACCCCAAAATATTTTATTATTTGAAACAAATGTTGGTGCTCCAAATATACCCATCTCATAAGCTTCACCCGTCCTCTTTTTTAATGAGTCTTTAATTGATGATGAAGTAGCTCTCAGAGCAAATGTTTTTGGATTTACATTTAAATTTTTAAGAACTTTTTGAATAATATTATCATCATTCATATTGAGACCATCCTGCCAAATTGCGTCAAAAATGCTATCTACGTAATAACTTTTAAAATTATCTTCCTCTGCCACAAAAACCCCCCTCATTAAGTTAAGACTTCTTATTGGAAAATATGAATTAAACTTAAACTTGGTATTATTTTTCTCAGCGATTAGCTTACAGTCTCTTATCATGTGTTTTGCTTTAGCAGGTATAAATGCTGGTGCTTTAATTCCATGTAAATTATGCAATCCACCTAAAAGAACAGGCCTGTATTTTATTTTCACAGAGGTCTTTTTTTCAATCTTTCTAATTTCTTTATGAGCAAGAAAAGAGTAAGGACTTATAAAATCAAAGTAAAAATCAAATGGTTTAATCATTAAAGCTAATTTTTTTAGCAAAGAAAATTCTAAAACACCAATAAACTACTAACCCAACTGGGCCTGTAAAATATGTTAAAACTAGCGAAGGTACAGTTATTATCTTAGGAATAAAATATTTTCTAGCATCTCTTGCTATCCAGGCTCCAGTAAATAAACTTATTGCTAGAAAATGAAGCCAGAAAATTAATAATAGAATCTCGTTAGCAAACATTGAATATAAACCATCTATTCCATTATATAACTCGAAACCATCGAAAATTTCGTTTCCTAAATAAAGATTGTAAGATAAGTACACGTATCCTGATGATAAAAGTAAGGGCGCTATAATTGATTGGGCAAAAAAATTTGTTAACCCATGATTTGGAAAAATTATCAACATTATCCAAAAAGGAATTACTCCCCAGTTAGCAACTAAATATATAGTCTCAGGATTTATTAAAGGTAATAGATCATTTATCATTAAAATAATATAGTATATTAAAATAATGAATCCCACATCAAATAAAAGTGATTTTGAAGATCTTACTACAAATTTAAAAGACCTTGCCTATTCATATCTAGAAAAGTACAACCCATCTAAGCAACAATTAAAAGTATATTTGTTAAAGAAATATTTAACTAAAATTAAGGGAAGCAAGTCTAAAAAAGAAGTTACGTCGATAATAGATGAAATCGTTTCAAACTTAGAAAAAAACAAAATTTTAAATGATGAAATGTATTCTGACTCAAAAGCTAGAATGTTTTTGAGAAGGGGATATTCTCTAAATAAAATAAATCAATCTTTAAGAAATAAAGGTATTGATGACAAGTATGTAAGGCAAAGCATTAACAAAATAAAAGAAGATCAGATTGACCCAGATTTTGTATCTGCACTCAAACTTTGCAAAAGAAGAAGAATTGGACCACTTAGACCAGAAAGTAATCGTGAATTATTCTATAAGAAAGACATGGGTATTTTGGCTAGGGGGGGATTTAGTTTTGATTTGTCAAAAAGAGTTCTTAATTTAGAAAAAGCAGAATTTGAAAAATTAATCAAGATTATCTGATTTTTTTTCTTCTTCTTCTAATAATATATCTAATTTTCTTTTTAGGGCATTTCTAACTAAAATAAAAAATAAAACTCCAAATAAAGTTACTGAAATAATTATTATTAAAATTGTTTTAAACATATAAATCTTCTGAACGTTTAATTAATAAACTTGGGTTTTTATAATCTTCCTTTCCATATAAAAAAGGCTTATCATCCAAAGTTTTAATTATTGCACCTGCATTTTGTGCAACGGCATGCCCTGCAGCATAATCCCATTCATTAGCTCTTTCTTTAGCAGCATAAACATCATACTCTCCAGTAGCAATAACACAAAATTTATATGAGCTAGCCATTTTTACTATTGAGGTAACGTTTAATTCTTTTAATTTGTTTAAAATCATATCAGAGGGTTTTATCACACTTGATAATGCAACAACTTTATTTTTGGGCTGTTGTTTTTTACAGTTAATTTTTAGTATTTTATTTTTTTCAATTAAATAACTTTCTCCAGGAGCATAAGTATAAAAAAGCCTATTTTTTTTTGGCACTCCTACTAAGCCTAAGACTGGAACTTTATCAATTATTAGGGCAGCATTTAAAGTATATTCATCTTTTCCCGCAATATACTCTTTAGTGCCATCAATTGGATCTATTAACCAAAATATTTTGGATTTATTTTTTTTACTTAAGTCCACAGTTTCCTCTGAAACAATAGGTATATTAGGTGTTAGTTTTGAAATTTTATTTGTTATTAAATCATTTACTTTTAGATCACCATTACTCACCGGAGATTTATCTTTTTTTATTTCAATTTTTAAACCTTTATTATAAAGTCTAATGGACTCTTTTCCAGCATCTTCAAAAGTTTCAATTAAACTTTCAGCAAATAATTTTAGATCAGATTTGTTCATTTTCAACTTTTTCCAATATTACGTTTTCTATATTAATCACTCTTTTTCCGCAGTTTTCAAAATTTACAGTAACTTTATTACCGATTATAGATTGAACTTGTCCTAAACCCCAACCTTCATTATCAGGATTTTTTACATAATCACCTGGTTCAAAATCAATAAGCATTATGGAAAATTAATATTTTATATTATACACTTTATAAAATGAATTCTATAGGAATTAATAAACCAAAAAAAGAAACTAAAGTTGTTGTAGCTATGTCAGGTGGAGTGGATTCTTCTGTTGTAGCAGCTTTAATGAAAAAAGAAGGTTATGACGTAACTGGTATAACGTTGAAGCTGTACGATGACACAAAACAATCAGCCGAAGGCAGACAATGTTGTGCTGGACAGGATATTATGGATGCTAAGAGGGTTTCTGAAAAAATCAATATAAATCATGAGATTTTGTATTATCAAAAAAAATTTAGATCAGAAGTAATAGACTCTTTTATTGATAGTTATACCTTAGGAGAAACTCCAATTCCTTGTGTGCAATGCAATCAAACCGTTAAATTTCGGGATTTATTCAAATATGCAAAAGATTTAAATGCAGATGCATTAATCACAGGTCATTATGTTTCTAGATTTCAAAAAAATGGTCATGCCTCCATGTATCGAGCGAAGGATCTCAATCGAGATCAAAGTTATTTCTTATTTAGCACAACCCAAGAACAATTAGACTATTTGAGATTTCCTTTAGGTGAAATTGACAAATCTGAAACAAGGACAATAGCAAAAAAACTTAATTTAAATGTTGCAGATAAACCGGATAGTCAGGACATATGTTTTGTTCCTAATGGAGATTACAGTTCTGTAATTAAAAAATTTAGACCAGAGTCTTTTAAGAAAGGAAAAATAATTGATATAACCGGAAAACAAATCGGAGAACATGAGGGAATAATTAATTATACGATTGGGCAAAGAAAAGGTATAAAAATTTCTAGCTCTAAACCACTTTACGTAATCAATATTAATGCTGATAATAATACTGTAATTGTTGGTGAAAAAGAAAATCTTAAAATAAAAGAAATTCAATTAAGAGAGTTAAATATTCTAGCATCCAAAAAAGAATTTGATGAAATTATAAATATAAAAGTAAGATCTACTGGAAGACTTTTAAAAGCCAAAATAAATTTTTCTAAAGATAAAGCTAGGATAAAAATTTTAGATAAAGAAACAGGTATTTCACCCGGACAGGCCTGTGTTTTTTATTCTAAAGATGAATTTGGGGATAAAGTCTTAGGCGGGGGCTGGATTGACAAGACTTTCAATAATAATTTATCCACTTAGTTAACAACCCTCTTTGAGACACGTATTTAGTGTTTACATATTTTAAAAGCATGTGGTTTAATACTATTAATTAAGAGGCAACTCTTAACTGGCCATTTAAGGAAAAACCGAGAGGTTCAAGCTTAAAGGGCAGAAAGGTGGACCTAGTAGCGCTAGAATAGTTCATCGGGATGGCTTGGCGGTAGCGCCTAAAACGACGAGCCAAAACTACTAAATTTCTGGGCGAAAGCCTAGAAATTTAAGTGGTTCTCCTCCAAAACAATCTTGAAAGTAAATAAAATAAGATAACTCCTACAAAATAATTCCATTCTAATCCATGTTTGAAATGAGTGTTTCCAGACGTTACTAAAATTGGTAAACTTAGAATTCCTATAACAGCTAAAAAACTTACCAAAATTAATTTTAACATAAGAACTTTTTTATGGATGTAACTTTCTAATTTAATTTTCAATTTATAAAAGTGATATACTAAATAACCCTGTGCGATAATTTCGAATATAATAAATAATAGCAAAACAACTCTTCTGGATAATTTATAAATCTGGATGTCAAATTTAATACCTAAAAAAATAGAATGAATCGCTAAAAAAATAGCTGAAAGGATACCGAATATCTTAAATTTGTAATTAATTTTAGTTGAGTTGAAATTATTTACTAATTTATTATTGTTATTCCAATAATAGTACAAAAAAAGAGCCGTTAAAATCATTGATGGTTTAAATACTAAGTATTGAGGAAAAGTCCTAGAGGCTCTGCTAATTGACAAACTTCCATCTAAATAAGGTATAGTAAATCCAGACTTACCAATTGGATCGACTTCGAAAAAAGTATTATCTAAAAAATGGTAGTTTTGAGAAATTAATAAACAAGTATTTATAGCTACAAATGGAATTATAAAAATCCATAAACTCAACCTTCTAATTTGAGTTATTTCATACATAGAATTTTGAATTATTTCTTTTTATTTCTTTTTCTAGCTCTTCTTTTTTTTGAGCCAATTTTTCTTCTTCCTCGATGCTTTTTTGGATATCCCATATTTTTGCCTCCTTTTTAATATCATAATTGGTTAAGTAGTATATAAGTGTCAGATATACTTATTTTATGAAAAAGTCTATAAGCACATTTTTAAAACATCCTACCAAAGATAATACTAATAGATCTGCTAATCCTCCAGTTACTAGGGCATCTACAATCTTATTCAACTCTATGCAGGAAATGTATCAACATGAAAAAAAAATTAAAAAACATAAGAAAGTATCTCATTACACTTATGGACGATACGGAAGCACTACAACAATTGAACTTGAAAATATCTTGAAAGAATTGGAGCAAGCTTATCATGTTTTTTTAACTGGCACAGGATTTGGCGGTATAGCTTTAGCATTAATGGCATTGTGTAGGCCAGGAGATGAAATTCTAGTTTCAGATAATGTTTATGGACCTACAAAAGAAATATCACAAGAATTGATGAAGCAATTCAATATTAATGCAAAGTTTTATAATCCTGTGTCATTCAAGGATTTAAAAGACAAAATTACAAAAAAAACAAAATTGATTTTAGTAGAAAATCCAGGAAGTAACACTTTTGAGTTTCAAGACCTTTCTAAAATCACCTCATTAGCAAAAAGAAAAAAAATTTATACTTTGTTAGATAATACATGGGGAACCCCCCTTTATTTGAAACCTTTAAAAATTGGATTTGATATGTCTTTTTGTTCAGCGACAAAATATTTTTCAGGACACTCAGATGCCATGGGAGGATCTTTAGCGGTTAATAAAAAAGTCTATGGTAAGATTATGTTTTTTTATAAACTTTCGGGATATCGTATGTCGGCTGATGAGGCTTATTTAATCATAAGAGGCTTAAGGACCTTAGATACAAGATTAAAGCAACACAGTGTGAATACAAAAATTATTATTAATTTCTTAAAAAAACAAAAAAAAATTAAAGAAATTCTTTATCCTTATAAACCTTCCAGTAATAATTATAAGTTATGGAAAAAATATTATTCTGGTGCAACAGGTTTATTGTCAATTGTTATTAAAAGTAAAAAAAAATCTTCAGTTTTAAATTTTGTAAATTCTTTGGAGTTATTTGGGATAGGGTACAGCTGGGGTGGATTTGAAAGTTTAGCTTTACTTCAAGAAATTAAGAGCATTAAAAAAGATGAATATTTGAAAGGACGTCATTTTAACCGCTTTAATAAGGATGAATTTATTGTAAGATTACACATAGGTTTAGAAGATCCAAAAGATTTAATTAATGATTTAAAAAGAGGATTAAAAAAAATTAAATGATGAAAAATTTTTTTCCAAACAATACTGCATTATACGCTTTAATCGCCTCATGTTTTGTAGTTTGTGTAACTATGGGAGTTAGACAAACTTTTGGGCTCTACTCAAGTGAGTTTGAAACAACAAGCGGAACTTCAAACACAGAATTTGGACTTGCAATAGCTGTGCATGCAATATTTTGGGGAATATTCACTCCTATATTTGGGCGAATTTCAGATAGGCTTGGAGGTTATGTTGTAATAGTACCCGCATTAATAATTTATTCGATAGCAATGCTATTAATGGGAAATAATTATATCTCAGGTATGTGGCTACAAATTAACTTAGGTTTGTTCGTAGGCTTAGGTTTGGCTGGAGCAGCAGGAACGATACTCACACCAATGGTTTCCAAACATTTTACAAATGAAAATAGAAGCAAAGCAGCTGGATATGTAACTGCCTGTGGTGGTTTAGGTATGTTTATATTTCCGATAATGGCAAATATTTTTAAAAGTTTTTCAACTTGGCAAATGTCTTTTATAATTTTTTCAATAATATTATTTTTGATGTGTATTCCAGGCTTGCTAGTCAAATTACCTGAGAACAAATTATCCCAGACTAATTCAAATATCGATAATAGAAGTTTAGGGGAAGTTCTCAAAGAATCCTTTGCTCATAAAGGATTTAGATTACTAGTTCTAGGTTTTTTTGTATGTGGATTTCAAATAACTTTAATCGCAACACATGTACCGAGATACGTCCAAGACAAGGGATTAGCAGACTGGACTGGAATGGCCATTTTAGCTTTAATAGGTTTTTTTAATATAATCGGTACTCTTGTTATGGGTTACCTTGGTGATAAGTATAGTAAAAAAATTCTCCTAAGTGGTTTATATTTTTTAAGAGGAATTACTTTAATACTTTTTATATTCCTACCCGCTACAAATTTATCAGCAGTTCTTTTTGGAACTACTTTTGGATTACTATGGTTAGCTACAGTTCCAGCTACAAACGGTATAGTTGCTCAGATTTTTGGAACCAAGAATCTTTCACTACTTTTTGGAATTGTATTTTTAAATCATCAGTTCGGATCTTTCTTAGGAGCTTATCTAGGAGGGTATTTTTATGATCAATTTGGAAGCTTTGATTACGCATGGTATTTAGCGATAGTTTTATCTTTTATCGCATCGGCATTACATTTACCAATTGATGAAAGGCCATTAGCTACTGTGGATAAGACTATCTAAGGTTGTATTTTGAGTCCCTAAGTGAATCAAAAGTGAATCAAAACAAGAACATTTCTTTAATTCAACTTTGAATTGTGGATAATTTTTTTATTTATTCATGAATAAAATTTTTATAGGCTCAATTTAACAAAGGAGCAAAATGTTTTCTAAAGAGCTAGGAATAAAATTAGACAAATACCACTTACTAAAGCACCCATTTTATCAAATTTATTGGAACGAGGGAAAATTAAATAGAGAGATTATAAAAGATTATGCTGAACAGTATTATCAGCATGTAAAAGCTTTTCCTAGATATATAAGTGCTACACATTCTATTTGCGAAGATATAGAGAAAAGAAGAATTCTTTTGGAAAACTTACAAGATGAAGAAAACAAAGATGGTGATCATCCAAAACTTTGGAAGAATTTTGCTAAAGCCTTAGGCGCAGATGAAAAAGAAATTGAAAATGTTAAACTTGATTGGTTCACGAAAGATATGATTGAAAATTTTTTCGATCAAGCAAGAAAATCTTATGCTGAGGGATTAGCTTCTTTATATACTTATGAAAGACAGATTCCAGAGATTGCAGAGACAAAAATTCAAGGTTTAAAAAAATTCTATGGAGTAAATTCTAAAGAAGGCTTAGATTTTTTTGAGGCTCATAAGTCCGCTGATGTGATACATAGAGCAGAGTGTGAAAAGCTGCTCGATGGTTTATCGAAAGAGGAACAAAAAAAAGCTGAAACAGCGTCTCTTTTGACAGCAAGATATCTGTGGAACTTTTTGAGCGGCATGACCTCAAAACATAAGTTAAAGGCTGCTGCTTAATAAACTGTTTATTGACAAACAATTTTTAGAGGAATACCTATTGTTTAGGTATGGAAATATATCTTCCTATTGTTCAAGTTAATATCGACGTCATTTTTATTCTATTTTTAAGTTTTGGTGTAGGAGTTTTATCTGGCCTTTTTGGAGTTGGGGGAGGATTTTTGATGACTCCTTTTTTAATTTTTTTAGGAATACCTCCTGTCTATGCAGTGCCCAATGAAGTAAACAATATTTTAGCGACATCAGTTTCTGGCTCACTTACTCATTGGTTTAAAAATACACTTGATTACAAAATGGGATTAATGATTATTATTGGAGGCTTAGTAGGTACAATTTTAGGAATTTCTGCTTTTACTTTTTTTAAAGAAACCGGGAAACTTAGCTTGATTATTTCCTTATCTTATATGTACTTATTGGCAATTATTGGCACTCTGATGTTAATTCAAGGGGCTAGCGAAATAGAAAGAGCCAGAAAAAAAATTATTTTAAAACAAAAACTCCATACTCATTACTGGATCCATGGGCTACCATTTAAATTGAGATTTCCAAAATCAAGATTATATGAAAGTATTTTTACTCCAATAATTTTAGGTATACTTACCGGCTTTGTTGCTGCATTAATCGGAGTCGGAGGTGCTTTTTTGATGGTACCTGCAATGATTTATCTGATTGGAATGCCAGTGAAATTGATTCCAGGGACTTCTTTATTTGTCACAGTATTCATAAGTGCAATCGTTACTGTTTTACACGCTTTCAATTATGGATCGATAGATTTGATTCTTGTGATTATTTTAATTGTTGGATCAATTGTTGGTGTTCAAGTTGGTCAAAAAGTAGGTCAGTATCTTGATAGCTCGCATTTAAAAACTTTATTTGCTATGCTTTTGTGTTGTGTAGCAATAGCTATTGCTTACGATACTTTTTTCTATGAGGGTGTAAAATCTTCAAATATTCAAGAAACTTTTGATGTCAGCAATTTGAATAGTTTTTCTAAATATATAATTAAATTATCTGAGAAAAGTCCACTTCTCTATGGCTCATTTGCAATAATTTTAGCTATTGTCTTAGGAGTTATTAGCGCTGGTCTTAGACAATTATTGAGCAAATATAGACATAAAATTTTAATTAAAAAAATTTAAATAACAGATTTTATTAATCCAAAAATAGATACAATAATTAAAAAATATAGAACATATTTTTTATAACTTTCTTTAGTGCTACCTTTAAAAAGTCTTGTACCCATAAAAACACCTAATGGGACTATAAAAATTAAAGGAAGAGTCCTATATAAAAATGACAATTCGAGGAGACCGCTTAAGTAAGTTAAAATTAATGCGTATGAGTCTGTGAAAAAAAATAAAGCAGCAATTGATGCCCTGATAACTGCTGGCTCTATTGCGATTATTAAAAAATACAACGCTATTGGCAAACCAGCTAAAGTTCCAAAACCATTAGCTGCACCAGCAACTACTCCTACAAAAAATTTAGAAATGTTGTGATTTAGTTTTTTATTTTTGTATCCTTTGAGCAACATTAAAGCAAAAGAAATTACTGTTATAGAAATTACAATGTGCATTAATTTAGGTTCTAAGATAGAAAGTAATTTTACTCCTACTGGGGTTCCAAAAGTTACTCCAAAAAGCAAATATATAACAAACTTCCAATTAATCTTATCCCATATACTTGGAATCATAAAAAAACTTGCTATAACTTCCAACAAAAGAATAATAGGAACAATTTCTACTGGAGGAAGAATAAAAGTTAACAAAGATATACTAGATGCAGAAAATCCAAATCCACTAAAACCTCTAACAAATGAAGCGAGCAATATAACTGCACAAAAAAATATAAAGTTTCCGATTGTTAAATTAATAGCTTCAAAAAATTCCATAAAAATTCATAATATTCTGATTATACTTTACATAAAACTAATTAAAATGATATGAAGCTTAAAGTTATATAACTAACTGATAAATTATGCACAAGAGATCGTCAAATAGAAGTTTCGGAGTGTTATTTTTTGTAGTTTTTTTGGTGGTTGGATTTTGGCCTATGTTAAACAATGAAACTCCCAACTATTATCTAATTTTATTTTCTTTAATTTTTTTAATTTTAGGTTTAGTTAACTCCAAAATACTTTCTCCACTTAACTTGGGATGGATAAAATTGGGTGAAATTTTAGGGAAAATAATTGCACCAATCGTTATGGCAATTGTTTATTTCTTAATACTTACTCCAATAAGTTTATTTGTAAGATTATTTGGTAAAGATTTGATAGGAATGAAATTTAGCAATAATATAAAAAGTTATTGGATTAAGAGAAAAAAAGATTTAGGAACAATGGATAAACAATTTTAATGATTGATTTTTTAAAAGAATTCTGGGAGTTTTTAAATGAGAGAAAAAAATATTGGTTATTACCAATCATAATTGTTCTTGCATTATTCGGTATTTTAATTGTTTTGAGCCAAGGTTCAGCAGTAGCACCATTTATATATACAATTTTTTAAGTGACTTCTATTTTAGGAATATCAGCTTTTTATCATGACAGTGCAGCAGCATTAATCGTAGATGGAAATATAATTGCTGCAGCTCAAGAAGAGAGATTCTCAAGAACAAAACATGATCCAAGCTACCCACTTAATGCAGTTAACTATGTTTTGTCAGAGAGCAGATTAAAGCTTAGTGAAGTAGATTATATAGTTTTTTTTGAGAAGCCGTTTTTAAAATTTGAACGATTGTTAGAAACGTACATGGCATTTGCACCTAAAGGTTTCAAATCTTTTAGTCTTTCAATGCCAATTTGGTTAAGAGAAAAACTTTTTCAAAAAAATTTTTTATTTCAAAAACTTCAACAACATGATGAGAAATTTAAAGATATAAAAAAAATAAAATTTTCTGAACACCATTTTAGTCATGCTGCTAGTGCATTTTATCCTTCACCTTTTAGAGAAGCCATTGTTTTAACTCTTGACGGTGTTGGGGAGTGGGCAACAACAACTGTAGCTGTTGGAAGAGGTAACAAATTAGAAATGCTAAAAGAAATACATTTTCCTCATTCATTAGGATTACTTTATTCTGCATTTACTTATTATACTGGATTTAAAGTTAACAGTGGAGAGTATAAAGTTATGGGATTAGCGCCATATGGTAAGCCAAAATACAAAGATTTAATAATTAAAGAATTAATGGATCTGAAAGAGGATGGTTCATTTAAATTAAATATGAAATATTTTAATTATGCTACAGGCCTAACAATGACAAATAAAAAATTTTCTGATCTTTTTGGCCATCCTGTAAGAGATCCAAAAAAAGACACACTAAAAGACTTTCATATGGATATTGCATCATCAATACAAGCAGTAATAGAGGAAGTTGTTATCAGACTTACTAAAAATATCGCTAATGAATATAAAATAAAAAATTTGTGTTTAGCAGGCGGTGTTGCTTTAAATTGTGTGGCAAATGGAAAAATATTAGAAGAAAAAATATTTGAAAATATTTGGATACAACCAGCAGCAGGTGACGCTGGTGGATCTCTGGGTGCTGCACTAGCATATTGGCATCATGAATTAAAAAATTCGAGAGAAAATTTTAAAGATCAAATGAAAGGCGCTTATCTAGGTCCCAGATTTTCTGAAAAGCACATAGAGGAACAATTGAAAAAACTAAAAGGTAAGTATTACAAAAAAACACCTGAAATAATTTCCTCGATTGTTGCTAAGGAATTATCTGAAAGTAAAACAGTTGGTTGGTTTCAAGGTAGAATGGAATTTGGACCGAGAGCCTTAGGAGCAAGATCAATATTAGCAGATCCACGATCAGAAAAAATGCAAAAAGAACTTAATCTAAAAATTAAATTTAGAGAAAGTTTTAGACCCTTTGCTCCATCAGTTCTAAGAGAAGATGTTAACACATGGTTTGAATTAGATAATGATAGTCCGTATATGCTTTTAGTATCAGAGGTTAAAAAAGATAAACAAATAAAGATGAAAACAGTAGAGGAAAATTTATTTGGTATAGATAAATTAAACGTTAAAAGATCAAGCATTCCTGCTATAACACATGTAGATTATTCAGCTAGAATACAAACTGTCCATCAGGAAACGAACCCAAAGTTTTACGATTTAATTAAAGAATTTAAAAAAAATACTAATTGTCCAGTATTGGTTAATACTTCATTTAATGTTCGTGGTGAACCAATTGTTTGTTCAGTTGAAGATGCGTTTAACTGTTTTATGGGAACTAATCTTGATATTTTAGTAATAGAAAATTTTATTTTATTTAAAGATGAGCAAGAAAAATATTTAATAAAGGATTATAAAAATAAATTTGAACTTGATTAGTTTAAATTTAAGATTGTTGCAGGGTCCAATTTGACATTAAACCAATTTAGACGAATATCTAAATGTGGACCAGTTGCTCTTCCACTCTGACCTAACGTACCAACTATTTCTCCTTTTTTTACTTTTTGACCTTTTTTAACATTTATATCTTTCATATGCATATATAGGGTGCTAATTCCATGCCCATGATCAAAAATAATTGTTCCACCTGTAAAATACATATCATTTTCAACTAATGTCACCACTCCGTCCATCATTGATTTTACTGGAGTTCCCTCTGGAGCATGAAAGTCTATTCCGTAATGAGGTCTTCTAGGTTTACCATTTAGAATTCTTTGGCTACCATAAACACCAGTTATAATATATTTATCAATAGGATAAATAAATCTGTCTTTAAAAAAAATTAACTTACTATCTATCGCTCTCGCTTTTCCAATTAAAATATTATCTTTTTTAATTCTCTCAAAAACTTCTGGTGGAGGAGTAACCTGTTTAGGCGGAAGACCGTTAATTCTTTGTATTTTATATTTTCTTTTAAAAACCTTTTTTTCAATTAATTTAGTTTCTCTCTGATTTATTATTTTAATTAAAACGTTGTTTTTTCTATCTCTGTCTAAACCAAAAGCAAAATAACCATCATTTGAAACTCTTACTTTTCTATCGTCAATAAATACTTTTGAACTGGGATCTGTTTTTCCTAATATGAAAGAACCTTGTTTGAAACTTCCAAAAAATTCAGCTGCATGAGAAGTATTAAATACTAAAAAAAAAAATATTATAAATTTAATCATAACAAAATTCTTAAATCTTCATATATCAGTTGAACAGCTACAAAAAGAATTGCAATTAATCCAACCCAACTAATCCAAGAATATTTTTTAATTAGTTTCGCAGTATAACTAGCTGCAAAAGCCATTAATAATATTGATAGACCTAGTCCAAAAGCAAGAAGGGCATAATGATCTCCAGCTGCACCAGCTACACCTAAAACGTTGTCTAAACTCATCGTTACATCTGCAAGAATTACTGTAAAAATTGCTTTTTTAAGATTTGAGTTGTCAACTTCAATATTTCTTTCTTTAATTTTATTTTGAATTACATCTCTGTAAAGTTTGTAGCAAATATAGAGTAATAAAATTCCACCAATTAATCTTAAACCTGAGATTTGCAATAAATAAGCTGTAATAAAAGTAAAAAGAATTCTCAAAACAACGGCCCCACCGATGCCCCAGAAAATTATTTTCCTTCTATTTGAATCTTCGAATTTTGAAGCAACCATACCAATAATAATTGCGTTATCTCCTGCTAAGACCAAGTCAATAAGGATGATTTCTATCAATATAATTAGTTGCTCTGTCATACTGAAATTTATATCTTATTAATTGATGAACTATAAAAATATTAAAGTAGAAAAGCGAGAAAATTACGCAATTATTGAAATTGCTAACAATAAAAATAATAGTTTAGATCAAAAAACCCTTAATGAAATTGGAGATGCAACCAAAAATTTGAATAAATTAAAAGAGATTAGATGCATCGGTTTAATTGGAGGTTCAAAGTTTTTTTCACCTGGTGCTGATATTAAAGAGTTAGAAAAACTAGACTCCAAAAAAGCTAAGAAACAAAAACTTTTTTCTAAAGTTGATGATTTACAAAAAATCGATATTCCAATTATCTCATTTGTCGAGGGCTATGCATTAGGAGGTGGTTTTGAGCTGGCTCTTTCAAGTGATTTAATCATTGCAAGCTCCGAAGCGAAATTTGGTTTGCCTGAAATCAATTTAGGATTAATTCCAGGTATTGGTGGGACACAAAAAACAAAAAAATTTACTTCAAATCAAAATGTAAATTATTTAGCAATGTCAGGAGAAATTATTGATGCTGAAACTGCAATGAAATATGGGATTGTTTCACAAATTATTCCTAAAGAAAATTTTAAAGAATTTACTTTAAACTTTTTAAATAAAATTTCATCAAAGCCAAAAAAGTCACTTAAAATTATTAAAAATTTAGTTAACTCAGAAGAAAATTTAAAAAAATCACTTAAAAAGGAAAGACAAGAGTTTTACAAATTACTTGATAGTGAAAATAAAAAGATTGGAATAAAAAGTTTTCTTAATAAAACAAAGCCTAATTGGAAATAAATCATCTTCAAGTTGTAGACAATTTGCATACCTGTAATTAAATATTAACATAGTTAAACTATTCTAAATTTAATTAAAATTTACTTATGAAATCTAAATTTATTATAATTGCAGCTCTGTTATTTATGGGCTCAGTGATAGCCGCGGGACATATAACAAAAGCTCAAAAAGAAAAAACAATAGAGTGTTTAGGACACTATAGCGCTACAGCAGTCTTGCCTGCAGAAACTATTGAAGTTAAAAATATGGAATTAGCTTTAGCTTCGGTAAAAGTAATAAGGGAGTATCTTGCATCTGAAGGCGTAAAAGATGATGAAATGAATAAAGGTATGAATATTTATGTAGATAAAGTTTACGGTAAGCCTTTTAATAAATCTAAAAATACTGAGTGTAATAAATTTATATATAAGCAAATTAAAGGTTCAGAGGAAAAAATTGAGAAACTATCCAGAACAATTTATGCAGGATAGACATGAGTGGATACGTGATAGCTAATATAGACGTTAAAAATCCTGAAACTTATAAGGAATACGTTGTTAAGGTGTTACCGACTGTTCAAAAATTCGGAGGTGAATACCTAGTACGTGCCGGCGAGTACAAAGTTATAGAGGGTGAGTGGAAATACCCTAGAACAGTAGTAATTAAATTTCCAACTTATGAAAAAGCTTTAGAGTGGTATGACTCTGAGGAATATAAACCGGTAAAACCAATTCGATTAGCAAATTCAGTTGCCAATGGAATAATAATTAAAGGAATTTAAATAAAAGGAAAAAAAATGGAAAAAGAAATGTTAGTACATCTTAAATTCAAAGAGGGCAAATTAGAAACTTTTACTAGCTGGATGCAATCAGATGAAGGTATGGGCGTTAGAAAGAGTGTTGCTTACCCAGAAAAAACCGTCGGGGCTATGATTCCTGATAAAAGCGGAATGTTATTTAAAGTTAATGTTCATAACGAAGCTGGGATGAAAGAGTTTGTAACTGGGAACAATCCTACAGCTAAAGCGATTTATGCAGAATGTGTAGATAGTGCTCAGTTATATGAGCTATCAAAAATAAATCTATAAAGGAGGAAAAATGAAAAACTATATGGTAACGCATACTTTTAAGTCTGCCGAAATGAAGAAAAAATTTACTGAAACAGTGGCTTCTATGAAGATGGAAGATATTGTTAAGAGCATGAAAAGTGACAATGCAGCTTGTCAAATGACTTGGAACACGCCAGGAGATACAATGGAAATGTATTGTTGGTGGAAAGGTAAAGATGAGCAAGCAATTATTAATCAACTAGGTCAAATGAATGATTTTTTCACTCCTCATAAGTTTGTTGAGTGCACAGATCAAGTCATGGACTATAACGCATAGGATATTTATGATCGATAAATTTGGAAACGCATTTTATTTAATAATTTTCTTAGCACATTTTATTATAGTTGGTAGTTACGCTTACCAATTAGTCTTTGATACTAAAAAATTTCTAAAGGGTAGAGGAGTTGATAAAACTGCTACCTTGATTACGAGATTTGCAGGCTCATTCATGATCGCTACTGTTTTAATGGCAATATATATCGCTTTTATAAGACCAGGTGGTGTTGAGGCTACTTGGGCTTTCTTTAACTTAGTTTTTATAATGAATGTTTCGATATTAGTTGTAAATTTTTATACATTAAAGATTGATAAAACAGGTTTAACTAAAAAAACTAGAAACGATGGAATATATGCTCCACTCATTCTTGTTATTATCAGTGCTATTCTTTGTTACGGTTTGGCAGATAAAATTTACGTTTAAGGAGATACATGGCAAAGTTTATGAATATTGTTAGATGCAAAGTAAAATCATCTAGCAGAGAAGAATATTTAAAAAAAATAGATGATATGCCAAAGTTCGATGGGCAGATTTCAGCGAAATACGTTGAAACGAAACCTAATGAATTTTTTATGATAGGTGAATGGAATTCTGAAGATGACATTGCTACAGCAAGACCAAAAATGATTGCATTTTTGGATACGCTTCGGCACACTTTAGAAGAGCTGTCATCAGATTTAGGAGTAACAGACCCTCATTCTGGTACAGTTGTAATCGAGAAATAGGAAAGGGGTAACAATGGCAAAATTTTATACACTTGGATGTTACACAGCTAAAGGTCTTGGAGGATTTGTAAGTAATCCATCTACAGACAGAAAAGCTGCTACATCTGCACTTGCTGCTTCTGTAGGAGCTAAAGTAACTCAATACTCAGGCCTAAGAGGAAAATATGATTTTATGGCAGTGATTGAAGGAACTTTTGAACAAGCTGCTGCAGCTGCAATGGTTGCTGTTTCTAGCGGTGCTGTTTCAGATTTTACAATTTTAGAAGATGTAAATCTAAATGAGATAGCTAAAACTGCTCAGAAAATGGCCTCATCATACAAAGAGCCAGGAAAATAATTATTTTCTGTAGCAAATACATTTTAAGGTATCAGTGAATTTTATTTGATTTTTATATTTAGATTTTATTTCACTGATACCAAATTGAATTTCTTTATTACTCATATTTAATAAGCATGAAATATATCTTTCTTTAATCATTCTAACGTATTTTTGTTTAGAGATACTCACTTTAAAGTTAAAGTTTGTGTAGGTTATTTTTTTTAAGTTTTTTTTGATTATCTTAAATAAAACTTCATCTCTTTTTAAACTCTTTTCCAAATTTTTTCTCATTTTCTTAAAACAAGGTATTTTATTATTATTTGTTTTTAGTGAAAAAATTAATATTTTGCCTTTATTATTTAAACTTTTTTTTGAAAGACTTAGAAGACGATTTAAGTTTGATTTTGAAAAAAAATGAATAGTTTGTTTGATTAAAATTACATCGTATTTTCCTTTATTTTTTAAATATTTTAAAGCATTAATTTTCTTAAATATAATATTCTTTTTAACATCCTTATTCGCAACAATATCAATCCCTATGGGTTGATTTTTAAATTTATATTTCTTTTGAAGGGCACTAATAATATTTGCTCTTCCACAGCCAATATCGAGTATTGTCGTATTTTTATTAAATTTTACCTTTTTATTTAAAAATTTATTGAATTCTAAAATATAATTTTTTGAAGACAACCAAGTTTTTTTGTCCCAATTTTTTAATTTTCTCATAATATTTAGATAGCATTCAAAAAATTACTTTGCTATAATTTAATAATGAGTACCTCATTTCAATCAAAAATACCTAATTCTTTAAATGAACATTGGATGCCATTTTCGTCTAATAAAGATTTTAAGAAAAACCCTCGTATTATAGTAAAAGCAGAGGGTATTCATCTTCACACTCATGATGGTAAAACTTTAATTGATGGTAGTTCTGGATTATATTGTAATCCTCTTGGCCATGGTCGCAAAGAGATTATCGAAGCAATTAAAAATCAATTAGAAAATTTAGATTACACAATGCCTTTTCAACAAGGTTATGGTGGATCTTTCGAATTAGCGACGATGATAGCTCAAAAAACTCCAGAGGATTTAAACAGAATTTTTTATACTATTTGTGGATCTACTGCAGTAGAGACAGCAATTAAAATTGCGGTAGCTTACTTTAGGTCAATTGGTCAATCGAATAGATTTAAATTTGTTGGAAGAGAAAGAGGTTATCATGGCATGAATATTGGAGCCTTGACTGTAGGCGGTATACCAAATAATTCAAAAGAGTTTAAAAATATCTTAATGCCAGGTGTAGAACACATGAGACACACTTTTTTACCTGAACATAAGTTCGTTAAAGGTCAACCTGATGCAGGATCTGAGCTAGCAGATGATTTAGAGGTTATTGCTAAAAAATTAGGCGGTGAAAATATAGCCGCATGTATTGTTGAACCAATTGCAGGATCTACTGGCACTTTAATCCCACCAAAAGATTATTTGCAAAAGTTAAGAAAAATTTGTGACAAGCACGGAATACTTTTAATTTTTGATGAAGTTGTCACTGGTTGGGGAAGAACAGGTTCAGCATTTGCAGCTCAGGAATTTGGTGTAACACCCGATATTATAACAATGGCTAAAGCTACAACTAATGGAATTGTGCCTATGGGAGTAGTGGCAGTAAGAGAAAAAATCTATCAATCAGTTATGGATGCTTCACCAGATGGAGCAGTTGAGTTATTTCACGGATATACCTATTCTGGAATTCCTGTGGCTGTGTCAGCAGCTATTGCCGTTCAGAAAATATTTGAAAAAGAGGATATTTTTAACAGAGTAAAACAAATCTCAAATTACTTTGAGGATGGGTTACACTCTTTAAAAGATCTAAATTGTATTGAAAGCATTCGTAATTATGGATTGTTAGGCGGTATAGATATCAAAATGAGAGATAAACCAGGCAAAGCAGGATTTGATGTTTATAAGAAATGTTATGATGCAGGAGTTAACATAAAACCAACCGGAGATGCGCTGATAATTGCACCTCCTTTTGTTTGTGAAAAGAAAGACATAGATGAGATTATTGAAAAAATGCGTTTAGGTATCTCAAACCATATTAAATCTTAAATTAAAAAGATTTACTCATTTTGGGTCAAATTAACTTATCCAACCCATTTTGCTTCAGAAAAAGGTTTAATTAATTTTATTTTTTTGATTAATTAAGTAATTATATGAGCACACAGTACAACTTTCATCAGCAGTCTAGTAGCGACGTTCCAAGTACACGAAGCAAAGTGAGAGTTACAGATTTATTATCAAGAATAAATGAAGAAAAAAAATCTGAGAAAAAAAGAAATTTAGCTCTTGGGGTCGCAGCGTTTTCAGCAGTTGCTGTATTTGGAATAATTCTTACAATTTAATTAATCAATTTTTGTCAATAGTTTTTTTAACTCGGGATATATAACATCAGCTATTCTCTTTGAACCTGAAGGCGTAGTATGAACTTTATCGTAAAAATCATTTAACTCCATTTCTATCATTTCATCCAACTTAATTATATCTATATTATTTTCAATTGAATATTTTTTTAGAAATTCATTTACAAGAAAAAGTTTTTTATTAGATAAACCATTATACTCCACCTGAGTAATAATGATTGGCTTTATTCTTTCTTTGGAAAATATTTCCTTTAATATTTCAAGTCTTCTTTCTAATTGATTTAAAATTAACTTTTCTTCATTATTGAACTCATAATTTCTTCTCTTAGCTTGATTATAATCAAAGTATCTAAAATCTTTGTAAAGATCTGAATAGTCAAGAAAATATCCACTTGTATTTTTGGGAAAATATTTGTTTTTGATTTGAATATATTTACTATATGTAAAACTATTATTTTTAAAATAATCTTTTAGCTGGTCTATTTTTTTATCTTTTACTCTTATATCAAATTGTTTTTCATCTAATTTATGTGCTAGAGTTCGCTCATTGATACCAAGGTAGAGGATAATGTATTGAGGTTTAAAATTGTCTATCTTTTTAAACCAAAAATTAAAATCATAAATAATCCCTCTTAAAGATTTTCCATTAGTTGCTGCATTATAAACTTTAATTTTTATTCCATCCTTTTTAAATTTTCTGTTTATCAAACCTACAATTGTTAGGTTTTCAGGTGTATATCTTTGATTTGATGTACTCCCGCCATTAAAAATTATCTTTACGTCTTTTGGGTCAAATTCACCACCTCTAAACCCATAAAAATTTCTTTTATAAAAAAAATTGTACTCTTTATCGTTAAATCTTGAAGTAGTTTTCCAATTTTTGTTCCTTTCATTTCTCATATGTATGCCAAAATTATCTTTTTTAAACCAATATCCAAAAATCATTTCAAAAATTGAAAAAATGAAAATTAAGATAATAAAGTTGTATATTGTTATTTTTATTTTTTCTTTCATAACTTCTAATAAATTATCTGCCTTTTAAAATAAATTATATAATTATGATCTTATATATTATATAGACATGTTACTTAGTGTATGAGATATTGTGTTGATCTAAAATTGTCAAACTTTAGGTTTAAATGAATTGGCGAGGTAGCTCAGTTGGTTAGAGCACAGGACTCATAAGCCTGGGGTCGGCGGTTCGAATCCGCCCCTCGCTACCAAAATTATGAAAAAAGAACAATTAATTCAGTTTGAAAATGAAATAGCGAGCACTTTCAATAGAGGTGGAATTAGAGCTCCTATTCATCTTTACTCAAACAATGAAAATTTTTTAATAAAATTCTTCAAAAAAATTAAAAAAGATGATTGGGTTTTTTGCTCATGGAGATCACATTATCAATGTTTATTAAAGGGAGTTCCACCAAAAACATTAAAAAAAGAAATTGTTGAGGGAAAATCGATATCTCTTTGTTTTCCAAAATATAAGATTTATTCATCAGCAATAGTAGGAGGAATACTACCTATTAGCGTAGGAGTTGCTTTATCTTTAAAAAGAAAAAAATCAAAAAATAAAGTTTATTGTTTTATGGGCGATATGACATCTGAAACCGGTATCGCACATGAAAATATTAAATACAGTATAAATAAAAAACTCCCAATACATTTTATCATTGAAGATAATTCTAAATCAGTTTGTACCGATACAAGAAAAACTTGGTCGTTAAAAAAACTCACATATGAGAAGACAAAAAGTAAATATATTACATATTATAAGTATAAATTAAAATATCCTCATGCTGGAGCTGGCAAAAGAGTACAATTTTAATATGAAGTATTTTGACGAACTAAAAAGATCAATGGAGTATTTAGGTAAAAAAAAAGATACAATTTTTATTGGTCAAGCAGTAGAAGTTGCAGGCACTGCAATGTCTAATACTCTTACAGGGATAAGTAAAAATAAATTAATAGAATTACCTGTTGCCGAGGAAATGCAAATGGGGATTTCACTTGGCTTAGCAATGGAAAAAAATATTCCAATTAGCATTTTTCCTAGATGGAATTTTCTACTTTATAGCATAAATCAATTAATTAATCATATTGATAAATTTAAGGTGATGGCCGGTACAGAACTTATACCCAAAATTATCATAAGAACTGGTATAGGATCACAAAGACCGTTACATCCTCAGTTCCAACATGTTGGAGATTTTTCAGAGGCTATTCAAAAAATGTGCACCACAATTGAAGTAATTAAGTTAGAAGAGCCAAAGCAAATATTTGAGTCGTATAAAAAAGCTTATGAGAGAAAAGATGGTTTTAACACAATCCTTGTTGAGTATGGGGATTTTTATAACGAAAAATGATAATTACTAAAACACCATATCGCATTTCTTTTTTTGGAGGGGGAAGCGATTATCCTAACTGGTTCAATAAGTATACAGGCAAGGTTCTTTCAACAACAATTAATAAACATATTTATCTTTCTTGTAGATATCTTCCTAATTTTTTTGATCACAAATATAGAATAGTTTGGTCTAAAATTGAAAATGTTAAAAAGATCAATCAAATTAAACACGCCGCAGTGAAAAATTTATTAAAATATCTTAAATTTAATCAAGGTATCGAAATTCATTATGATGGTGATTTACCCGCTCGAAGTGGAATGGGTTCTAGCTCATGTTTCACAGTAGGACTTTTGAAAGCATTAGAGGAAATAAAAAAAAGAAATATTTCAAAAGCAAATCTTGCTAAAAAAAGCATACATTTTGAACAACAAATTATGAATGAAGTAGTTGGGTCCCAAGACCAAATTGCTGCATCTTTTGGCGGTTTTAACAAAATTACGTTCAATAAAAATAACTTTAATCTTAAAAAAATCAAAAATAATAAAAATGTTAAAAAATTAGAGAATAATTTAATATTAATATATACAGGAATTCATAGAACTGCACACAAGATAGCAGCGAGTTATAATAAAAAACTTACTTCAGAAAAAAAAATATACATAGATAAAATAATTTCTCTAGTTGATGAGGGTGAGAAATTATTAAATTTTGGAAATATAAATGATTTTGGAGAATTATTGAACGAATCTTGGTACTTAAAAAAAAAATTAAGTAACTCAATCACTAATAAAAAAATTGATCAGTTGTACGAATTATTGCTCAAAAATGGAGCCACTGGAGGAAAGCTACTGGGCGCTGGAGGAGGTGGTTTTTTGCTCATGTATCTTGAAAGTAAATATAGAAAAAAATTTTTTAATAAATTCCCGAAATTAATTAATGTTCCCTTTAATTTTACAAATGAAGGATCTAAAATTATATTTAGAGATTTAGAAAGATAATATGAAAATAAACCATAAACTAATGAATAATAATTTTACAAGCGGTGATATAAATGCTGTAAAAAAATTTTTAAAAAACAAAAACGTAATATTAACACAATCAAAAAAAGTCGAAGAGTTTGAGAAAAAATGGTCAAAATGGCTCGGAGTTAAATATTCTACTTTTGTTAACTCAGGATCTTCTGCGAATTATATTTCAATTGCAATTTTAAAAGCTCTTAATAAAAAGAATAAAAAGAATGAAATTATAGTTCCATCTTTAACCTGGGTTTCAGATATAAACTCAATTTTAATGAATGGTTTTAAACCTGTTTTTGTAGATATAGACCTTAACACACTATCTATTTCATCCGAAAAAGTGATAAAAAAGATTAATAAAAAAACTTTAGCCGTATTTATTACCCATGCGCAAGGCTTCAATGGGTTCACAGATAATTTGCTTAAAGAATTAAAAAAGAGAAATATTCTTCTTATAGAAGACGTGTGTGAAAGTCATGGAGCAAAACATAAAAACAAAAAATTAGGAACGTTTGGAATTATTTCTAATTTTTCATTCTATTACGCTCATCATATGACAACTATAGAAGGTGGCATGATTTGCACTAATGATAAAAAAACTTATGAATTGTCTAAGATATTTAGATCTCACGGAATGGTAAGAGAAACAAAAAATAAAAATTTTGAAAAGAAAATGATAAGAAAACATAAAGATCTTTCGCCTCAATTTATTTTTTTATATCCTACACTTAACTTTAGAAATAATGAGATAGGTGCTGTTATTGGAATAAACCAGTTAAAAAATCTTAATAAAAATAATCAAGAGAGAACAAAAAATTTCAAATTTTTTTTAAAAAACTTGAACAAAAAAAAGTATTGGACAGATTTTAAGATTAATGGCAGTTGTAATTACGCCTTTCCAATAATATTAAAAACAAATAGTATAAAAAAAAGGGATAATTTTGAAAAAATACTTTCAAAGCATAATATAGAATTTAGACGTGGAAATGCAGGTGGTGGCAATCAATTGAGACAACCATACTTAAAAGACACTATTAATATGAAAAATTTTAATCAGTTTAAAAATGTAGATAAAGTTCACTTTTTTGGATACTATATAGGCAATTACCCTTCTCTAAAAAAAAATAAAATTTTAAAAATCCTAAAAGTTTTAAATAAGATTTCTTTTTAAATGAAAAAAAGAGATAATTTAGATTGTTTATTTTTAGTTACTAAGAGTTCTAAAAAAACCTACCAAAAACTATCCCACACTTATTCAGCTATTGAACCACCTACTTGGGCTTTATTACTAGCTGAGTCTACCAGAAGCGTTGGTTTTAAAGTAGATATTTTAGATGCAAATGCAGAAAACCTTTCTGTTGAGGAAATTTTAAAAAGAATAAAAGATAATTCCCCTAAATTAATTTGTTTAGTGGTTTATGGTCAGAATGTTAATGCTGGGACTACTAATATGAGTGGAGCAATACATACTTCAGAATATTTAAAAAAATTTATCTCCACACCTATTTCAATCATAGGATCTCATGTACAGGCGTTACCGATAGAAACCCTTAAAAAAGAAAAGAGTATAGATTTTGTTTTTACTAATGAAGGTGTTTACTCTTTGAGAAATTTATTAAATTTAATTGATTTTTCCTCTAATAATTTGGCTAAAATTAAAGGTATTGCTTTTAGAAACCAAAATAAGATTATAATTAACGCTCCTGAAAAAATAGTACCTAATGAAAAAATGGATATTGATTTACCTGGTTATGCTTGGGATTTATTGCCATTTAAAAAGAAACCTCTAGATTTGTATAGAGCACCAATGTGGCATGCTGAGTATGATTTTGAAAAAAGAACACCATATGCAAGCTTACAAACAAGTTTAGGTTGTCAATTTGGTTGTAACTTTTGCATGATTAATATTTTAAATCGAAATGATAATGATGAAATAGGAGTAGCTTCAAATTATAGCAAAATGAGATTCTGGTCTACTAATTTTATAATTAAAGAATTTGATAAACTAATTAAGATGGGTGTAAGAACTATTAGAATAGTTGACGAAATGTTTTTACTTAATCCAAAGTATTACATACCATTATGTGAACAACTTGCAGAGAGAAACAAAGATGATTCATTAAGAATTTGGAGCTATAGTAGAATTGATACTGTTAAAAGACCAGAGATTTTAAAATTAGTGAGAAGAGCAGGAATTAAATGGTTGGCGCTAGGTATTGAGAGCGGCGAAAGATCTGTAAGACTTGAAGTTGATAAAGGGAAATTTGAGGACGTAGATGTCAGAAAAGTTATTCAAAAAGTTCATGAGGCTGATATCAACGTAATGGCTAATTATATATTTGGATTGCCAGGTGATACAAAAGAAACAGTGAAAAAAACTTTTGATTTAAGTCTTGAATTATGCACTGCCGGATGGAATACGTATGGAGCTATGGCTTTACCAGGTAGCTATTTATATAAAAAAGCATTAGAAGAAGGTAATCAGTTACCCGATACTTATGAGGGGTTTTCTTTTCACTCATATGAAACATTACCTTTGCCAACTGAAAAACTTTCAGCTAAAGAAATTATAACTTTAAGAGATGAAGCTTTTAATCAATACCATAATCACAAACCTTTTCTTAATTTAATAGAAAAAAAATTTGGAAAAGAAGCGGTAAAAAATATAGTTGAAATGACAAAAATAACATTAAAGCGAAAAATTAAAGGTGATTAAAAATGTTAAAAGATATTAAAATTTTAAAAAATTCTGCATTCAAAGATAATAGAGGGATGTTATGGACAACATGGAAAAAAGGAGTATTTAAAAATATCAATTTTAATCATGATAAATTTTCTCTCTCCAAAAAAAATGTCCTTCGGGGACTGCACTGTGATTTTAAATCCTGGAAAATGATTACAAGTGTTTACGGAAAATTTTTGCTTGTTATTGTTGATATGAGAAAAAAATCAAAAAATTACTTAAAACATAAAAAAATAATTATTGACCACAATAAACCCCAAGTAGTTTTAATACCACCTTACTATGCAAATGGTCACCTCTGTTTATCAAAATTTTGTATATTTCATTACAAATGGAGCTATAAGGGTAAATATATTGATGCTAAAAATCAAACAACTTATTTATGGTGTGACCCGAAACTAAAAATAAGATGGCCAATTAAAAAGCCAATCTTAAGCAAAAGAGATAAAAAAGCAAAAGCAATTTAAATTATGCAAAAAGTTTTAATAACAGGTGGAGCAGGTTATATAGGTTCAATGTTAAGCACTAAACTTCTTGATTTAGGCTATCATGTTACAGTTATTGATTTATTAAAGTACGATAAAGGTTCTTTAAATCATTTATATTTCTATAAAAATTTTGAATTATTACGTGAGGATGTAAGAAAAAAAGATCTAATAAAAAAACTTATAAGAAAATTTGACTTTATAATTCCTTTAGCAGCTTTAGTAGGAGCACCTTTGTGCCAAAAATTTAAAAAAGATGCAATTAGTACGAATTTTGGAACAATTAAGACATTGTGTAAATTTGCAACAAAAAAAAATAAAATAATTTATCTAACAACAAATTCTGGATACGGAATTGGTGAAAAAAATAAATTTTGTGATGAAAATAGTCCTTTAAATCCAATTTCACTCTACGGAAGAACTAAATGTGATGGTGAAGATTTAGTTCGATTAAAAGTTAAAAATTATGTTTGTTTTAGATTAGCCACAGTGTTTGGCCACAGTTATAGAATGCGTAGTGATCTACTTGTAAATAATTTTGTTTATACAGCATTAAAAAAAAAAAAATTAACTCTTTTTGAGCCTCACTTTAGAAGAAATTTTATACATGTAAGAGATGTTGCCAATGCAATTATCTTTACCATGAAAAATTTTAATAAATTAAAAAATAATGTTTTTAATCTTGGCTTATCATCAGCAAATATAAGTAAAATAACGTTAGCAAAAAAAATTAAAAAACATTACAAAAAATTAAAAATACAAATAGTAAAGAACAGAAAAGATCCAGACAAAAGGGATTATTTTGTAAGTAACAAAAAAATTGAAAAAAAAGGCTTTAAAGCAACCATCTCTTTAGATGAGGGCATATCAGAATTAATTCAAGTTTTTAAAAACGATAAAAATAAAATAATTAATAATTATTAATCCTACTTTAAAATATTTTTTATTTGAACTTCAAAATCTTTTTCTGCATAAAAATAGTTTAAATTACTTTTTTTTGCACATTTTTCGTCAGCAATTTTATCCCCTATCATAAAACTCTTCTTTTTGTTAATTAAAAATTTTTCAAAAATATTTTGAATCATTTTATTCCCTGGCTTCCTTAAGTTGCTAATTTTTTTAAATCTTTTAATTTTAGCTTGAGGGTGGAATGGACAGTATTGAACATCATCAAAGAATATATTTTTTTTAAATAAATATTGTTTTAAATATTTATGAAGATTAAAAAAATCTTTTTCTTTAAATTTCCCCTTAGCTATACCTGCTTGATTAGTAATTATAAAAATATAAAAATTCTTCTTTATTAGATATTTTAATCCTTTAATCACACCTTTTCTAAATTTAAAGTTTTTAAATTTATATACATATCCATAGTCATAATTTATTACACCATCTCTATCTAAGAATGCCGCAGGTTTCTTAAAGTTAATAAGAAGTTTCTTTTTAGCATTTTTTAAGTATTTAGGTGAACCTATATCTACAAAAAAATCTTTGTAAATTTTTCCCTTAATTAATTTTTTTTCTATCATCTTTGGCAAAATATCATTCTCTAAAGAAGAGGGTCTTTTAATTAAATATTTAAAAATTTTTTTGTTAAAATAATAAACTCCACCATTAATTAAATTACTTTTACTTTTGTAAGTAATAAAATTTTTATTTAGCGCTAAGTTATTTAGTTTTAAACTTTTTGTATTTGCTTTTTTTGAAACAAGTGCAATACCACCTAAACTTTTTTGTCTAAACGATTTTACAAAATCATCTACATCTACATTAAATATTGTATCACCATTAATTAGCAAAAAATCATCAATTTTATTTTTCTTTAGGCTAAGTAAAGCTCCACCCGTACCCATTAATTTTTTTTCTTTGATGCAAATTATTTTTGTAAAATTAAATATTCTATTATGAAAGTTTTTATGGATAATTTTATGTTTGAAACCTGTTAAAATATAAACTTTATTTATAGGGTATTTAGTTAAATTATTTAATAAATATTGTAAAAAATAAATATTATTAAATTTAAGCATTGGTTTTGGTTTATTGTTAAGATATTCCTTAATTCTAGATCCTTTTCCACCTGCCAATATAACAATATCAATTTTTCTCATTAGACTATTTATTTTTTATCATTTTAATGCATATTTAAATAGTTTAATAATCAATTTATGAAAAAAATTTCATTTGTATTTTCTTTTAAAAATGAGGAAAATAATTTAGAAGAATTAATTAAAAGAGTTGATACATCTGTTAAAAAACTCAAGAACTATAATTACGAATTGATTTTTGTAAATGATGCCTCAGATGATAACTCAGAAAAAATATTAGAAAACTTACAAAAAACTTATCCAATAACCATTATAAATATGTCAAGGACATTTGGTGTAGGTCCATGCGTTATGGCGGGGTTCAGACATACTGATGGTGATTGTATTGTGTACATGGACTCAGATTTACAAGACCCACCTGAAATATTGGAAAAACTAATTAGTGAATATGAGAGTGGAGCAGATGTTGTTCACACTGTAAGAACTGAAAGATTGGGCGAGACAAAGATTAAATTAATTTTAACAAAAATAGCCTATAAAATAATAAATTTCTTGTCAGATATTAATCTTCCTTCGGAGGCTGGTGATTTTAAACTAATTTCTAAAAAAGCTCTTACAAAAATTTTAGAGCAAAAAGAATCTAGACCTTATATTAGAGGCTTATCTGTGTGGGTAGGATTTAAGCAAGCTTATGTTGAATATGTAAGGAAACCTAGACATGAAGGCAAATCAAAGTTTCCACTTTTTTCCGCTGGTCCTATTACACAATTTATTAATGGTGTAACGGCTTATTCATTAAAGCCCTTATATTTAGGAATTATTCTAGGAATGTTATCAATTATATTTTCTATTTTACTAATTTTTTATGCTTTTTATATGAAATTTACCGATATAGCGGTACCAGGAACTGCAGGAATTATAATTACGATTTCTTTTTTTTCAGGAGTTATTTTATTAAGTGTAGGAGTCACAGGTATTTACATTGCAAGAATCTTTGAGGAGGTAAGAGGAAGAGATACCTACGTAATAAAAAATATTAAAAAAATTAATTAATTCTATATAAACTATATTTTTTATCGGAAAAAACTAACTCTAAATCCAATTTCCAATTATTAGGGGTAATTACTATATTGGATTTAAATTTATTTTTTATATAATCCCATTCGTTGGCTAACCTCTTTTCAAACTTTGACTTAATATAATCATCATTTATATAAGGGTAATTATTTCTTGGTGGATTTTCAAAGTCATAACCGTAAACTTCCGTCATAATATCTCTGATATTATTCACTAAATATGGATGATACGGTAGATAATCAATTGTTTTCAACATTAAAGGGGGTTTATTTGAAATATATAAAACATTAAATGGTGTTTCAGCATTAGTAATTACATTTCCTACATCTTTTAGATCTTTAAGTTTATAAAAAATCAAGTTTTCATCTTTTGAAACAATTTTATCTTTAACATTTAAAAAAGTTTTATAGTGCATCAATGAGTAAATAATTATTATAGAGTAGAAAAAATAATTTATATATTTAATTTCTTTAAATCTATAATAAATTAATGATAGGGCAATGGGCCAGGCAATAAATGTAAAAGTTATCATGAGCCTACCAGGTATTATTGGTGCCAAGACTTGATAATCACTCAAACGAAAAATTTTAAAGGATAGATACACAATGATAGAAGAAATAATCATTGAACAAAAGACTGTTGAAAAAAGTTTATTTTCATTATTTTTTGGACAAATGAAATAAACAATAATTAATAAAATTAAAGATTTAAACAAATATTCATAATGAATTTCATCCGTGATTGCTCTATGACCATCCCATTTTTCCATATAAATTTTAAAGAGATTTTGATCGTAAGGTATTTTCTCTAAAGAGAAATGTAAAAAAATTACTAAGCTGATTATAGTTAATAGCAAACCAGGAAATAAAATTTTTAAAGACTCATTAAAACTATTTATTTTTTTTTGATAAAAAGAGAAAAAAATTAATATTAATAAAACCCATAAACCAACTAAAGGATGAACACAAAATAATATGAAACCTAATAAAAAAGACAATTTTATGTTATTCATTAAAAGAGATGTTACTACCAGTCCAGTAAGTGCTTGAGCGAATGCACCAAAAGTATGAATTGTAAAAATTAAAGATGGATAATCTGTATCACCTAAATTTTTTTGAAAAAAAATTAATAAGCAAGATAGACAAATCGAAAGTGTAGTATTGCTGATAAACTTTTCAAAAATTATGAAACATGAATAAAAAAGAATTAAATTTAATAAAAAAACTAAAAAAAAAGAAACTGAGTGAGAATTAAATCCTATTTTCAATAGTATAGCTGATAATTGAGTTAATAAAGTCCATGAATTAAGAAAATAGTACTTTAATGGGGATACATTATCCTGATAAATAACATCTCCTGATATTACTAAACCGCCACGTACTGCTACCTGATCATTAAAAAAAAAGACTGTAAAAGCAATACTTAAAATTGTTAAGTAGAAAAGGTTTTTTTTACTATAAATATTATTATTCACTTAAAAAATAATTTTTTTTAATACACTCATCAAAAGTTTTTAGAGATTTATCTTTTGAAGAAACTATTGGTTTTTTAATTGGCCAATTAATTTTTAAGGTTTGATCATTCCAAACAATTCCTTTTTCACTAGAAGGGCTATAATAATTATCTAATTTGTAATAAATCAAATTTTCTTTTTCATATGAATAATAAGCATGAGCAAAACCCCTAGGGATAAAAAGACCTAAGCCATTTTTATCAGATAAAATTATCTTAAAATTTTTTCCAAAGGTTTTAGATTTCTTTCTTAAATCTATTACACAGTCTAAGATTTTACCTTTTAAAACATTTACAAATTTAGATTGAGGTTTTCTAATCTGAAAATGAAAACCTCTTAAAACATTTTTTTTTGAATGGGTAAAATATTCAAAACAAAATCTTTTTTTTAATATTTTATCATTAAAAGTCTCTCTTAAAGATCCTCTATTATCTATATTTTTTTTCTGTTTTATTATTAAAAGACCTTCAAATTTTGTTTTTATAATTTTCATTTTAAAGAATTTTGAACAATTTGCCTAAGTTCATATCAACTCTTTTTGGCATTTTACCCTTTGATTTAACTTTGGTGATATTTTTTTTTTCTTTTCTAACAAAATTAAAAATAGTTTGTGATTTTCCTCCCACATTTATAGTGCCTCTTTTATCAATTATCTTTAATAAAATGGGTATGAAATCTTTATGGTAAATAAAATTACTTTTTACATCAGAGAACGCCTTCTTATGTTTAAATGGATACTCAGTTAACGCGCACCTAACTATTAATGAATTTTTATACATTTGAACTGCACTCTCTCCACCTAATTTTGACCATCCATAATTATTCCAAGGTAATAATGTATCAGTTTCTTTATAATTTCCTTTAGTACCAGGATATAAATAATTTGTAGAAATATAAATTAATTTGATTTTTTTTTTAAAACATTCATTAACAATATTTCCAGTGCCAATTATATTGAGATTTATACTTTTTAAAATATTTTTTTCGTGAATTTTCATTGGTCTGGATAAACCAGCTAAATGTAAAACATAATTTGGTTTATATTTTGAAAAATTTTTATTGATTGATTTCTGCGAACAAATGTCTAATTCCTTTTTTCCACAAAAAATTAATTTAAATTTTGTTTTTACTTTTCTTAACTCAGAAGCAAATCTACCATCTCCACCAGTTATTAAAATTTTTTTCATAATTTTAAACCGAATCTTTTGTTAAAAATTTTACTTGAGGTTATTTTAAAGAATCGTTGATTTTCAAAATACCATTTAATTGTTTGACTCAATCCCTTATCGATATTAGTAACTTTATTCCATTTAAGTTGTTTTTTAATTTTTGAGCAATCTATTGCATACCTAAAGTCATGACCCGGTCTATCTTTAATAAAAGAGATTTTAGATTTTTTCCCTACAATTATTTTTTGTTTTTTACATATTTTTAATATTTTTTTTATTAAATCTAAATTTTTTAGATTAATATTTGATCCAACATTATAACTTTCTCCTGACTTACCTTTTAGATAAAGTTTATATAAAGCATCACAGTGATCTGTAACAAAAATCCACTCACGTATATTTAAACCCTTTGCGTACACAGGTAAGGTTTTATTGTTAAATATATTAAATATAATTTTAGGAATTAATTTTTCTGGAAATTGAAATGGACCATAATTGTTACAGCATTTTGAAATTACAGCATCAATTTTATAAGTTCTTATATAAGCTTGTATCAAATGATCTGCACTTGCTTTAGAGGCAGAATAAGGTGAACTTGGTTTGTAAGGAAAATCTTCATTTGATCTTTTATTATTTTTTATATCTCCATAAACTTCATCAGTTGAGACATGTATTAATTTGGTTTTTATATTTTTTTTCTTTATGTATCTTATAGCTTCTAATAAATTGAAAACTCCAAAAATATTTGATGTTATAAAATTTTTGGGACTATCTATTGATCTATCAACATGAGTTTCGGATGCTAAGTTAAAAATAGCTTTTGGCTTATGTTTTAATAAAATATTAATTACTTTTTTTTTATTATTTATATCGACTTTATAAAATTTATATTTTTTATTTTTAATCTTTTTATATTTATTTGAGGAATATCCAAGTTTATCTATATTAATAACGTTGAAATTTTTACTAAGTAAAAAATTAACTAAATTTGTACCAATAAATCCTGATCCACCGGTTATTATGACATTTTTCATATTTTAAAAGAACTTTGCGGTCATTTATGTTAAACAATTAAAAGAATTATTCTTTAAAATCAAATACTATTATTAAATGGGTTTAATTGACATTACAGTAGTTATAGTAACCTTTAAAAGTGAGCATAAAATTTTTTCTTGCATAGACTCAATTCCAAATAATTTAAAAATTATAATAGTAGAAAATTCAAGCGATAAAAATTTCAAGGATCGAGTTGAAAATTATAGATCAAATGTAGAGTGTTTTGTTCTCAATAATAATTTTGGTTATGCTTATGCAAATAATTTTGGCCTCTCAAAAGTAAAATCAAAATTTGGATTAGTATTAAATCCAGATACTCGATTAACAAAAAATTCTATTGATAAATTTTTAAACACTGCATCAAATTACAAAAACTTTTGGTTAGTTGGCCCTGATCAAAATTTTGAAAAAAGTTTGTCTAATGATGATATTAGAGAGGCTAAAAACATTAAAGGCTATGCTATGTTTTTTAATATAGAAAAATTCAATAATATTTTTTTTGATGAGAATTTTTTTTTATATTTTGAAGAAATAGATCTTTGTAGATCAGTTCTTAATAAAAATGGACAAATATTAATTGATAAAAACATTGTTGTAGAACATGATGGAGGGAGTTCAGTAAAAACAGATTCTCAACACGAACTAGATAAAAATAGAAATTGGCATTGGATGTGGTCGACCTTCTATTATCATAGAAAACATAAAGGTTTATTATTGTCTTTATTTATTATTTTACCAAAGTTTATTTCTTCTTTATTAAAATTTTTACAATACAAAATTTTTAATAATAAAAAACTTAAAGAAATATATTATTGCAGATTAAGTGGAATATTGAACTCTATAAAGGGCAATAAATCATGGTATAGACCTAGATTGAATTGATTTAATAAAAAAAGGTATATAAAAAATTTTTATGACAATAAAAAAAAAAATATTAATTACAGGTGGAGCAGGTTTCGTAGGAACAAATTTAATTAAATTATTTTTAAAAAGAACAAATTATAAAATCATTAGTTTAGATGATTACTCTTCTGGTAATAAAAAAAATCATATTAAAAACAAACGAGTAAAATATATAAAAGGTAAAACGGTTGATATTGAAAAAATAATAAAAAAACCTAAAGAAATAAATTCTGTTTTTCATTTTGGAGAATTTGCTCGTATATATCAAAGTTTTTTAAAAATGAATGAATGTATAGAGTCAAATAATATTGGTTCAAATGCAGTATTTAATTATTGTTTAAAAAATAAAATTAAGCTTATTTATTCTGCAACGTCTGCTTCTTTAGGAAATAAAGGAAAAGATAAAAATTTATCACCATATGCTTTTTCTAAAGCAAAAAATTTAGAACTATTAGAAAATTTAAAAAAATGGTTTAATTTTAAGTATGAAGTAATTTATTTTTATAATGTCTACGGACCTTATCAAATTTGTAAGGGTCAAATGTCTACAGTGATTGGTATCTTCGAAGATCATTACAAAAGAGGTAAACCTCTCCCTGTTGTTAAACCAGGGACACAATCAAGAAGATTCACACATATAGAGGATACTGTTGAAATTTGTTATTATGCCTGGAAAAAAAATCTTTGTAGACATTACAGTATTGCTAATAAAAAATCGTATTCCATATTAGAAGTAGCAAGGATGTTCAATTCAAAAATTAAATTTTTACCAAAAAGATTGGGTGAAAGGTACGCTTCAGCTTTGATAAATAAAAATCTATCAAACAAAATGTATAAATATTTCGGAAAAATTAATTTGAAAGACTATGTAAATAATTTTATTTTAAAATAATTAATGTCCAGGAAATTCAATTAAACTTTCGGTTTTATACCCTTTATCTCTTAGCATGTTATTTCCAGGTAAATCGAATAGATTAATTACGAATATAAATCCAGCAACTATACCGCCAGAAATTTCAACAATTTTTGCAGCTGCTTCAGCCGTTCCGCCAGTGGCAATTAAATCATCAATTATTAGAATTTTTTCATTTTTTTCTATTGAGTCTTTATGAACCTCAATGGTTGCTGTGCCATATTCTAACTCAAAATCAACAGAGTGTACTTCTGCTGGGAGTTTATTTTTTTTCCTTAAAAGTATGAAAGGTTTTTCTAGTTGATAAGAAACAGTTGATGCAAAAACAAAGCCCCTTGATTCTATCGCGGCCACTTTATCGAATTCAATTTTCTTTGCTAATTCAATTATTTTATCAATAGTATATTTAAAAGCCTTAGCATCTTTAATTAAAGTTGTAATATCTCTGAATAAAATTCCTTTTTTTGGATAATCGGGTATCGATCTTATATGTTTTTTTAAATCCATAATTTGCTTCAAGTTCTAACAAAAAAGCTTTAATAATTAAATGATGAATAAAAGAAAGCTCGGGATAATTGGTGGTAGTGGACTTTATAAAATGGAGGGTTTTGAAAAAACAAAATGGAAAAAAGTTAATACTCCATGGGGAAAACCTTCTGATGAAATCTTAATAGCCAGATTTGGAAAAGAAGAAATTTGTTTTTTACCTAGGCATTCAAGAGGTCATAAAGTAAACCCTACAAATATAAATTTTAGAGCGAATATCGATGCTATGAAACAGCTAGGAGTTACAGATATAATCTCGGTGTCAGCAGTTGGATCATTGAAAGAAAATTTAGAGCCAGGAAAATTTGTGATCGTTGATCAATTTATAGATCGTACATTTTCAAGAATAAAAACATTTTTTGATGAGGAAATTGTTGCACATGTTTCAATGGCAAAACCCACAAGTTCTGGACTTGCAAATTGTTGTGAAGCCGCATTAAAGAAATTGAATATAAGTCACCAAGTTGGAGGAACTTATGTGGCTATGGAAGGACCTCAATTTTCTACTTTAGCAGAGTCAAATTTATATAGGTCTTGGGAAGCAGATGTAATCGGAATGACTAACATGCCTGAGGCTAAATTAGCAAGAGAAGCAGAGATACGATACTGCACTGTAGCAATGGTTACTGATTATGATTGTTGGCATCCTGACCATGATGAGGTGGATGTAAATATGGTAATTCAAACATTAATAAAAAATGCAGCTAATGCACAAAATATGATAAAAGAAATCATAAAAACTTTTAAAGATTATTCTGTGGAAAACGATCCTGCTAATAATTGTTTAGATGTTGCAATCGTAACAGACCCAAAATCGAGAACAAAAAAGACAATTAAGAAATTACAAAATATTGCTGGAAGAGTTCTTAATATAAAAAAATAATCTGAAATGCCAACATATACTGTAAAATATTCGAATTTTAATCTCTCACAAAAACAAAAAAATTTACTAGCAAATGATATTTCAAATACTCATAGTAAATTTACAGGAGCAAATACTTTTTTTGCTCAAGTAATATTTCAAAAAAATGAAAAAAATTCTCATTTCATGGGAGGTAAATTAGTTAAGACAAAAGAAATTTTTTTAAACGGTCAAATACGAGCTGGTCGTACCTCAAAAGTAAAAAAAAAATTAATTTTAGGGCTTAGAAAAATTTTAATTAAGAACACTAAATTAAAAAAAGACTTTGTTTGGGTGTATCTAGAGGATTTATCACCAGATCAAATGATTGAATATGGAGAAATATTACCTAAATCAGGGCAAGAAAAAAAATGGTTTGATTCTTTAACTCTAAGTTTAAGAAAAAGATTGAGAATGATGGAAAAAAACAAATGAAAATTGATGGGAAATCTTACAAAACAATCTGGTTTGAAAATAATTTAGTAAAAATCATAGATCAAACAAAACTTCCCCATCAATTTGTAATTAAAGATTTAAAAACAATAAAGGATTCAATTAATGCAATTAAAACAATGGAGGTAAGAGGCGCTCCGTTAATTGGTGCAACAGCTGCCTATGGCTTGGTTTTATCAATAATTGAAAATAATGATTTATCTTTTTTAAAAAAATCTAGTGAAGAATTAATTGCCTCTAGACCTACTGCAATTAATCTAAAGTGGGCTGTTGATAGAATGATGAAAAAATTAAATGGTATTAATGAAAAAGATATTTTGAAAATAGCTTTAGATGAAGCAAAGGCTATAAAAGATGAGGATGAGGGGTTCTGCAAAAATATTGGATTGAATGGTCTTAAAATTATTGAAGAAATTTCTAACAAAAAAAAAGGTACAGTAAATATATTAACTCATTGCAATGCAGGATGGTTAGCTACAATAGATTGGGGGACTGCTACTTCACCGATATATCATGCCCATCAAAAAGGTATTAAAGTTCATGTTTGGGTAGACGAAACTAGACCAAGAAATCAAGGAGCAAATCTAACTTCTTATGAATTAAATGAGGAGGGAATTTCAAACACAGTTATAACAGATAACGCAGGTGGTATTTTAATGCAAAGAGGGCAGGTAGATATATGTATCGTTGGAACCGATAGAACTTTGTCTAACGGTGACGTATGTAATAAAATTGGAACTTATTTAAAAGCTTTATCTGCAAAAGATAATAACGTTCCTTTTTATGTAGCCTTGCCAAGTTCAACTATAGACTGGAGTATCAAAGATCATAAACAAATCCCCATCGAGGAAAGAAATTCAGAGGAGCTATCACATGTTGAGGGAATAGATGAAAATAATGAAATTAAAAAAGTGAGAATTTACCCACAAAAAAGTAAGTCATTAAACCTAGCCTTCGATGTGACACCTGCTAAACTAGTAACAGGATTAATAACAGAAAAAGGCATTTGTGAAGCATCAGAAAAAGGATTGAAAGGATTATTTAAATGAAAAAAATATTATTACTATTTATAATCTTTCCCACTTTAGCATTTGCTGGAAGCGATGATATAAAAAAAAGCGGATTCTTAAAAAAACCAATAAGTACTAAAGTAGATAAATTAGAAATTATTGAACCTAAAAATAAAATAATTATTATTTTTAATCATGGGCAATCTTCTAATGACTCAAAAAAAAAGAATAAATGCACTTGGATAGGTAATGTTAGAAATATGGCATCACTTATTGGGGAAAAAGTAAAAGGTAAAGAAATAATGGTGTACAATTTTTGTACTAATCATTTAGAAGGTGATCAAATGTTAGAAAAATACCCTTTATGGCACAAAAAATACGTAGGACCCTATAAAGGAAAACATAAACTAGAAAAAAGGGTTGATGCAAACATTAAACTTATAGAGCAATTAGCTAGTATGGGTGTTCCAAAAAAACAAATAATAGTCACCGGTCATTCCTGTGGCGGGCTTATGACACTAATGCTTTTTGCTAAACATCCTAATGCAGCAGGCGGAGGTATTTCTTTCAATCAAGCTTGTTTTGGTAAAATCTCAAAACAGTATAAAGCTGCAAAAGTAGGCCCTAAAGCAGCTTTAGAAAGTTTTAAAAAAAAAAAACCAGGACCCTCAGTTGTTCGACAGTCACAAATTGATGAAATAAAAAGTTCTAAAAATTTACCTTTACTTGCATTTACACATCCAAAAGATAGTTACGAAGGATTATTGTCTGACTGGCTTGATGAGATACCTGGTTTAGAAAGAATTATTATTTCAGAAGACTATACAATCAACGGTCAAAAATGTTTTAAGGAACATGCCAATGAAAAAGAGCCTGTTAAAGATGGTCACAGAATGGATCATGCTACTTGTTTTCAATATTATAATCCAAAAATCTTAGATTATATATCTTCCAGAATTTAATGAGTAAGCTAAAGTCAGAAGTAATAAAATATTCTAAAAAATTAAATATTACTAATTTATCTGCTTTAAGATCAGGAAATATTTCTGCAAGAGCAAAAGAAAAAGGTGTGGATGGTTTTTATATAACTCCATCCGGGAGAAAGTATTCGTCTTTAAAAACAAAAGACATCGTATTTGTTTCTCTTAAAGGTGTTTATGATAAAAAAAAGGGTAAACCATCATCAGAGTGGAGATTTCATCAAGATATTTATGTGAATAAAAAAGAGGCTAAAGCTATAGTTCATGCACACTCTAATTGTGCTACAGCTGTCTCTACTCATCAAAAAAGTATTCCAGCTTTTCACTACATGGTTGCAGTAGCAGGCGGGGAAGATATTAAGTGCAGTAAATATGCAACTTTTGGAACAAAAAATCTTTCAAGAAATATAATTAAAGCGTTAAAAAATAGAACAGCATGTTTGATTGCTAATCACGGACAGGTTGCTTTTGGAGAAAATTTAGAGAAGACTTTTGAACTTGCTCAAGAGATCGAAAATATTTGCCTTCAATATATAAATGCCCTAAGAATTGGAATACCTAAGATTCTTTCAAAAAAAGAAATGAAAATTGTCTTAGGAAAATTTAAAAATTATAAAAAAGGGTAATTTTTATGATTAAAGTTGGTGAGCACATTACCATAGATTTTCTAGGTGTTAAAAAAGACTATTCACCTGAATTTTACGAAAAGGTTATTTACAAAATAGCAAAAGCTGCAAAGGTAGAAATATTAAACGTTGCTTCTCATAAATTTGAACCGCAAGGTTTTACTTTAGTCGCTTTATTATCAGAAAGCCATTTTAGCTTTCATACTTTCCCTGAAAGAGGTGTAATAAGCTTCGATTTTTTTACATGTGGAAAAGTGAACCCTAAAGTTGCTCTTAAAATTTTAAGAAAAGAGATCGATCATCAAAGAGTTGTGACCAATGCTTTCGATCGAAGTAGCGTGGGTCTTTATGATGATATTTATAGCACTCCAGGCCAAAAGAAATTTTATGTGGTCAAAGATGTTTTAGAAAAATTCACTTCTAAAGTAGGTCAATTTGTTGAAATAATGGATTTAGAAGAGTTTGGACACGCATTATTTATTGATCATGAAATTCAAGTAGCTGAAAAAGATGAGAAAATTTATAGCTCAAATTTTTTCAGATCTAGTTATGATTTAAGTAAGAAAAATAATAACGTTGCGATAATCGGTGGTGGAGACGGCGGTGTCGCTAGAGCCTGTTTAGAGAATAATTCAAACTATATAGATTGGTTTGAACTAGATCCTGAGATAGTAGATGTTTGCTATCGTCACTTACCAAAAGTTTGCTCCAAAGTAAAAAAAAGTAACAAAATTAAAACGTTCTGGGGAGACGCATTTAAAAGTATAAAAGAAATTGAAGATTCGAAATATGATAAAATTTTTGTAGATTTAAACGATGATCAGTACTGTATTGACTTAGCTAAAAAAAATATGAAAGGTTTAAAAAGAATACTTAAAAAAGGCGGTGTAATTACTGCTCAAGTCGGAAGCCAGGATAAAAAACCTAAACAAGTTGATAACTGGTGCAAGGTTTTAGGAAAAAGCTTTGGAAACGTTAAATTATCTGGGGCTTATATCCCTAGTTTTGACTGTAAATGGAATTTTGCTTCATCTATAATGAAGTGATGTTTCGTGTTTCTTGTATTCAATTAAGATCAAATAACAATATTCATTTTAATTTAAACAAAACATCAAAACTTATTAAAAAAGCAGTAAAGCAAAAAACTGATTTCATAATCACTCCAGAAGTTTCTTCACATTTCTCTTTAAAAAAAAATGAATTGCTAAAAGTTTGTACGTCAATGCAAAATGATATTTATCTAAATGGTATTAAAAAACTTGCAAAAAAGTATAAGAAATGGATTTTGATAGGATCTTTAATAATTAAGATTTCAAGAAATAAATTAGTTAATAGATCTGTTTTAATTGATAAGAGTGGTAAAATAAGAACTTACTATGATAAAATTCACATGTACGACGTTGTTTTAAGTAAAAAAGAGAAATATTTTGAGTCAAAGAGTTTTTATCCAGGAAACAAAATAAAGACTTTCAACTTACCTTGGGGAAAAATCGGTTTAACTATTTGTTATGACCTTAGATTTCCAATTCTATATAGAAAACTGGCTAAGGCGGGATCATTATTTTTAACTGTTCCATCTGCCTTCACTGAGACTACAGGCAAGAAACATTGGCATTCCTTATTAAAAGCTAGAGCTATAGAAAATTTTTGTTATGTATTCGCTCCTGCGCAGGGCGGGACACACTATAATGGAAGAAAAACTTTTGGACATTCATTAATAATTTCTCCAGATGGAAAAATTTTAAAAGAATTAAAAAAATCAGAGGGCGTGATCACAACTGCTGTAAATCCTAAACTATCAAAAAATCTAAGGTTAAGAATACCTAGTTTAAGGGGCGACTAACTATTCATAAGATTTTACCTCTTTTATATTTGATCCGAGAGCATTGTTAATTGCTAATTTGATTTTTGCTCTCTGATCGTTAAATTTATAAACACTTCTGGCAAGTTCGATAAATTTTTCATCAAATTTATTATTTTTTTCAGCAAATCTTTTTCCGTCCTCAATATCCCAAAGTTTTAAATTTATATTTTTTAAATCATTCTTAAAACTCGAAATTTTACTTTCATTATTAATATATTTTTTTAAAGTTTCATTTAGCGAATTCAGCTCTTTATTCACCTCTACCAATTTTTCTTTATTACTTATTTTTTCTTTTTTGATCTCTAAAATGGTAATTTTATCTATTAATTCACCAACTGAGATTTCTGCCAATATTTTGTCCATTTTCCTAATCATATTAATATTTGACTATATTAATCATTAAATATACTTCGAAATAATAATGTCAAATATATTAATAATAAAACATGGTTCTTTAGGTGATTTAATTCAAGCAAATGGAGCTATAAAAGATATAAAAAATTTTTACAAAAATAGAAAAGTTTTTTTACTTACAGCCCAGCCTTATGCAATTTTTATGTCAGAATGCCCTTATTTAGATGGCGTTATTATAGATAAAAGATTACCTAGGTGGAATTTATTTTATTTAAAAAATTTAAAAAACAATCTAGCAAAATATAATTTTACAAAAATCTACGATTTACAAAATTCAAGTAGAACAAAATTTTATAAAAGATTTATTTTAAAAAACGTTGAATGGTCATCCACTGAAACCTCCTTAGAGCCAGGTCAAAAAAAGAGTGATTTCGACAAAGACCCTGTTCTTGATAGAATGGAAATTCAATTAAAAAAAAGTGGTATACAAACTGAATTTGTAAAAAATATAGACTTGAATTGGGCTATATCAGATATCTCCAGGTTAAAAAAACAATATGCGAATAATGACTACATCTTATTATTTCCATTTTGTTCAAAAAAAGTTCCTAAAAAAAAATGGCCTTTTTTCAAAGATTTAATTTTACGACTAAAACAAGATTATAAAAATAAATATCCAATTCTATTAGCTCCAGGACCAGACGAAATTGATGAAGCTAATGAGTTGAATGCTAAAGTGGTTTTAGATAATAATCAGCCTATTAATATAAAAACTTTAATATCTTTAATAAGTAATGCTAAATTTATCATTGCAAATGATACGGGACCAGCTCATATAGCTTCACATTTAGATAAAGTAGGAATTGTACTTTTTGGAAACCACACGACTGCAAAGAAAGTGAGTATCGAAAATTTTAATTTTAAAGCAATCAGTGTTGAAAATCTAAATGATTTAACAGTCGAAACCGTTATAGAAAAAGTAAAATCTAAATTAAATTGATATAATTCTTAATAATTTTATTCCAAGCAAAGCCTTTGGAAAATTCTAAAGCATTAGCACCGAGTTCTTTATATTTTTCGTTAGATAAGATTTTTAAAAGTGTATCGTAAATAGCATTTAAGTCGTTACCATTACAAAGATATCCTGTTATACCAGATTTTATCGCATCTCCTTCACCACCATATATTCCTCCAATTGACGGCTTTCCGTAGGATGCAGCTTCAATATAAGTAATACCAAACCCCTCAACTGATTTTTTATAAACAACCGAAGGCATTACGAACACATCTGATTGTTCAAGTAAACCAACTTTTTGTTGTTCTGTAGAGCTAAAAATTAATTCGACATTTTTTTCTAAACCTAATTCTTTTCTTAACTTCTCAAGATTTTTTCTTTCATCCCCATCTCCAATTGATACATATTTTAAATTTGGAAATTTTGGCAAAAGATTTTTTATTGACATTAAAATATTTTGGTGGCTTTTACGACCATCTAATCTAGAAACAGTAATTAGTTTTGGTGATGAATTTCCATAAATATTTTTAGAAAATTCTCTAGCTGCCTCATTGACATCAATAGGATAGTTACAACCAGGATTGATAACGTGAATACCTTTTAATCCAAGTTTTAAACCTAATTCCTTAGTAAATTTTGAATTTGCAATTATGAAATCTGCTTTTTCTAATGATTCTAAAACTCTTTTATTTAAAGAGGAGCCAACAGGATGATTTATTTCTTTTGAGTGAATTAAGCAAAAAGATTTTGTTTTCTTAAGGGTTCCAAGATCAATATTTTCAATACTTTTCCAATGATCAAAGAAACATGCTCTTATTTGATTTTGTTTAATAAAATCTTTTACTAAATTAGCTTTTCTATACTTTCTAAATATTTTTAAACCTGAAATTCTTTCTATATTTAATTTAGAATTTTGATCATAAGTATTTGCGTCTTGATAATTATCTGCAAAAACTTTTACTGGACCATGATTTATAAGAGCATTAGATAAACCTTCCATTAGGTTTTGCATTCCTCCAAGTTCAGGGGGAAAATTTCTTGTAGAAACTAAAAACATTAATTAAACCACTTTATATTACATCCCATACTAGGAATTTGCTCTTTTGGACCATCTTGTGTTTCAGAAATCATTTTCATCGCTATTTTTAAATCGCTATCTCCGCTTGAAACAGGTTTTAAATCTTTAAGCTCCCTAAATCTTCCTCGATACTGAAGCTTTAATTCCTTATTGTATCCAAAGAAATCAGGTGTACAAACTGCTCCGTACTTTCTTGCAATTTCTTGCGTTTCATCTATTAAATAATTAATCTCACCAAAATTATTTGTTTTTGCAAATTTAATCATGTTATCGAACGAGTCTTCAGGATAATTTTTAGTATCATTAGACATGATTGCAACAGAGTTAATCCCATTTTTTTTTAATTCATTGCAATCTTTTGCTAAATCACGAATAATCGCTTTCACATAAGGGCAGTGATTACAAATAAACATTATCAGTGTTGCCTTATTGCCTTTTACATCATTAAGAGAAATTAGTTTATTTTCTATCGATTTTAGTTTGAAATCCTCAGCTTTTTTTCCAAAATCGCAAACTGGTGTTTTTGTTAAAGCCATAATATATTATAAGATAATTAATAATACATTACAGCAAATTTATGATTTATGATGTTAACGGCCACACTCCTAAAATGGATCCAGACAGCTGGGTAGCTTCTAATGCAGTTATCATCGGTAGAGTAGAATTAAAAAAAAATTCTAATATTTGGTTTAATGCAACTTTAAGAGGTGATTTAGAACCAATTGTTATTGGTGAAGGTTCGAACATTCAGGACGGTAGCGTGATACACACAGACCCAGGTTGCCCAACAATTGTAGGCAAGGGTGTTACAGTAGGACATATGGTAATGCTTCACGGATGTGAAATTTCTGATGATTGTATTATTGGAATAGGCTCGACAATTTTAAATAAAGCAAAGATTGGAAAAAATTGTATCATTGGGGCCAATTCATTAGTGACAGAAAATAAAGTTATTCCAGATAGATCACTTGTCTTAGGAAGCCCTGGTAAAGTAGTTAGGCAAGTTACTGATAAAGAAATAGAGCACATTAAAGAAAATGCAAGAGACTATGTAGAAAATATTAAAAAATATAAGAAATAGATTAAGGAACCAACCAGGTAAACTTTTTAGAACCACTAAGATCAATTAGCGCTCTTCGATGACCTTTAGCTGCTAAGTAAAGCCACTCAATACTTTGAATTTTACATTTTATCACACAAAAGTTTTTATACCCAGCTTCGCTTTCTTCTTTAGTAAAATCAAAATTATCAAACTTATTATCTAACCCTGAAGTCGGTTTTTCAGATTCTGTTCCTGGTCCATTAGTAACCAAGTAACATTTTCTACTGATATGGCCGGTTTTTTCCCAAGACTCTTTTGTAACATCATTATTATAATTTACTTCGCATTCAGCCTTAACTCTAAGCTGTATTTTTTCCTCTTTACCATAAAATAAAATAGAGCACTTAGGATTTTTTTTTATTTTTTCAATTTTTGAAGATCTAATATCGCTATGGTACTGAATAAAATTATTTTGTTGATCTGCCTTTCTAAGAACAACAACCCTACCATCAAGATCTTTATCATTTCCGCAAATAAATACTGGAGTTCTAAATTCGGAAGATCTATCTTTGACAGCTTTTGATAATAAATCCCAAATTTTTTTTTCGATTTCTTTTGAATTTTCGTAGTAACTTACTGTTTCTAACACGATTTATTTTCTAAATCTTTTAATTAAACTTGAAGTATCCCATCTTTGACCACCCATTTTTTGTACTTCACCATAATATTCATCAATAATTTTTGTGATAGGTAAAGGTGAATTATTTTTCTTAGCTTCATCCATCGCTATTTTTAAATCTTTTCTCATCCAATCAACTGCAAAACCATAATCAAATTTATCTTCAATCATTGTTTTATGTCTATTTTCCATTTGCCAAGATTGTGCTGCACCTTTTGAAATTACTTCAATTACATCATGCATATTTAATCCTGCATTCATTCCAAAATTTATTGCTTCAGATAATCCTTGTACTAAGCCTGCAATACAAATTTGGTTTACCATCTTAGTTAACTGGCCACTTCCTGATGGACCTAGAAGTTTAATCTTTTTACTGTAGCAATCGATCACTGGTTCAGCCTTTTTATAAGGAGCTTCATCTCCTCCAACCATCACTGTTAAAATTCCTCCTTCAGCGCCCGCTTGTCCACCTGAAATAGGTGCATCCAAGAAATCAAAACCTTTTGATTTTGCCTCTTTGTAAAGTTCTCTGGCAATATTTGCAGATGCAGTAGTATTATCTACGTAGATCGCACCTTTTTTTGCGGTTTTAAATAAACCTTTCTCACCTAAAGTCACCTCTCTTAAATCATTATCGTTTCCGACACATGTAAAAATAAAATCACAGTCTTTTACAGCATCCATTGGAGTATCTGCTGTTTTACCTTTGTATTCTTTGACCCATTTTTCTGCTTTAGCTTTAGTTCGGTTAAAAACTGTTACATCGTGACCAGCTTTTGATATATAACCTGCCATAGGGTATCCCATAACACCCAAACCTATGAAAGCAACTTTACAAGTCATAAATGATTAACCTCTCATTAAATAAAAAAGTAATTATATTTGGATTTATATTTACATTTTTTTCAAGTTTTGGACAGAGTTTTTTTTTGGGATTGTTTAACGCACCAATTAGAAATGAGCTAGGTATTACTCACGGACAATTTGGAAATATTTATGCAACAGCAACAATATTTTCTAGTCTTTTACTTATATGGGTTGGAAAGAAAATCGATGAATATCAAATAATCTATTATTCTTTTTTTGTAATTCTATTATTGTTTTTTTCATCTTTATTTTTTTCTTTCATCAATAGTATAATCTTTTTATCAATAGGTATATTTTTAATGAGATTTTCTGGCCAAGGTTTAATGAGCCATACATCTACGACTACAATCTCAAGATTTTTTGAAAAGTCTAGGGGGAAAGCCTTAAGCACAATTTGGTTTGGATTATCATCTGCAGAATTTATTTTACCAGTATTAATAACTTATCTATTTGTAAGTTATTCTTGGAGATCAGTTTGGCAAGGAATAGCAATTATTATTATCATATTTTTGCCTTTTATGGTTTTAAATACAATTAAAAAAATTAAATTAGAGTCTAGAGAAAAAGATTTAGATCATAAAAAAAGTTTTCAAATTAAAAGCTGGAAAAGAAGAGAAGTAATTAAAGATTATAGATTTTATATTGTCTCACTCAATATGCTTGCGATGCCTTGGATAGCCACTGGAGTATTCGTATATCAGTCATTTATTTCAGATTCGAAAATGTGGAATATTTATACAATTCCAAAAGCATTTATGGTTTATTCGTTAGCTTCAATTATAACTTTATTCTTTTCAGGTTTTTTAGTTGATAAATTTACAAGTAGAAAACTAATTCCAATTATGAATATACCTCTTTTAATATCAATGTTCGTATTATTTTACTATCAACAAGAAATTTCGGCATTTATTTTTTTAGGTTTAGTTGGTATTTCAAATGGATTAGCTAATGTACTTGGGTCATCTACTTGGGCTGAAATATATGGAGTAAAATTTATTGGATCTATAAAAGCTTTGACCACAGCTTTTATGGTATTTTCAACAGCTTTTGGAACAGCAGTATTTGGTTTAATGATCGACAATGGTTTTTCAATTGAAAATATTGCTTTTGTATCAGGTATATACATAGTTATTTCGTTATTTCTTTTAATATTAATAAGAAATAAGCTTGAACCTATTAAGCTTAGAAAATAATTGATTTCTTAGTGTTATTTGAATATACACTCAGCATCATGGCAAGAATTACCGTAGAAGACTGTTTAGAAAAAGTTGACAATCAATACGACCTAGTTTTGTTAGCTAAAGAAAGAACAGTTCAATTGAATGCTGGCGCCCCAATGCTGGTCGAAGAAGATAATGATAAACGAACTATTATATCATTACGTGAAATTGGAGATGGAAAAATAGATGTTAAGGAAGTTGAAGCTAACGCAATAAAAAGATTAAGAAAAGAACCGGACGAGTCAGAAGAACAAGAAGAAATCGAAGAGGAGACTAACGACGATTTTGAAAATTTATATAAAGGACAAGTTTCTAAAAGCGGTGTAGCTATATTGCCTTCAAAAAGAACAAGAAGAATTCCTGAAGTAAAAAAACCTAGCTTAGCTGATGAAGCCCTTTCTGAGCTAAAAGCAGAGCAACCTGAGATTAAAGAAGAAAACTTAGATACAGAGGAAGCTCCTCTGGAATTAAGTGAAGAGGTTCCGGTAGAAGAAAACAAATCAGAGTAGATTATGAAGAAAACCGTTTCAGTTGCGCCTATGATGGATTGCACTGATAAGCATGAAATTTATTTTCTTAGTCTTATTAGTAAAAACATACATTTGTACACGGAGATGATTGTTGCTAACGCAATTACAAGAGGAGACAGAACCAAACTACTTTCTTTCAAAATGATAAGTAATCCAGTAACACTTCAAGTCGGCGGATCAGATCCTAGAGAGTTAGCTGAAGCTTGTAAAATTTCCGAGGACTACGGATATAAGGAAATAAATTTAAACTTAGGCTGTCCAAGTAAAAAAGTACAAAAAAATAAATTTGGCGCATGTTTAATGCAGGAACCAGATCTAGTTGCTAAATGTATTGAGGCAATGACTAAAGCAACTAAATTGCCTATCACAATCAAAACAAGAATAGGATACAATGATGTTGAAAATTTTGACTTTTTAAAATCTTTTATTCAAACAACTAAAGATGCAGGATCAAAAAAATTCATAATTCACGCAAGAAAAGCTTTACTCAAAAAACTCACTCCAAAAGAAAATTTAAATATTCCACCTTTGAAATATGATTTTGTTTATAAGTTGAAAGATTATTTTAAAAAGGATGAAATAATAATAAATGGGGGAATAAAAACAACAGATGAAATTAAAAATCATTTAATAAAAGTAGATGGTGTGATGATTGGCAGAACTATTTATCACTCACCTTACTTTTTAGCAGATGTTGAAAGAGAAATTTTTAAAAATGATAATGTACCAACAAGAACAGAAGTTATGGAAAATCTTATTCCTTATATTCAAGAGCAAACCTCGAAAGGTGTACAATTAAATCATATAATGAGACATACGGTAGGATTGTTTCATGGACAAAATGGTTCAAAAACTTGGAAGCAATATTTATCTAAAAATATGTGTGTAAGAGATGCGGATTTACAAAAAGTAAATCATATTATGGATCAAGTTAGAAAAACTAATCCTGTTTCTTTAGAGAGATAGTTTTGGATATCCTTTCTCAATCAGAAATAATTTATTTAGTTTTAATAATGGTCGCTACAGCAATACCAGCAGGGTTTGCTGCTGGATTATTTGGTATTGGGGGAGGGTTAATTACAGTTCCTATTCTATTTTATATATTTAGTTTTTCTGGGATAGAAATAGCTTATGTTATGCACTTAGCAGTAGGAACCTCGTTTGGAATTATCATACCCACTTCAACTGTTTCTGTATTTACTCACCATCAGCATAAAGCTGTAGATTTTAATATTGTAAAAGGTTTTGGTTTCTTTGTTGCTACCGGAGTAATTCTAGGAACAATTTTCGCTGCAAGCTTAGAAACAAAACCTTTAATACTATTTTTTACAATTATTGTATATATTCTTGCCCTTTACTTACTGTTTTTAAAAGAAAAAGAAACAAATATAGAAATCAAAATAGGATTATTTTCGAAAGCAATTTCAGGAATTGTGAGCGGCTTTATTTCTGCACCAATGGGAATTGGTGGGGCCGTTATGAACGTTCCAATTTTAAAATTTTTTGGTTATCCAATAAATAAAGCTATCGGAAGTGCGGCTGCAATTGGATTTATTATTGCTTTATTTGGAGCAGGAGGTTTTTTAATTTCTGGCTCATATCTAGATGCTGATTTACCTTTGAGCATTGGGTTTTTAAATATTCCTGCTTTTTTAGTTTTTTTTCCTATTACTGCATTCATGGCAAGACTTGGAGCAAAAGTTAGCCATAAGATTGATAAAATGAGAATGACTAAATATTTTGGGTTGTTTCTTATAGTAATAGGAACTAGATTTTTATACGAATATTTTAAACTCTAAATTTTTTGGTCATAATCCCCAATTTTTCCAGTTTTCTGCAAAAGATTATCAATAAATTCAAAAATTTTTCTTTTTCTTTCATTTGATTTAGTGCTTTCGGTGACAATTACTAAAGAAGGCTTATTAGATGATGCTCTTATTAAGCCCCATGATCCATCCTCAAGAGAAAATCTCACACCATTAACTGTCAATACTTCAACAATACTTTGATTATCAATTCTAATACCCCCATCTTTTAATTTCCTTACCTCTTTTACCATTTTATCAACTACTTTATATTTCTCCTCATCTTTACAATAAGGAGCCATTGTCGGAGTTTGATAAGTTACGGGCAACGATCCAATAATTTCACTCATTTTTTTATTTTGATCTACGATAAGGTTACAAACTTGTATTGCTGAATTAATCCCATCATCATATCCATAGCCTAAAGGCTGATTAAAGAAAAAATGTCCACTTTTTTCAAAACCTGCTAATG
>CACEBD010000004.1 GCA_902557775.1 uncultured Pelagibacteraceae bacterium
ATATAATTTTTCAAATCCATAATTTTCTTTCACAGATCTTCTTACTTCCTCTGTATAAGAATTTGCCTCATTAACAATTTCTATTTCTCTTTTTTTTAAATTTAATTTCGATTTTTTTAGTTTTTGGAATTGGCTTTCAGTGATAAATTTATTATCCATTAAATTTTCAAGAACTAGATCTCGTCTAAATTTACCTACTTCTGGATATTTATACGGATTGTATTTACTAGGAGCTTTTGGAAGGGCTGCTAATAAAGCAGCATCCTTATAGTTTAATTCTTTAATTGACTTATCGAAGTACTCCAAACTTGCTGCTGCTATACCGTAAGTCCCTTGCCCTAAGTAAATTTGATTTAAATATAATTCCAATATTCTTTCTTTTGAATAAGCTCTCTCAATTCTAAATGCTAAGATAGCTTCTTTAATCTTTCTCTTCATAGAAACTTCATTATTTAGTAGAAAATTTTTTGCAACTTGTTGGGTTATTGTAGAGGCACCCTCAAGTCTTTTATTTTGGGATATATTTTTTATGTTATTTATAATTGCTCTGATAATTCCCTTAGCATCAATACCTGGATGATTAAAAAAGTTTTTATCCTCTGCAGATAGAAAAGAATTAATTACTACTTTCGGAATTGAGTCATAGGGTACAAATAACCTTTTCTGTATTGCGTATTCAGCAATTAATTTTCCATCCGAAGAGTAAACTCTGCTAGAAATTGGGGGTTGATAATTTGATAATTTTTTATAGTCCGGTAATCCAATTGAAAAATACCATAAGGTCGAGAGGGTGAAAATCAAAATAACAATGGAAAATACAATTAAAAATTTGATCGAAAAATTCAAAAATCTTAACATTTAACTCTTTATTAATAACAAATTAGACTTTCTTTAGGCATTTACAAAATTTAAATACGTGTATTTATCCTTAAAATTGTATAAAATATCGTTATGTCAAATTTTAAATTAACAGATTTCAAAAAATTAAAAGGAATTCAATTAGAATGGAAAAAAATTTATATATTGATGCTTCGCATCCAAATGAGACTCGAATTGTACTTAAATCAAACAGCTCAATTGAAGAGTACGAATTTGAGAATAAAAATAATTTAAATTTTAAAAATAATATCTATCTAGGAACTGTAAGCAGAGTGGAGCCTTCCTTACAAGCCGCGTTTATTAATTTTGGTCGGGATAGACATGGTTTTTTAGCTTTTAATGACATTCAATCGGATTACTACCAGATACCTTCTGAGGATAAGGAAAAAATTAAAGTTGTTGAAGAAGAAATTAGAGAAAGTTTGAAAAATAAAACCCTTGAAAGCAATCAAGAAAATTTAAAAATTAATACTAATTTAATCGAGGATAATAATAAAGATGAAGTGAATGGAAATGCTAAAAATGAAGAAATCGAAAAAAAAGATTACAGAGAAGAAGTAAAATCTTCGTATGGAATCAAAAAGTATAAGATTCAAGAAGTTATAAAACCTGGTCAAGTAGTTCTTATTCAAGTTATTAAAGAAGAACGAGGTCAAAAAGGAGCTGCTCTAACTACATTTATTTCTTTGGCTGGTAAATATTTAGTTTTGATGCCTAATACTCCAAAAGGCGGGGGTATTTCAAGAAAAATTTTTAATTCTGCTGATAGGCAAAAGATAAGAGGTATTTTAAATGAAATTGAAATACCAAAAAGTATGGGAGTAATAGTAAGAACAGCTGGGGCTAATAAAACAAAAAATGAAATTGAAAAAGATTTTTTTAATACTCTCAAAACATGGGAAGAGATAAGAGATAAAGCATTAGTCTCTAATGCACCATCACTGGTTTATGAAGAGGGAGATATTATAAAAAGAACATTAAGAGATACTTACGACAACGATACTAAAAATGTTTACATTGAAGGTAATGAAGCTTATCAAAAAGCTAAAAAATTTATGAAAGAATTGATGCCTAAAAATGTAAAAAATATAAAAAAGTATAGAGGTAAGATACCATTATTCCATGATGCAAATATTGAAAAAGAACTTAATAATATTTTTGAACCAACAGTCAAACTAAAATCCGGAGGTTACATTGTTATAAACCCTACCGAAGCTTTAGTTTCTATTGATATAAACTCAGGACAATCAACAAAACAAATTAATATAGAGAAAACAGCTCTGAATACTAACATTGAAGCTGCCGAAGAAATTGCTCATCAAATTAAATTAAGAGATTTATCCGGTCTTATAGTAATTGATTTCATAGATATGATGAATTTTTATAATAGAAGAACTATTGAAAAGAAAATGAGAGAAAGCATTAGAAAAGATAGAGCTAGAATTCAAATTGGAAGAATAAGTAATTTCGGTTTACTTGAAATGACAAGACAAAGATTAAGAGAGGGCTCTATTAAATGGGAAACACAACTTTCTTTAGAGTCTTTTTCTCAAAAAATTTTAAAAAAGATTCAACACTTGGCTTTTACTGATAAAGTAAAAATTGTTAAATCTTATATCCCCGAAAAAGTAAAATTATTCATAGAAAAAAATTTGATAGAAGAATTAAAATATTTTCAAAAGAAATATACACTAAAGGTTGATATAATTTCCGATGAAAAATTGATGATCCCTGAATATAAGATAGAATTATTAAATAAGTCAAAAAAAACAATACAGGTTATAGAAAATATAAATAAAATTATAGAAATTAAAAAATATAATAAAAAAAATAAATTAAAAAAAGATGATAAAAAAGATGATAAAAAACTTAAAAAAGAAACAAAAAAATTAAAAACTAAGAAAAAATTAAGAACTCTGTGGGTAAGAAGGAAAAAAAATTAAATTAATCCTTTTTTGGGAGAGCTTGCTGATGCCAAAAATTTTTTTTTCATTCTTCCTGCAAGATAAGAATTTCTTCCAGAAATCACTGCATCCTTAAAAGCTTTTGCCATTAAAATTGGACTCTTTGCGTTAGCAATAGCACTATTAATCAAAACTCCATCGCAACCCATCTCCATTGCAACTGTAGCATCCGAAGCTGTTCCAATTCCAGCATCTACTATAACAGGAACTTTTGATTGCTTAATAATTAATGAAATATTCATTTTGTTTTGTAAACCCAATCCTGATCCTATCGGAGATGCCAAAGGCATAATGGCTGAGGCCCCATTATCCTCTAACTTTTTAGCTAGTAAAGGATCATCTGAGCAATAAACCATAACTTTGAAACCTTCTTTAACTAAAATTTTTGTTGATTTAATCGTTTCAATCATATTTGGATATAATGTTTTTTTATCTCCCAAAACTTCTAACTTAACAAGTTTCCAGCCTCCCATTTCTCTAGCTAATCTTAAAGTTCTTAAAGCGTCTTCAGACGTAAAACAACCTGCTGTGTTTGGTAAAAGAATTATTTTTTTTGGATTAAGATAATCTGTTAATAAAGGTTTTTTTTTATCTGTAATATTTACCCTTCTTACTGCTACAGTAACCATGTCAGCTCCAGATGCGTTTACTGCGCTTGCAGTTTCTTGGTAAGATCTATATTTTCCTGTGCCTACAATAAGTCTAGACTTTAGATTTTTATTTGCAATTTTAAAAATGTCTTTTTTCAATTTAACCGCCACCAATAAAATGTACTATTTCGATTTTATCATTATTATTTAATAGTTTTTTTTTAAAACTATTTTTTTGCAAAATTTTTCCATTGTACTCTACTGCAATTTTCTTATTAATAAGTTTATATTTTTTTAACAAATCAAAAACCGAAATATTGGGCTTAATTGTAATTTTTTTTCCATTTAATTGTATTTTTGCCATAATTGAGCTAATCAATGATAATATTAAATAACGATGAAAAAAATTATAATTCTTAATGGCCCAAATCTCAACCTTTTAGGTGAGAGAGAAAAAAGCCAATATGGAAGTTTTACTCTCAAAGATATTGAAAATATTTGTGTTGAATTTGCTAAAAATAAAGAGATAAAATTATCTTTCTTTCAGTCTAATATAGAAGGAGAGCTAATTGAAAAAATACAAAAATCAAGAAACGATCAAGATGGGTTAATAATAAATGCCGGAGGATATACACATACATCTGTAGCAATACACGATGCTTTAAAAATACTCAAAATTCCTATTATTGAATTGCATATAAGTAACATTTATAATAGAGAAGATTTCAGACAAAAGTCTTTAATAAGTAAAGTTGCAAATGGTATAATTTGTGGATTTGGTGCTGAAGGTTATATAATGGCATTAGACTCTATGAAAAAATTTTTAAAAGAATGAAGATAGATAAAAAATTGATAAAGGAGCTAGTAGATAACTTAAAGGAATTTGAGCTAACAGAATTAGAGTATCAAGATGGTCAAACAAAAATTAAAGTTTCTAAAGTCACTAGAGGAGTCGAACAATCAAAAACGGGTGCAGTTGTTTCACCCAATAAAACAGTTTTAAATACCTCTGACACAAGTGATGGTATAAGAGTTAAATCCCCGATAATTGGAACTGCTTACTTAGCTCCAGAACCTGGGGCAAAAAAATTTGTAGAAATTGGTGATAAAGTTAAAAAAGGTCAAACTATAATGATCGTTGAGGCAATGAAAACAATGAATCATGTTCCCTCTACTAATGATGGTGAAGTAAAAAAAATTTTAGTCGAGGATGGTCAGCCTGTTGAGTTTGGTCAAACATTAGTTCTTCTTAAATAAAAAAAATGTTCAAAAAAGTTTTAATTGCTAATCGAGGAGAAATAGCTGTAAGAGTAATTAGAGCGTGTAAAGAATGGGGTATTGAAACCGTAGCTGTTCACTCAGACGTAGACTCTGACTCTATGCACGTGAGATTAGCTGACGAGAGTGTTTGTATTGGCTCTCATCAACCTCAAAACAGTTATTTAAATATTTCATCAATTATGTCAGCAGTCGATCTTACAGGTGCTGAAGCTATTCATCCAGGATATGGTTTTTTATCTGAAAACGCAAAATTTTCTGAAATAGTAAACAAACATGGTATAAAATTTATTGGACCTAGTGCTGATATAATATCTAAAATGGGGGATAAAATTGAAGCTAAAAGAATTGCAAAAAAATACGGTTTACCAGTCATTGAGGGATCTGAGGGAGGAGTTAAATCTTACACAGAAGCGAAGATGATCTGTAAAAAAATTGGTTATCCTATTTTAATTAAAGCGGCAGGTGGTGGCGGTGGAAAAGGCATGAAAATAGTAGAAGACGAGAGCAATTTAGAAAATTTATTTTTAACGGCAAAAACAGAGGCCAAAAAATTTTTTGGGAATGATGAACTTTATATTGAAAAATATTTTAAAAATCCAAGGCATATTGAAGTTCAAATCATGTCTGGAAAAAATAAAACAGTTCACCTTGGAGAAAGAGATTGCTCCGTTCAGAGAAGGCATCAAAAATTAATTGAAGAGACTCCTAGCCCTGTGCTTACAAATTCACAAAGAAAAGACTTACTGGAAAAAACAGTAAATATGGTTGAAAAGATCAATTATGAAGGAGCTGGTACAGTTGAATTTATTTATGAAAATGGAAAATTCTACTTCTTAGAAATGAACACTAGAGTACAAGTTGAACACCCTGTAACAGAAGTACAAACTGGTATTGATATTGTGAAAGAACAATTATGGATTGCTTACACCGGTGAAACTGCTTTGAAACAAAGTGATATTAGTCCCAGAGGTCACTCAATTGAATGTAGAATTAATGCTGAAAATCCCGCTAAAGATTTTCAACCAAGTCCAGGAACTATATCTGTGTGCCACCAACCGTCTGGATTTAGAACTAGAGTAGATGGATCAATTTTTCAAGGCTGTAAAATAACTCCTTATTACGATAGCCTTATTGCTAAAGTTATATGCAAAGGTAGAAACAGAACAGAGGCTATACAGAGAACCCTGAGATCTCTAGATGAGTTTGTGCTTGAAGGAATTACCACAACAATTGATTTACATAAAAAAATACTGAGACACAAAAAATTCATTAATTCTGACTTCGATACTAATTGGCTTGGAAAAGAAAAGTTTTATTAAACATTATAGCAATTCAATAATTGTAAATCATAAATTGCATGATCAAACGGAGATAGATTTGGGTCAGAGGAAAAAGTCCAACCATTAAAAATGAAAACTTTTTCATTTTCATTTTTTGTTAAATCTTTCACTTGCATATAAGCTACATCATCAAAAATGTTATTAACCTTTACTTTTCCACATTTTAAAATTTTGATCTCTAAAGGTCCAAATTTTTTTGCCTTATTTAAATTTACTTGAATTTTTGACGACTTTGCTGTTATTTTATCTAATCCAATAAGAATAGCATGCGGTGATTTTAAATTAGTTTTATTTTTTTTCTTTTCCTTCAAATTTTTTTTTGTAGATACAGTTTCATTATTATCATTTAATTCTTCGAAACTTGGTTTTATTTCGTTTAAATTTAAAAGTTTAGAGGATGTAATTTTATCATCAGAAAAAGATAAATTGATAGAGAGAAAATAAATTATAATTAATGTAAGACTAATTCCAAGTTTCATATTTTTTTTTAATTTGATCTTTCTTAATTTTGACAGGTTTAAAGCTATTTTTTGTTCCTGTTTGGTTTCCTAAATGACTTTTCTGCCATTTATATTTTTTTGACTCTTTATAAACAGGTATTTTGTCTGTAGTGTGGTGCATCCATAAATACCATTCTGATGTGATTTTAGTAGCTTCAACTACGCCCGAATATACAACCCATCTTTCATTTTTTTTATTACTGTAATATTTATTGCCAAATTCATCTTTGCCAATATATTTTCCAGTGAACAAAGTCTTTAAAAAAGTCCCAAAGGTTTGTTTATTCCACCAAGTAAAAATAAATTTTATGTTCATATAATTTTAAATCCACACAATTTACAAGTGTATAATTATAAATTAGACACCAGATGAATTTAATATATATCTTAAGTGTTAAAGAATCCATAAAGTTATGAAAAAATTTATCGTTGAAACCTACTATACTTGTACATTTAAAACAGTTCATAAACTTAATAATTTAAACGAAAATGAATTAAACAAAATTGATGGTAGAACCGATGGGGAAGTAGAAGTAATTGATGTAAAATTAAATAATAGAAAAACGAAAAAAATTGGCGATAACAAAGAAACTTATTCTAAAACTATTGAAACAACTAAAAGTGAGAAAAAAAGCATTACTAATAAAATAATTGATAAAAAAAATGAAAACGTAGTTTCTTCTGGCTTAAAAGTTAAAAGTAATACGAGATTCAGAATGCCCGATAGAAGAAAAGGATATATTCAAAAGGCTCAAATTGGAGATCACAAAGTATATTTGCATACTGGGGAATATGATGATGGTAAAATTGGAGAGATTTTTATTGATACTAATAAAGAGGGTGAGTTAGTAAAAGCTATGATGAATAATTTTGCAATAGCTATATCTCTAGGTTTGCAATATGGGGTTCCATTAGACGAGTACGTTGACGCTTTTATTGATACTAAATTCGAGCCATCTGGAAATGTTTCAGGAAATGACAGAATTTTAAGCGCTTCATCAATACTTGATTATGTTTTTAGAGAGTTAGCTATTTCATATCTTGGTAAAGAAGAGCTAGCGCACACACCTTCAATTGCTTCAACTAAAAATAATATTAAAGAGACAACTGATGAAAAATTTATAAAAATTGTGAAAAATATTACTTCAAAAGGTTTTGTAAGAAGTAATCTAGAGGAAAAACTTGTTGATCTTTCAGATGTAAGGATTAACCTAAAGACTAAAAGTTAATCATTTCTTAGTATCAAGTTTAATACCTAACTCTTTTAATTGTTTTTGATCAACCTCTGAAGGTGCATTCATCATTAAATCTTGAGCATTCTGGTTCATTGGAAATAAAGTAATTTCTCGGATGTTCTGTTTATTAGCTAATAACATAACTATTCTATCTATACCTGGAGCTATACCTCCATGAGGTGGTGCGCCATAACTCAAAGCATTTATCATTCCCCTAAATTTTTCGTCAACTTCTTTTTTACTGTAACCAGCTACGGAGAAAAGTTTATACATAAGTTCTGGGATATGATTCCTTATAGCTCCTGAAGATAGTTCTACACCATTACATACTATATCATATTGATAAGCTTTAATATCAAGGGGTTTATCAAAATTTAAGTCTTTAATATCACCTTGTGGCATTGAAAAAGGATTGTGGCTGAATATAATTTTTTTTAGGTTATCATCTCTTTCAAACATTGGGTAATCTACAATCCAACAAAAAGCAAATTTGTCTTGATCAATAATATTTAAGTCTGAAGCAATTTTATTTCTTGCAAAAGATAAAATTTTATTAACCTCATCTTCGGTACCACATGCCAAGAATAAACTGTCACCCACTTTTGCATCACAAATTTTCATTATTTCATGCAAAGACTCTTCACTGAAAAACTTTCCGATTGGACCTTTTCCTTCTAAGCTCTTATTTTTTTCAATAGAAAAATAAGCCAGTCCAGACGCACCTTGCTCTTTAGCCCATTTATCAATGTTGTCAAAAAAACTTCTGGGTTTTTTTCCTGTTTCTTTAGTGACTATTGTTTTTACAACAGCTCCAGATTTTACCAGCTTTTTAAAAATATCAAATTTAACATCCTCTCTTGTAAAAATTTTTGTAATATCTTTGATCTGCAATGGATTTCTAAGATCAGGCTTATCTGTTCCATACCTTTTCAAAGACTCCTTATATGAAATTCTAGGAAAACTTTCAGATAAAATTTTTTTTGAGGAAAAATTTTTAAAAACTTTTTTCATAAGAGTTTCTACTACATTAAAAATATCCTCTTGTTCTACAAAAGACATTTCTAGATCTAATTGATAGAATTCACCAGGACTTCTATCTGCCCTAGCATCTTCATCTCTAAAACAAGGTGCAATTTGAAAATATTTATCAAAACCTGATACCATAATTAATTGCTTAAATTGCTGAGGTGCTTGTGGAAGTGCATAAAATTTGCCAGGATTCAATCTACTTGGAACTAAAAAATCTCTTGCTCCCTCAGGACTAGAAGATGTCAAAATTGGGGTTTGATATTCTAAAAAACCTAATTTTAACATTTCAGATCTTATGAAAGAGATTACTTTTGATCTCAGTATAATATTTTTATGCATTTCATCTCGTCTAAGATCAAGAAATCTATATTTTAATCTTATATCTTCTGGATAATCTTGTTCTCCAAATACAGGAATAGGCAGTTCATTAGCATTAGATAAAATTTCTATTGAACTTATAAATACTTCTATTTTCCCGGTTTTGAGATCTAAATTTTCAGTACCACCTGCTCTTTTGACAACTTTTCCCTCAATCCTTAATACAGTTTCTGGTCTTGCCTTTTCAATAATAGGAAAAAATTTACTTTTATTTTCTATAACACATTGAGTAATACCATAATGATCTCTTAAATCAGCGAATAAAAGATTTCCATGATCGCGCTTTCTGTGAAGCCAACCAGATAAAATTACATTTTTATCTATTTCATTTTCGCTAAGTTCTGAACAATTATGAGTTCTAAATTTATTCATTTATTAAGTACTTTTTTTATTAGATTAATATTTATCGACTTTCCAGAAGATAAAGATAATTCATCAACATCTCTAATAAATTTAAACATTTTTTCATATGATCGGTCAACATTTTTGATTATATAGTCTGTTATTTTTGGATCTAAATTTATTTGTTTATCGGAAAAGCTTTTTGTTGCTATCACTTTTAATAAGTCATCAGTTGGAAGATCAATTCCAATAAAAACAAAGCTATTGATTCTTGATTGTAAATCTTTAATTTTAAAAAGAATTTCTTTGATAGGTGGTGTACTATTTATAACAATATAATTATCTAATTGTTTTGAATAATTCAGTATAGAATACAATAATTTTTCCTCTATTTCTTTTTTAAAATTTTCTATAATTAGACAATCTATTCTACTCATTTCATTTAATATGCTGTCTGATATATTTTTTTCTTCTAAAATTTTTATTTTTCCAATTTTTTTTTCAAGAATTTTGGATAAATGAGTTTTTCCACATCCTTTTGATCCAAAAACATTTAACCATTTTCCGGGCCAGTTCGGCCAACTTTCAATTAATTTGTATGCTGAAAAATTATTACTCGAAACATAAAAATCTTGCTCAAAATATTTTGTTTTAAAAGGAAATTTAAATACTAATTGACTCATTATAAAATTTTGATACTCCATTGATCATCTTCGAATTTTAAAATTATTTTTTCATTTTCCATTTGTTTAATTATCTTATCAAGTTTTCCTAGATATTTAATTTTAAGTAATACATATTGACTATTAAATTCTTGAACATAAATACTGTCAATTAATTCAACTTGTTTTAATCTATCATTTAATTCAACTAGATTATTTTTTCTGCTAATTTCAAATTTTGTATTTAAAAATGAGGGAGTTCGAACGTCAACTAAATTTTGAGATTTAATTATATTTGTTATTTCTTCACTAGTATTTTTAATTATTTTTTCATAATATTTTTTTTCATTCAAATTTTCATTTTTAATTGAAATATTTTTATTTATTTTTTTTCCCAAGATATTGGTTTTTAAATATATTTTATTGTTTTTGTTTGTAGTGTCTATTATTAACAATGCCAAATTCTTATTAGTGTACTCTTTAAATAATTCATTTAATTCTATCATTAAAAGATTCTCTTTATTAGAATTTATTTTTTCAATTATTTCTATGCTTTCAAGAGGAAGTAAAAATTCTATTAAATCTTTTTTATAAATATCTTTCCAGTTTTCATAAAAAAAATTTTGATTAAAAATAAAAATTTTTTCTTCCTTTTGAAGGATTGGTAAAAAATAGAGCTCTTTATCAGTTATTTCAGAATAAAATATTCCTTGTTCATAGAATAGTTTATGAAATTTATTTTTATCAAAAAAGATATTATATTTTAACTTATCATTATCTCTTTCTGCGCTATCATTTTCACTTATAACCTGATAAAAAGAGACTAATTCTTTAATTTCTGCAGGTTCTAATTTTAGTAATCGATTTTGATCCTCTGAAAGCAGTATTCTCTCAATAAGTTCATCAAAACCTTTTTTGATCGCTTTATTGGCTGCTTCTGTATTGGAAATATTTGTTTTTTCTAACTCAATATTATTAACATTAAATATATTATTTTCTGATAAAACAGTTTTAGTATTTAAAAAAACAACTAAAATAATTATTATTAATTTATAAAGTTTCATTTAATTAAATTATCATTTTATTAATGAAAAAAATGCAAAATAGTTACAAAAAAAGTGGTGTAGATATTTCATTAGCAAATAAATTAGTTAAGCACATATCACATTTATCAAAAAAAGATGTCAAAAAAACTAACAGTTTTATTAACAAAGACATTATAGGTGGATTTGGATCTTTGTATGACATTAGTGAAACTAAAATTAAAGATCCTGTAATTGTTTCTTGCACCGACGGGGTTGGTACTAAAATAGATTTAGCTAATAAATTTAAAAAGTTTGATACTATCGGGATCGATTTGGTCGCTATGTGTGTTAATGATCTTATTGTCCAAGGGGCAAAGCCACTTTTTTTTTTAGATTATATTGCGGTAGGAAAGTTAGACCTTAAAAAAACAAAAGACATTCTTCAAGGAATTTTTAAAGGATGTCATTTGGCTGATTGCAAGCTCATTGGTGGTGAAACAGCAGAAATGCCAGGTGTGTATTCTAAAAACAAGTTTGACTTAGCTGGATTTAGTGTAGGAATAGTTTCAAAGAGAAAAATTTTAAACAAATATAATGTTGAAGATAAAGATATTGTACTTGCTATACCTTCAAGTGGATTTCACTCTAATGGCTTTTCTTTAGTTAGATCGGTGCTAAAGAAAAAAAAAATCAATAAAAGTTTTAAAAAAAATTTACTTAAACCTACAAAAATTTATTCTAAAGAAGTTTTAAAATTATGCAATAAAAACTTAATTAATGCAGCAGCACATATTACAGGTGGAGGGCTAATTGAAAATTTATTAAGATCAATTCCTAAAAATTTGACACTAAATATTGATTTATCAAAAATTAAAATTCACAAAATTTTTAAATGGATAAAAGGAAAAAATATATCAGATAAAGAAATGTTAAGAACTTTTAACTGTGGTGTAGGTTTTTGTTTGATAACGCCAAAAAAAAATGTAAAAAAAATTAAAAAATATTTTACAAAACAATTTATCCCATATGAAATAGGCTTCATATCAAAAGAAAAAAAGAATATTAATATTTTCAATCAATTAAAATGGTAAAGAAAAAGACTTGTGTATTTATTTCGGGAAATGGAAGTAATCTAAAAAATCTAATTTTAAAGTCTAGAGATTATAATTTTCCTATTATTATAAAATTAATTGTATCAAATAAAAAACATGCTTTTGGGATAAATTATGCAAAAAAAAATTCAATTCCTTTTTTGGTAGTTAATACAAATCGTAGACTTTTTGAGAATAAAATTCTTCTATATTTAAAAAAATACAAAATTACACTGATTTGTCTAGCAGGTTATATGAGAATATTATCTAAAAAATTTCTTAATTTATATGGGAATAAGGTTATTAATATTCACCCTTCTTTATTGCCAAAGTTTAAAGGATTAAATACTTATTCAAGAATTTTAAAAAATAGTGAAATTAAAACCGGCTGTACAGTTCACTATGTTAACGAAAAATTGGATAGTGGAAATATAATAACAAAAAAAATTTTTTTTATTGATCCGAAAGACGACGAAAAATTACTCAAAATAAAAACACAAAAAAAAGAATATTTAGCATTTCCTGAGGCTATTATTAAAATTTATAGAAATTATTAATTATTGAAAAAAAATTCTATTTCTTTTTTAGCATTTTCAGTTGAATCAGAGCCATGCACAGAATTTTTATCTATAGAGATTCCAAACAGTTTTCTTATAGTATTTTTCTCCGCTTTTTTAGGGTCAGTTGCACCCATAATCTCTCTATATAATGTAATAGCGTTAACTCCCTCTAATATCATTACGACAATCGGTCCAGAAGCTAAATAAGCACATAAATCGTTATAAAAAGGTTTTGATTGATGAACTTTATAAAATTCAGCCGCTTCTTCTTTAGTAATGTGAATTTTTTTACTATTTTTTATAACTAAATTATTTTTTGAAAAAATCGATTTAATGTCTTCAATTAAATTTCTTTCTACTGCATCTGGTTTAATAATTGAAAGGGTTTGCTCAATATTACTCATAATACTCTTCGACTAATTCATTAAGCAATCTTACTCCAAAACCTGTTGCTCCAGCAGAGTTTAATGCCCCGCCATATTTTGAAAAGGCCATACCAGCAATATCTAGATGCGCCCATGGTGTTTTATTTAAAATAAATCTTTGTAAAAACTGAGCTGCAGTTGTCGAACCAGCTCCACCCACATAGTTTATATTTTGTACGTCAGCATTTTTAGAATTCATAAGTTTATCATAATTTTTATGTAATGGCATTCTCCAAACCTTTTCCTCAACTTTTTCACCTGCGCTAAAAATTTGATTTGATAAATTATCATCGTTTGAAAATAGACCAGCATATTCAGATCCTAAACAGACTATAATTGCTCCAGTTAACGTGGCAAGATCAACTATAAATTTTGGCTTAAATTTTTTTTCAGTAAAAGTTAAAGCATCAGCTAAAACTAATCTCCCCTCTGCATCTGTATTTAATATTTCTATAGTTTTACCGCTATAAGATTTTACAATGTCACCTGGTCTTTGAGCATTACCGCTGACCATATTTTCAACTAACCCTACAACACCAACAGCGTTGATTTTTGCTTTTCTTATTGCAAAGTTTTTCATTAATCCTACTACTGTAGCCGAGCCAGCCATATCATAGGTCATATCTTCCATAAATCTTGCTGGTTTAAGTGAATAACCACCCGTGTCAAAACATACCCCTTTGCCTACAAATGCTAAGGGTTTAGAATTATTTTTTGCTCCATTCCATTCCATAGTCACAAGATATGATCCTCTTATACTTCCCTGCCCCACACCTAGCAGAGCGTGCATACCAAGTTTTTTTAGTTGTCTTTCATCATATATATTTATTTTTAAGCCATACTTTTTAAGAGATTTTATTCTTTTAGCATATTCATCTGGATGAAGAACATTTCCCGGTTCTGAAACTAAATCCCTGGCATAAAAAGTTCCTTCCTCTAAAGCCTTAAATTTTAGCTGACTCAAATTTGTAGGTTTGTTTTTTTTTCCAGAAACTTTTATAGAAATAACTCTTGTATCTTTCTTTGTTTTATATTTCTTAAATTCATAAGATTTTAATTTAATACCGTGAAGAAAATAGCCTAAAAAATTATTTTTTTCATTATTTATACTGTCAGAGAAAATAAAATAGTCAGTATTTTTTCCATAATTTACTTTGCCATAAAATTCCCCTCCTAAGTTTTCAATTTCAGAGGTTTTAATATTTTTTTTAATTAGAATTAAGACTATCTTTTTTTTCGAACTTACCTCAAAAATAAGCAAGTTTTTTTTTAAATCAGAATTCTTTAAAAGATCATTAACATATGAAAATTCATTATTAGACAGATATTTTTTTAAACCCGTCAAACTAAATTTGTCTTTAGAAAAAAGAACTATATTAGCTGAGGAGCTTTTGATGATCTTATTCGAGTAACTTATTTTTATTGACATAATTTTCACCCAAATTGGAGTATTTGAAAGAGGTATATAAGTCCAAATATATAAGATTTCAATGAAAAATTGATGGAATTTAAACCATAGATTGAAATTTATTTAAGGTTGCTTTAATTATATACAAAATAATTACCATGCTTCAAAATAAAATTTATCAAAACTATTTAATAGATATTTTTAAAACATTTTTAACAATATTATTAGGTTTTACTTTAATAGCTTGGACTGTAAGAGCAGTAAATTTTTTAGATCTAATTGTTGAAAGTGGTTATCCTGTGCTCACTTATTTCCAATATTCATTTTTGAATATTTTCGGTATTTTAACAAAATTTATTCCTTTATCCTTTCTTATCGCGCTAATACTTTTTATAATAAAACAAATTCAAGAAAATGAATTAATAATTTTATGGACTTCTGGCGTAAAAAAAATTGAATTAGTAAAATTATTTTTTTTATTTTCTGTAATAATTTCAATTTTTTATTTAGTATTTTCCTCCTTAATTACTCCCTTAGCTTTAAATAAATCTAGACAAATTTTAGGTAAAGAAAGTTTAACTTCATTTTTACCGACAGTAAAAGCACAACAGTTTAGTGACTCATTCAATGGTGTTACGTTTATAGTAGATAAAAAATATAATAATGAGCTTAAAAATATTTTTTTACAAGATAATGCTAGAGTTCTTAAAAATATATCCTCGAATAAAAAAAAGGCTTTGACAACTATAATTGCCTCAAACGGACTTATAAATGAAAACAAAATGATAATGTTCAATGGTCAAATAATATCTTCTGACAAAAATAATCAAGGAAATGATATAATTAAATTTGATCAATTAAGTGTTGACCTTAACAATTTTAAAAATAGAACCATTAAACAACCAAAGGTTCAAGAAACTTCAACCATCACTCTTCTTACTTGTTTAGAAGGAAGTATTTTTTATAAAATTTCTTGCAAAAAAAACTTTAAGACTGAAATTTTACCGATCTTAAATAGACGAATTACATTTCCTTTATATTTTCCAATAATTGCTCTATTTGCTTCTTTCTTATTGATTAGAAGTAAAAAAAAATTTTTCTTCAGCAAAGTAAGTGTTTTTTTATATTGTTTTTTTGTTCTGCTCTACGCCGAGCTAATTATTAGATATACGGGTATCAGTAATCTGATAAGTAAGTTATTTATCTTATCACCAGTGGTTTTATCTATTTTAGTTTATATATTTTTAAAATTTAAATTCTCAAATGAAGCATTAAAAAATGAATAAAATAATTCTAAACTATTTATTAATTGGCTATTTTAAAACCTTCATTAAAACAACTTTGCTTTTTTATTGCTTTGGTATAATTCTTAATTTATTTGAAGAAATAGAATTCTTTAAAAATCTAGATGTGCCTATACTTACGCCCCTTTATCTAACTAGTTTATATATTCCCGGATTATTATTGCAACTTCTGCCATTTATAATTTTTGTAGCAAGTATGAAGTTTATTTTAGATATAAGAAATAATAAAGATTTATTGACAATGAAAATTTTTGGTTTCTCAAATTTTAAAATTTTTCTTTTGCTCGCTTTGACATCTTTTTTCTTGGGTTGGATCTCACTTTTTTTTATTAATCCTGTTACTTCAGCAATGTCAAAATATTATGAGCAAACTAAAGCAAGCTATTCCAAAGATATTGATCATTTAGTAACTTTTAATAAAAATGGTCTTTGGATTAAAGAAAGCACTGACTTTGGTCAAAGAATAATCTCTGCGTCCAGCGGAGGTGAAAATAAATTAAAAGACGTAACAATATATAAATTTGATAAAAACTATAATCTTAAAGAAAAAATTTTTTCGAAATCGGCAGATATAGAAAAAAATGATTGGTTCCTGAAAGATGTAAATATTTTAAAGATAAATGATATCGGTATTTCTGAAGAAATAAGTAAAAATAATTTTTCAATAAATTCTATATATACTTATGAAAAAATTAATAGTTTATTTAAGAACTTCGATACTCTCTCATTTATTGATTTATTATTTAACTATAATAATTTAATAAAAAAAGGCTATAATAATTTATTTTTAAAACATAGTTTTCATTCAATGCTATCAATGCCTTTTTTCCTATTCATTATGACCGCTTTAGCTGCAATATTGATATTAAATACTTTAAAAAAATCAAATAATGTAAAATTTATAGTGATAGGAATTGTTGCATGTGTAATTATTTATTACCTGAAGGATCTTTCTATTGCTTTAGGAAAAACTAATAGAATTTCTTTAACATTAGCAACATGGATGCCAATCATAATTATTGGTATTTTTAGTTCAATAGGAATACTGCAAATAAATGAAAAATAAAATTTATATAATTTTTTTCCATTTGATTTTTTCAAAGATGCTTTTTGCTGATGAAATAAATATAAGCGCCAAAAAGATAACTGTCGATAAGAAAAGTCAGATAACAATATTTGAGGAAGAAGTAGTTATACAGAACAATAAGAACAATTTAATTCGGAGCAACTATGCTGCCTACAATAAAAAATTAAAATTTTATACTTTAAAAGGCAATGTAGTTGTAGAAGATTTTAAAGGAAATTTAATTAAAACTAGTGAAGCTACTTATAACGAAGCACTAAATATATTTAGAAGTGTTGGAAAAACAAATTTGATTACAAAAGAGGGGTACTACTTGGAATCAGAGAATGTGGTCTTTAATGATCAAAACAACGTAGTTTCTTCAGACAAAGAGACACTAGTTAAAGATAACATGGAAAATTTAATAACTCTAAATAATTTTAAATATGAGATTAATGAAAGTATTTTTAAATCTCTCGGAAAGATCAAAGTGATTGATAAAATGAATAACTCTTACGAGTTTTCTCAGCTTTATATTGATGAAAAAAAAAAGGAGATTATTGGGACAGACTCAAAAGCCTATCTTAATCAAAAAGATTTTAAAATGAATCCAAAAAATAAACCTAGAATTTTTTCGAATGCAATTAATATAAATCAAGAAGAATCGAGTTTTGTAAAAAGTACATTTACAATGTGTGACTACCGAGAAGGAAACAAATGTCCTCCGTGGCAACTCAATGCCTCTAAAATGACTCATAATAAAAAAAAGAAGACAATTTATTATGACAATGCAGTAATAAAAATTTATGATATTCCAATTTTTTACTTGCCAAAGTTAGCTCATCCAGATCCTACTGTTGATAGAAGGTCAGGATTTTTAAACCCTTCCTACTCTGATACTAAAAATTTGGGTTCTAGTATTAACTTGCCATATTTCTGGGCCATTAATAAGGATAGAGATTTAACAATAAATAGTAGATTGTTTGTTTCCGAAAATCCTTTGTTAATGGGTGAATATCGTCATGCGTTTAAAAATTCTAATTTAATTTTTGATTTCGGTTTTACTGAAGGCTACAAAAACACATCTGCTACAAAGCGTGCAGGAGATAAATCTCATTTTTTTTCAAAATTTGTTAGAAAATTTCAAAGTAATAACAATGAAAGCAGCTTAAAAGTTAATCTTCAAAATGTTTCAGATGACAAATATTTGAAATTGTACAAAATTGATTCAAATTTAGTTAATTACGAAACGGATACATTAGAAAATTATATAAGCTTCGACCACTATAATGATGATAAAAATTTTTCTTTAGGCTTAAAAATGAGTGCATTTGAAACTTTAAAAAGTGGGTATAATGATAAATACGAATATATTTTTCCTGAAGTGACTTTAAATAAAAATTTGTACAGCGATAAGCTGGGATATGGAAACTTACAAACCAATTTAAAAGTTCAAAACTATGATACTAATAAAACAAAAAAATTTTTAATAAATAATTTAGATTGGTCTTATGATCACACTAATAGTTTCTTCGATGGAACACTTTTAACAAGTCTCAAAAATGTAAATTACGAAGTAAAAAATGAGAAAATATTCAAACCTGATACAACAAACGAGTTATTTGGAGCTTTAGGATATTTAGCAAGTATAGATTTATTTAAAGAAAAAAATGGAGTTAGACATTTATTAAAACCTAAAGCACTTATCAAGTATTCACCTAACCATATGAGAAAAGATAGCAATGATTTTAATTTATATGGAAAAAATATTTTCTCTGTAAATAGACTTAATACTAACGAAAATTTTGAAAGCGGCTCAAACTTAACGTTAGGATTTGATTATGGACAATTTAGAAATGATAAACAGTTAAACTTCACTATTGGTCAAGTTATTAATGAAAAGAAAACTAATAAAAATATGCCATCTTCATCAAGTTTAGATAAAAGATTTTCTGATATTGTGGGAAGTTTGAATTATAAAAATAAAGATATTTTTAATTTTAATTATAATTATGCATTAGATCAAAACTTTAAAGAAACTAATTACAATGAATTTAACACGAGCTATAATTTTTCTAATTTTCAATTAAATCTAGATTATTTAGAGGAAGATAAGACATCTGATAGTACAGAATATGTAAAAACTAGTTTTGAATATAAAAAAGGTGATAACGGAGTGTTTTCTTTCAGCAATAAAAGAGACTTAATAAGAAACGCATCGGAATATTATGATCTTAGTTATGAATATATCAATGATTGTCTAAGGGCAGGCTTAGTTTATAGAAGAGAGTTTTATAACGACTCAGAATTAGAGTCTGAAAATTCACTCATGTTCAAAATAACTTTAAATTCATTTGGAGAATTAAATTCACCTAAATTTGAGAATTAATGAAACTTGTTAAAATTTTTTTTATATCAAAAATTCTTTTAATTTTTTGTTTTTTTAATTCAAGTTTTGGATCAATTAAAAATAATATCATTGCTAAAGTTGGTGAAGAAATTATTACATCTTTAGATTTAGAAAATAAAATAAAAATAACACTTATTCTTGCAAAGCAGGAAATTAATCAAGAAAATATCAATAAAGTAAAAAGTAATTCTATGAATTATTTAATAAATTTAAAAGTAAAAAGTAATGAATTAAAAAAATATAAGTTTAAAAAAAATCCATTTGTAATCAACCAACATTTAGAAAAAATTTCCTCAAATCTTAATATTGAAATAAATGCTTTGAAACCAATGTTCAAGTCGTATGGAATAGATTATGACTCTTTTGTAGACGAAATTAATACTGAATTTTTATGGCAACAATTAATAACTCAAATTTATATAAAAAAAATTTCAATTAATGAGGATCAAATTATTTCTGAATTAAATAGTGTAATAGAAAATAATAAAAATATTATTGAATATAACTTAGCAGAAATCGATATTGATATTAATAACTTAGAAAAGAAAGATAAAATTATTAGTGAAATCTTATCAAGCATTAAGCAAGTTGGTTTTGATAAGACTGCTATTAAATTCAGTATGTCATCATCGTCCATGAGTGGGGGGAAATTAGGTTGGATAAGTGCAAATAGTTTATCAAAAAATATTTTCGAGGTAGTTACTAAACTTAATGTAGGTGAAGTTTCAGACCCGATTTTACAAAGTAATAAAATTTTGTTTTTAAAAATCTTAGAAAAAAGGGAAATAAAAAATGACCAAAAATTTGATAAGGAGAAGTATAAGGCTTTTTTAATTGACCGGAAAAAAAATGAACTTTTAGATTTGTATTCAAATAGTCACCTTTCAAAAAAAAGAAATAGTACATTAATAGAATTTAAACAATGAAAAAAATATTAATTGTCACAGGAGATCCAAATAGTATTAATTCTGAAATAATCTATAAGACATGGAAAAAAATTAACAAAAAAATAAAGAAAAGAATTTATATAATTTCTAATTATAGATTACTTAAATCTCAGTTTAAAAAATTAAATTATTCGATAAAAATGTTAGATGTAAAAAATATTATTAATCATAGTGACGCTACCTCATTAAAGATAATAAATATAGATTTAAATTTTAAAGATGCATTTAATGTTCCAGTAAAATTCGCTTCAAAATTTGTAACAAAATCCCTAGACCGCGCTCATAATTTGGCACAAGAGAAAAGTGTTGCTGGGATAATTAATTGCGCTATTAATAAAAATCTATTAGGCAAAAATGGTATTGGTGTTACAGAATATTTATCAAAGAAATGTAATATCAAAATTAATTCTGGGGTAATGTTAATTAAAAATTCTCAATTAGCGGTTAGCCCTCTTACTACACATTTAAATTTATCTCAGGTATCAAAACAAATAAAAAAAGATCTAATTATAAAAAAGGTAATCACAATAAATGATTGGTATAAATCAAAATTAAGAAAGAAGCCTAAAATAGCTATTTTAGGTTTGAATCCTCATAATGCTGAATTTAGAAAAAATTCTGAAGAAATCAAAATCATTATTCCAGCTATTAAAATTTTAAAAAAAAAGGGAATAAATTTAACAGGTCCCTTAGTTGCGGATACTATTTTTATTAATGACTATCAAAAATATGATGTCATAGTAGGTATGTATCATGACCAAGTTTTAGCTCCCTTCAAAGGTTTATATAAATATGATGCAATTAACATTACGTTAGGTTTAAGATATCTTAGATTATCGCCTGACCATGGAACAGCTTTTAATTTAATTAAAAAAAATAAAGCGAGTCCTCTAAGTTTAATACGTTGCTTGGAATTCATAGAAAAGTATACAAGATGAAATTTGCAAAGAAATCACTTGGACAAAATTTTCTAATTGATAAAAACGTATTAAAGAAGATTGTTAATATTGTTAAAATTAAAAATAGACATGTAATAGAAGTTGGCCCTGGTAAAGGAGCGTTAACAGATGAAATTCTTAAAGGCAAACCAAAATCTTTATCTATTATAGAAAAAGATTATTTTCTAGCAGGTGAACTTAGATCAAAGTATAAAAATAATAACAATATTAAAATATATGCAGCAGATATTTTAAAATTTGATTTAGAAAAAATTGATAGAAATGACTCAATAATTTTTGGAAACCTTCCATATAATATATCATCTCAAATACTTGTAAAGATTTTGAAATTTAATAAATGGCCTCCTAAATTTAAGGATATCATTTTTATGTTCCAAAAAGAATTAGCTGAGAAAATTTTAGGCAAATTCTCAACATTAAATTATGGTCGTTTATCAATTTTGTCAAATTATAGATTAAGGCCAGATAAGAAATTTTTAGTTTCTCCTAACAGTTTTTATCCTAAACCTAAAGTATTATCGCAAGTGATACATTTTACACCTAAAAATTCAATTTCTTTTAAAATAAAAAATCTCAATAATCTAGAAAAAGTAACAAATATACTATTTTCTAATAAAAGAAAAATGATCAACAAAAATATAAAAAAAATACTAGACAGAAAAAAAATTAAAAAAGTTGACAATCTTAAATTAAATTTGAGACCTTCAGAAATAGCACCCCACATTTACTATAAAATTACTGAGATTTATGAGAGGGATTAATTATCTTATTCTTATGTAAAAGTATAATATTTTCGATCTGTTTAAAGCAAATATCGAGATTTTTGTTTATAATTATATAATCGTAATCATTCCAGTGCTTAACGTCCTCATTAAATGATTTGTATCTTTTATCTACCTCTTCTTTAGTATTTTGATCTCTTTTAATCAGCCTTTTTTTTAATTCTTCTTTACTATCTGGAATTAAATATATTTTAATAAGTTTTAAATTATTGAATTTTGATAATTGCTTAGTTCCTTGCCAATCAATATCAAATATTAAATCATTCGAGATAATATCTTCATCCACAGTTTTTCTAAGCGTGCCATAATAATTTTCAAAAATTTTCGCATATTCATAAAATTGATTTTGATCTATAAGTTTTTTAAAGTTCTCTTTTGAAACAAAATGATAGTCGACACCGTCAACCTCGTTAGATCTTGGAATTCTTGTTGTATGAGAAACTGAGATTTTAAAATTTGGATATTTTTGTTGAATTTTCTTTGTAATCGTGGTTTTGCCGACTCCAGATGGAGAAGATAAAATAACCATGATATTTTCTCCATCATGTAACATTTTTTAAAAAAAAATTAGCTTGATTTACTCTCTATAAATTTAATTGCATCTCCTACAGTTAAGATTTTTTCGGCCTCGCTATCTGATATTTCTGATCCAAATTCTTCCTCAAAAGCCATAACTAACTCAACTGTATCTAAACTGTCCGCGCCTAGATCATCGATAAAGCTTGCTTCTTCTGTAACTTTCTCTTCATCTATGCCTAAATGGTCGGCTACTATTTTTTTTATTTTTCCTTTTATATCGTCTGACATGAATTCCTTTCGTGTATATAATTTCTTATTAGATTATTAAGCAGAATTGTCAAGCCATATACATTCCACCATTTACATGAATGGTTTCTCCATTAATATAATTTGCCATATCTGAAGCCAAAAACGCTACACAATTTGAAACATCTTGGCCTGTTCCAAGATTTCCAGATGGAATTTTATTAATTAGATTATTTTTAAACTGTTCATTAATTTTGTCAGTCATTTCAGTTTTAATGAACCCTGGGGATACGCAATTAATATTTATATTTTTTTTAGCATATTCAATGGCTAAACTTTTCGAAAACGCCACTATACCTGCTTTAGAAGCAGAATAGTTTGCTTGTCCCAAATTTCCAGTGTGCCCAACTATTGATGTTATATTTACAATTTTTCCATATTTATATTTCAACATTTTTTTTATTGCATATTTACACATTAAAAAGGTAGAAGTTAAATTTACGTCTAAAACTTTTTTCCAATTTTCTTCTGTCAATCTTATTGATAAATTGTCTAAAGTAATCCCGGCGTTATTTACTAAAATATCTAATCCATTTAATTTACTGTGAATATTTTCAACAAATTTTTCTATTTTGTCATGCTCATCTAATTTAAATTTTTCAATATCAATTTTAGGAAATTGTTGTTTCAATTTTGTCAATTTTTCCTCATTAGTTCCAGTTGCGATAATTTTACATTCAAAATTATTGAATTTTTCTACCAAACAGTTACCTATTCCTCCTGTAGCACCGGTAATTAAAATTTTTTTATTTTTTAAATTCATTACTAATATTTTTAATATCAGTTATTGTATTAATTGAAAAGCAATTAACATTTTTTAATGTTCTTTTTACCATTCCAGTAAGGACTTTTCCTGGCCCAATTTCGACAAAAGTTTGAATATTTTCTTTTGACATATTAATAATACTTTCACGCCATCTTACAGTAGAATAAATTTGTTTGAATAATAATTCCTTAATTTTTTCAGGATTGGACTCTTTTGCAGCGGTAACATTATTGATTATATTTGTTGATGGACTCTTAAAATTAATTTTATCTATTATTAATTTCATAACTTTTGCAGCAGGATGCATCAATGAGCAGTGAAATGGAGCACTGACTCTCAAAGGTATAAATTTAATTTTATTTTCTTTTAAATAATTTTGAAAAGAGTCAACGCTTTTTTTGTCTCCACTAATTATAACTTGTCCTTCAGCATTATCGTTAGCTATTTCACAAACACCTTTTTGAAAATTCATGTCTTTAATTAGTTTTTTAATTACATCTATTTTAGTTCCTAAAACTGCAATCATAGACCCATGGCCTACTGGGACTGCATTTTGCATTGATTTACCTCTTTCGTGTAAAAGATACAGCGCATCATTAAATTCTAAAGCATTAGCACAGACCAATGCTGAATATTCTCCTAAAGAATGGCCAGCAAAATATTTAAATTGATTGAAATCAAAATTAAATTCATCTTTCAAAACCTTAAATATAGAATAACTTACAACTAAAATTGCTGGTTGAGTATTTTTTGTCAATTGCAGTTGATCCTCAGGACCATCTAATATAATTTTTGAAATTGGATAATTTAATTTATTATCAGCTTCATTAAAAATATTTTTTACTATGTTAAAATTATTGTATAATTCAGAACCCATACCAACTAACTGAGAACCTTGGCCTGGAAATATTAAAGCTTTCATTTTGTCAAATTTTATTTAAATAATTAGTATTGCTATAATTCATCATTATAGTATAAACCAGCCTTAAAAATAATTATTAAAATTTAATTAACATATATAAATATGGCTTTTTACGAAAATACTATAATAGCTAAACAAGATTTAGCAGAAAAAGAAATTAAAATAATTAAAGATAAGTATAACGAAGTTATAAACACTTCCTCTGGAAAGGTAGTTAAAATTGAAGAATGGGGCTTACTTAATTTAGCAAATAAAATAAAAAATTATAAAAAGGGTTTTTACATTCATTACAAATTTGAGGGGAATAAAGATACGATAAATAATATCGAAAAAACAATTAAAGTTGATAGCTCAATAATAAGATATTTAACAGTAAAATATAAAAAATTAGACGTTACGAATGAATTTTTTAAAAAAGCGGCTAAATAAATGAAAAGAAAAAATAAAAAATTTCAAAAAAAAAACTCCAATTCTTTAAATAAATTAAGTTTATTTCAAAAAAATGATAGTAAATTTAGTAAAAAATGTCCTCTATCTGTAAAAAATGCACCTATAATAGATTACAAAAACGTTAGTTTACTGAAAAAATATATTTCAGATAACGGAAAGATTATATCATCAAAGATTACCTCAGTTTCATATAACAAACAGAAGAAGCTTACTCGTGAAATTAAAAAAGCGAAAATATTAGGATTGGTCTAAGATGGAAATTATACTTTTAGAGAATATATTAAATTTGGGAAATATCGGGGACAAAGTAAAAGTTAAAAGTGGATATGGTAGAAATTATCTATTGAAAAAAGGTAAAGCCTTAAGGTTCAATAAAGAAAACCAAGAGTTAGTTAATAAAAGAAAAGATGAACTTAATAAGAAAAACTTAGAGGTAAAAAATAAATTTAAAGAGATTGCAAAACTAGTAAATAACAAAAAATTTCTGTTTAACAAAGAGAGTAAAGAAAATGGAGAATTATACGGATCAATCAAGCCAAAAGAGATTACTAATTTAATAAGAGAAAAAGTAAAAGCAGAAGTCTCTCCTTCTCAGATAATTCTTAAAGATGAATTAAACAAAATAGGTATATTTAAAGCTGAGATAAATTTTCATTCAGAAGTAAAAGCCAATATTTCTATCCAGATTGATAAAATTCAATCAAAATAACTTTTCCACAGAGTCAGAGAAAAGGTGTGTAACTTTTTTCTTTATCATCAATATCGTTGAATTAATATAGGCTTGTGAAAGAAATTCAAAGCATTCAAAAAAAAATTGACAATAAGCAACCCTCAAATATAGAAGCCGAGCAAGCACTAATTGGTTCTGTGCTAGTAAACAACGATATTATTGATGAAATATCGTCAATAATTAGCTCGTCAACCTTTTATGATCCTGCTCATACTAAAATTTACGAGGTTATTGAGACTTTGAATAAAAAAGGGATGATAGCAAATCCTATAACACTTAAAAATTTCTTCGAAAAAGACAATATGCTAGATGAAGTTGGTGGAACAGAATATCTTGTAAAACTTACTAGATTCTCTAGCTCTACTAAGCAAGCTGTTGATTATGCAAAGATTATTCATGAAATGTTTTTAAGAAGAGAACTAGTTTTAATTTCAGATAAATTATCAACTGATACTTTGAACGCAAATGATCAAGAGCAAAATGCTGAAGATATCATTGAAAGTGCGGAAAAGTCTCTTTTTGATTTAGCAGAACGAGGAAGCTTCTCACAATCTTATATAAAGTTTAATCAGGCAATAGATCAAACTATACAAATGGCAACTATGGCGATGCAAAGTGATCAAGGTATAGTTGGTATTCCAACGGGTTTAACAGACTTAGATGAAAAATTAGGAGGATTACATAAGTCAGATCTAATTATTCTGGCTGGTAGACCTTCTATGGGTAAAACCGCATTAGCTACAAACATAGCATACAATGCTTCACAACATATTTTAAAAAGACAAGAAAAATCATCTGTTGCTTTTTTTTCTTTAGAAATGTCTTCAGAACAATTATCAACTAGAATTTTATCCGAACAAGCAAAAATAAGATCTGATGACATCAGACGCGGAAAAGTAAATGAAGAAGAAATTAACAGATATATTGAAACTTCAAGAAATATTTATAATCTTCCCTTATTTATTGATGAAACACCGGCAATTACAATAGCAACATTAAGTAATAGAGCAAGAAGAATGAAAAGACTATTTGGATTAAGTTTAATAGTAGTAGATTACATACAATTAATGAGATCTAGTTCAAATAAAAATGACGGAAGGGTTCAAGAAATCTCAGAAATAACCCAAGGATTAAAAGCTCTTGCTAAAGAATTATCAGTTCCTGTTTTAGCATTATCTCAATTATCAAGAGCTGTAGAGCAAAGAGACGATAAACAACCTCAATTAGCTGATTTAAGAGAGTCAGGTTCAATTGAACAAGATGCTGATGTTGTAATGTTCGTATACAGAGAAGCTTATTATTTAGAGAGAAAACAGCCAAAATTAGGATCAATTGAACACGCAGAATGGCAATCAAAGATGAATGACGTTAATGGACTAGCTGATATAATATTAGGTAAACAAAGACATGGTCCAACTGGTGTTGTTAAGGTTGAGTTTGAAGGCATATATACAAAATTCAAAGATTTAGGTAAAAAATAGAGTTAATTTTTTCTTTAGTTATAAGTAAATTAAGATATATGTGAAATATCTCAATGTGGACTTATATTTATAAAAAATTAGTAATAGATTTTCCAAAGTTTACTCTTTTTTTATTGTTAAGTATTATAATTTTTTCATTTTATCAGGCTAAAAATTTTAATTTAGATGCTTCATCTGATGCGCTTCTCTTAGAAGGCGATAAAGACTTAAAATATTTAAGAGAAATAAATGAAAGATATGGATCTAAGGACTTTTTAGTTCTTACTTATGCTCCTGTTTCGAGTTTTACAGAAAAAGAAACAATTTTAAATTTACAGCTTTTAAAATCAAAAATTGAGAAATTAACTTGGGTTGATAGTGTTATCACCGTTATTGATGTACCTTTGCTTAAAAGTACCGATGAAAGCCTAATGGATAGACTAAAAAATTATAAAACTTTAGCCTATCCAGAGATTGATAGAAAAAGAGGTTTTGAGGAGATTTTAAATAGTCCAATTTATAAAAATTACGTTATTAGTGAAGATGGAAAAACATCTGGAATAGTTGTTTATATTAAAGAAGATCAAAGATTGGCTGAGTACATTAAAATTAAAGATAAATATTTTAATCAGATCAATGATATTGGTCTTAATAAAGAAGAGAAAAAAAATTATAAAAAATTTCTCAAAGAATATGAGGAATATAAAAATCTTTACAATTTAAGAAATCACCAAAATATAAATGAAATAAGAGATGTTATTAGTAGATATGGTGAAAATGCTAAAATTCATCTAGGAGGCATACCTATGATTGCTGATGACATGATGAGTTTCATAAAAAGCGATATAATAGTTTTTGGTATAGGAGTGTTTATTTTCATTATAGTGACGCTATGGTTTATTTTTAAAAATGTTAAATGGGTAGTAATGCCATTATTAGGTTGTTTAACGTCGGTAATAATCATGATGGGTCTTTTAGGTCTTATTGGTTGGAAAGTGACAGTCATTTCATCAAATTTTATTGCTTTAATGCTTATACTGAACATGGCAATGAATATTCATCTAACGGTAAGATTTTTACAATTAAAAAAAGAATATCCAGATATTTCAAAAAAAGAGGCGGTCCTTGAAGCTACAAATAGAATGTTTCTGCCAATACTTTACACAATTATGACAACCATCTGTGCTTTTTTATCATTAATTTTTAGCGGCATAAAACCAATTATTGATTTTGGCTGGATGATGACTCTGGGACTAATAGTTTCGTTGTTAGTTACATTTACTCTTTTACCCTCTTTATTAAGTATTTTTTCTTCAGAAAAAGAGCTTAATATTAAAGATACTGAGAAATCAATTATTACATCATTTTTGGCATCGGTTGCAAAAAGAAGTAACTTTTTAATCTTTGGTTCAACTTTTGTTATTATCATAGCAAGCGTAATAGGAATAACTAAATTGAAAGTAGAAAATAGTTTTATCAATTATTTTGATAAAGAAACAGAAATTTACAAGGGTATGAAAAAAATTGATGATGATCTTGGAGGTACAACACCTTTAAATATTATTTTAAAATTTCCTTCAAACGCTCAAGAAAAAAATGAGGAAGATGAATTTTCTGAGTGGGAGGAAGATACAGAAAAAAATGAGGAGAAATCAAAATATTGGTTTACACGGGATAAAATGGACAAAATTTTAAAAGTGCATGATTATTTAGAATCTCTTCCGGAAATTGGAAAAGTATTATCTTTTGGATCAATATTAAGGGTAGCGGAAGACCTTAATAAGAAAAAACTTGAAAGTTTAGAAATAGCAGTTCTGTATAGTAAAATTCCTGATGAGATAAAAAAGGAAATTGTTTCCCCTTATATTTCTGTAGAAAAAGATGAAGCCAGAATCGCTGTAAGAATTAAAGATTCATTAGAAGATCTTCGAAGAAATGAATTAATTAAAAAAATTAATAGTGACTTAAATAATAAGCTGAGACTCAAAAAAGAAGAGTATAATTTGACAGGGGTTTTAATCTTATTTAACAATCTGTTACAAAGTTTATTTAAATCTCAAATTTTAACATTGGGAATAGTAATATTTGGAATTTTCTGTATGTTTTTTATACTATTTAGAAATATCTCTTTATCTTTAATAGGAGTTGTTCCGAACTTTATAGCAGCTTTTTTTATCCTAGGAATTATAGGCTTGTTAGGTATTCCTTTAGATATGATGACTATTACTATTGCGGCTATCACAATTGGAATTGCAGTAGATAATAGCATTCATTATATATATAGATTTAGAGAAGAATTTAAAAAGATAAGTAGCTATAACAAAACTTTAGAAAGATGTCATAGCACAGTTGGTATTGCTATCTTAAATACTTCCATAACTATTGTTTTTGGTTTCTCAATATTAGTATTATCTAACTTTATACCAACAATATATTTTGGTGTTTTTACAGGTCTTGCGATGTTATTAGCTATGATTTCAGTACTGACACTACTTCCTAAATTACTTTTAATATTTAAACCATTTGGAAGTGATAAAGAAAATATTATATAATGCTAAATGTCTTTGATAGCGTAACCGAAAATTTAAATATATTTGACTCATCAGTTTTTTTTATTTTTACTTACTGTATAATTCAATGTTTTATAAAAGGTTTTTCATTAAGTTTGATTTCTTTTATGAAATGGGTGATTTCTACTATTGTTACAATAATTTTAGTTCCTAAGCTTCAACCTATAGTAAGCGAGTATATTGAGTCTGAATTTGTAAATAACGTTGGTTTAGGTATTTTAATATTCGTAATAACATTGTTCTTAATTATTTTGATGGGAAAAGCTCTTAGTAGAGCGGTCACTTGGACAGGTGTTGGATCCATTGATAAAATTTTTGGCTTACTATTTGGTGTATTTAAAGGTTATGTTGTATCAGTGTGCATATTTTCTATATTAAATTGGTTTTATCCTTATCAGAATTGGGGTATATCAGCAAAGGACGCGATTTCTTTTAAGTTTATTAATCAAGGAAGTGAAATACTGATCGAAGAATTCCCGTCAGGAGAAGATTTCATCGACACGAAAGAAAAAATTGAAAAGATTTAACTTTGATAAACTAAAAGAAGAATGTGGTATTTTTGGAATATCCAACCACGCAGATGCATCGACCTTAGTAGCTTTAGGATTGCATGCATTACAACATAGAGGTCAAGAAGGCTGTGGAATTGTTTCCTTTGATGGTAAAAACTATCACTCTGAAAAAAGGCAAGGTTTAGTTGGGGATCACTTCACAGACTCTGAAACACTTAAAAAATTGCCTGGGAGTTTTGCAATTGGGCACAACAGATATTCGACTACAGGAGAAACTTCACTGAGAAATATACAACCTTTCTTTGCAGATTTACATACGGGAGGTTTAAGTATTGCTCATAATGGAAATTTAACTAATGCACTTTTTTTAAGAGAGGAGCTTGTTAAAGACGGGGCTATATTCAGAACAACAAGCGATACTGAAACTATCGTTCAGCTTATAGCAAAATCTAAAAGAGAAAAATTTATCGATAAATTAATCGATACACTTTTTCAAATTCAAGGAGGTTACTCCTTAGTCTTGATGACAAATAAAAAACTTGTTGGGGTCAGAGATCCATTTGGAATAAGACCTTTAGTTGTCGGAAAATTAAAAGAGTCATTTATATTAGCTTCTGAAACTTGTGCGTTGGATATAGTTGGAGCAAAATTTATAAGAGAAGTAGAAAATGGAGAAATAGTTTTCGTTGAAAAAAATGAACTCAAAAGTATTAAACCTTTTCCAAAGATAAAACCTAGGCCTTGTGTGTTTGAATATATTTATTTTGCTAGACCAGATAGTATTATTGAAAATAAGTGTGCCTATGAATATAGAAAGAATTTAGGTATCCAACTTGCCAAAGAAACAGATTTTGAAGCAGATCTTGTTGTACCTGTGCCCGACTCAGGTGTACCAGCTGCCCTTGGATTTGCTGAATACTCAAAAAAAAATTTTGAGCTTGGTTTAATCAGAAATCATTACGTCGGGCGAACTTTCATTGAGCCAACACAAAATATCAGAAGTTTAGGGGTAAAACTAAAACTTAGTTCGACAAAAACAATCGTTAAAAATAAGTCAATTATACTAATTGATGACTCCTTAGTAAGAGGAACTACTTGTCACAAAATTGTTAAAATGCTTTATGAAGCTGGAGCAAAAGAAGTGCATGTTAGAATTGCTTGTCCCGAAATAAAATTTCCAGATTTTTATGGTGTTGATATGCCCACAAAAGAGGAATTGTTAGCATATCAAAAAGATAATAAGCAAATGACTGATTACATAAAAGCTAAAAGTTTGAAATTTTTAAGTTTGAATGGATTGTATCGTGCGCTTACAGGTAAAGATAGAAATTCTAGTTACCCTCAATTTAGTGATCATTATTTTACGGGTGAGTATCCAATAAAACCATCGGATAATATTAAAGGTTTAAAAGTAAAGCAGTTGTCCTTACTTAGCGGCAAGTCAAATAACTAATTAACTATAGAAACCCTATTTTTTTGGTCTAAATATAGGACTGAGCTATCAATAAAGATTGGATTTGTTTTTATTTTTGTTGGAAGTTTATTGATATTTTTTAATTCACCACGGACTCCAAAGTTAAGAACAAAGGAATTTTTAAGAAAAATTAAAATTTCTTTATTTGCTATAAATATTGATTTAAACTTAACTTCCTTTTTTTTTGTATTTAAAAATTCAGCTATTTTTTGATTTATATCATAAGAGTAAATTATTTTATTATTTTTCAAATTAATCGAGATAATAAGATTATTTTTAGTTATTAGAAACAGGTAGTCGTTATTTATAAATGGCTTTATTATTGGAGAGAAATTCTTACTGAATAAAATTAGACCTGTTTTTGAGTCTATTACATAAATATTTTGGTTTGACGATACTATAATTCTACCATTATAGTTAATTATTTCATTCCCAAAAAAAATATTACTTAATGATAATTCTTGTGACTCATTAATATTTATAAACCAATTAATATTTAAGCTTTCTTTATCTATTGAATATAATGAACCAAACGTATTCAAAAATAAAATACTATCATTAGTTAAAGATATATTATTAATAAATTTATTTTTTGCCAAGGTTTCCTCTGTAGGTATTAATTTTAAAAGTTTTCCATCTAGCTTATTGAAAAAAAATAAACTATTATTTTGATTTGCAACAATTAAATAATTCTGTCCAAATTTTAAATTTGATCTAAAGGGTATTTCATAATTTTTTGCCCATAAGACCTTATTTGTAACAAAATCATAAGCATATAAATAACCAATATTATCAGAAACATAGATAATATTATTTTCAACTATCATATTTAATTTTTTTTTCAATTTTTTAAATTTTTTTTTATAAAAATTAAATTTATAAATTACTTTTTTTTCGGCAAGGGAAAATATGATAATATTTCCTTTTAAATCACTAGAAATTATATTTTCATTTTTAAATAAAATAAAATTATCTATCTCATTTGAGGATATTTTTTTACTTTTAAAAAGTAATTCATTTTTATTTTCATAAGTGAAATGATCAAAATTGTTTGACTTGTTATAAAATATATCATTCCAATTAGAATTATTGACTGGTTTTGATATATTAAATTTAAAATTACTAGGTATTTGTATTGTATCTTCAAAAATTTTATTTTTTATTTTAAGTGTTTTAAAATCTTTAAAAACATCATCGTCGATTTTAGAAATTTCATTAGTATTTTTCCAAATTCCTGATTTATTATCAAATGAACAAGCTGAAATAAGAATTAAAATTAAAGTGATCGAAAAAGATTTTTTAAACATCTATTATTAATTATTTCTCTAGTATGCCTTCGGCTAATAATTTAATAGTTGGGTCCGTATTTACTAAATTTTTCAAGATATCATATCCTTGGGTATCAGAGTTTTTAATTAAATATAAAGCTTTTTTAAAAAGTAAAATATTTTTTCTATCTTCAGTTATATTTAAATTTTCAGCTATTTCGTAATACTTCATAATTTTTGTTTTATCTTTTTCTAATTTTTTTTCTACTAACACATTTAAAGCTAAAATTGTATAGAAGTTATTTTTACTAAGTATAACTTCTTCAAGTAAAATTTTTGATTTTTCTGTATCATTTTTTGAAAGATATAATCCTGCTTGAATATATTTTTCTGAAATTAAAGCGTTTTTTTTTTCATTACTTAATTTAATGAAATTTACAGTTATAATTGATGTAATTAATAATATAGATAAGAGAAGTAATTTATATTTATTCTCTTTAATTATTAAAAAAATTTTATCCTTAAATTCTAGATTATTCTCAGTATTATTATCCATTTAAAAAATTCTTTTTTGTAGGAAATTTGTTTGTTTTGACATCTCTAGTATATTTTTTTACAGCTTTTTCAATTATTCTATTTATAAAAGTATATTTTTTTACAAATTTTGGGTAAAAACCACTTAATCCAATCATATCATCTGTTACTAAGATTTGCCCGTCACAAAAATTTGAAGATCCAATGCCGATAGTAGGTATTCTCAGTTTTTTTGTAATTTTTTCTGCACATTTAGAGTAAATACACTCTAAAACGATAGAAAATGCCCCAGCTTTCTCTATTTTTATTGCTTCGTTAATAAGTTCTTTTTCTTGATTAGGAGTAAAACCCTCTACCTTGAATTTTTTTTTAAACTGAGGGGTATAACCTATGTGACCCATTACAGGAATTTTAGATTTTACCAATTCTTTAATAATTTCATAATTTTTACTATTGCTCTCTAACTTAACTGCATCACATTTTGTTAAACTCATTATTAATTTGGCATTTTTTTTTGCTATTTTTTTATTTACATAAGAACCCTTGGGCATATCTACTACTAACAAGGATTTTTTAATTCCTTTTTTTACGCTTAAGGTGTGTTGTATTATGTTGTCTATACTTATTTCGTGGGTATTTTTTAAACCGTACAAAACATTTGCCATAGAATCTCCAACTAAAACAATATCACAATATTTATCTAAAATTCTGGCTATATTTTTGGAATAAGCCGTTAAACTTACTATTTTTGATTTATTTTTTTTTTTAAGAATATTTTTAATTTTACTATTCATCTAACTCAAATATTTACTCTAATTCAATTGTACTTGGTGGCTTTGAGCTTATATCATATACTACTCTATTTATACCTCTTACCTTATTTATAATTTTATTTGATATTTTATCCAAAAAATCTTTAGGAAAATTGAAATAATCTGCAGTCATACCATCTTCAGACGTAACAGCTCTAAGTAAGCAGGTATATTCATACGTTCTAGAGTCGCCCATCACTCCTACTGTTTTAATAGGTAATAGCGCAGCATAAGCTTGCCAAATTTTATCATAAAGATTATTTTTGTTTAGTTCATTTATAAAGATATAATCTGCTTCTTGAAGTATTTTTATTTTTTCTAAAGTTATATTTCCTATTATTCTTATTCCTAAACCAGGACCAGGAAATGGATGTCTATAACAAATATTTTTATTTAGACCCAAAGAATCTCCTAAAACTCTGACTTCATCTTTAAAAAACTCTTTAAGTGGTTCAATTAATTTAAGTTTCATTTTCTTTGGCAAGCCACCAACATTATGATGTGATTTAATTTTTGAAGATTTACTTCCGGTTGATGATTTGCTTTCAATTATATCAGGATAAAGCGTACCTTGTGCAAGATATTTGACATTTTTAATCTTTTTAGACTCCCTTTCAAATATTTTGATAAACGAATTTCCTATTATTTTTCTTTTTTTTTCCGGGTTTGAAATATTTTTTAATTTTTTTAAAAAAATATTCGATGCTTTAATCAATTTTAAATTTAATTTATATTTATATCTAAACAATTTATAAGTGTATCTAAATTCATTTTTCCTCATAAGGCCTGTATCAACCATTATACAAATTAGATTTTTTTTAATTGCCTTATTGATTAATAAAGCAACAACACTACTATCTACACCTCCTGATAAAGCACATATAACCTTATCATCTTTGACTATTTCTTTTATTTCTTTAATTAATTTATTTTTTTGAGAAACAACATTCCACTTTTTTTTAATCTTACAAATTAAAAATAAAAAATTTTTAAATATTTGTTTTCCATTATCTGTGTGGGTAACTTCAGGATGAAATTGAACGCCATAAATTTTATGTCTTTTGCTCTCAATTATTGTTAACTTTGAGTCTTTAGTGTATGCGATATTTTTAAAATTTTTAGGTAATTTTACTACAGCATCTTCATGGCTCATCCAAACTGCTTTTTGAGATTTAAAAAAATTTTTTGTAAGAAGCGACGTGTTTTTTTTGAATATTAATGCTCTACCAAATTCTCTTCTTTTGTTTAAAGATTTAATTTTTCCACCAAATATCTTAGCAATAAGTTGTAACCCGTAACATATACCTAAAATTGGTATTTTTTTTGTGAAAATTTGTTTTGGTATTTTTTGAAACTTTTGTTTTGTTACGGTCGAAGGACCACCTGAAAGTATAATACCTTTTATTAAAGTAAAATCTCTAATTTTTTTCGTGTCTTTAGGGGTAATTATCTCAGAATAAACTCCAAGATCGCGTACACGCCTAGCTATTAATTTTGTTACTTGAGAACCAAAGTCAATTATTAATATCTTTTCCTTATTATCACGAAATTGCATTTATTGTTTTGATAATTTGTCAATTTCGATTTTTAACTTCTGGCCTTTTGCACAAAACTTATCGCAAAAATCTAACAGTTTATTATTTAATTCTTTGCTTCTTTTATAGTCTGATAAATCTAATTTTAATTTAGCTAAATAATAAGTAGCTTCTTCATTTTTGGGATTAAGTAAAATCACAGTATTTAAATTTTGCTCTTCTAAATCTTTTTTATTTAAATTATTAAATATTTTTGACAAATATAGATAAGACATTTCACTTTTAGGATTGAAAACTATATCTTGCTCGAATTTGAATTTTGCCTCATCAAATTTCTTATTTTTATAAAGATCTATCCCCTGCTTAAAATATTTAGTATTTGCTATTAATGCATTCGGTAATAAACAAATTATTAAACATATTTTTGTAATTTTAGTTATCATAATTTATAGTTTATAGTTTTTTGAGTTATCTCTACACTATGTACCATACTCTCATAGAAACCAGCTTTGGTAATTTTAATAAATTTTGCGTTTTTAGAGATCTGGGATAAATTTTTTGCTCCAATATATCCCATAGAAGAGCGAAGCCCACCTTTAAGTTGATAAATAATCTTTGAAACATTACCTTTATATTCTACTCTACCCTCCACACCCTCTGGTACAAATTTAGATTTGTCCTTGAAATTTTTTTGAAAGTATCTATTTGCTGAGCCAGATGACATTGCTCCTATCGAACCCATACCTCTATATTGTTTATAAATTTTTCCCTTTATCTTAAACTTTTTTCCTGGGCTCTCATCAGTACCTGCGAATATAGAGCCCATCATAATTGCATCTGCTCCTGCAGCCAAAGCTTTAGCAACATCACCCGAAAATTTAATTCCGCCATCTGAGATAATCTTTATTTTCTTATTTTTAAGCTCTTGTTTCACTTCCATAATAGCAGAAATCTGCGGTACACCTATTCCTGCAACCATTCTAGTAGTACAAATTGATCCTGGTCCAATTCCAACTTTTATAATTTCAGCACCTGAGTTATATAACTTTTTTGCTGCAGCAGCTGTCGCAATATTGCCTACACAAATAGGAATTTTTTTACTTATCCTTTTAAGTTTTGATAATATTTTTAAAACCTTTTCGCTATGACCGTGCGCAGTATCAATGACTATTAAATCGCATCCATTTGCTACTAATGACCTGGCTCTTTCTAAGTCATCTTTGTTTGTTCCTACTGCAGCGCCAACAAGTAAATTTTTTTTCTTAACTTTTTTAATTTCTTTTGTTTGATCTACAATGTTCAAATTTCTGTGAATAATCCCTAATCCACCTGCATGCGCGATTGAAATAGCCATTTTAGACTCGGTTACTGTGTCCATGGCTGATGATAGGAAAGGAACCTTTAATAAAATATTCTTTGTTAACTGTATTGATATATCTGTTTCCGAAGGCAAAATATCAGAATATTGTGGTAGTAATAAAACGTCATCGAAAGTAAGAGATTCTTTAATTGTACCCATATATTCTTATATACAATTTTTTAAATTTATAAAGTCTTTAAAAACTTACAATGTAAATAAGTCTCTTTTGACTCGGTTCTGCTTGATATAGGTTTGAAAAAATTCACTTTTTTAAATAAAGTTTTAGCTAAATTTTTAACTTCAAGGAAATCATCCCCCATAAATAGTTTTGAAACTAATACGCCTTCAGGTTTTAAAATTTTTGACGATAAAACCAGAACTTCGGAACATAATTGGTTAGTTCTTATGGAATCAAGAGATTTATTACCAGTAGTGTCGGCGGCCATATCTGAGATAATTACATCTAAATTATCATTAAATATATTTTCAATTTTTTCTTTGGTGTCTTGCTTTAAAATGTCGTATTTCAAAAATTTAACATTCTTAATTTGCTCCATTGATTTAATGTCGATTGCTAAAATTTTACCATTTGTAATCAATTTACTTGCTACTTGGGACCATCCTCCAGGATATGATCCTAGATCTAAAAGTCTTGAATTTTTTTTGATAAACTTAAATTTTTCATTCAGCTCAATCAATTTAAAAGAAGCTCTTGATCTATAACCAAGGGTTTTAGATTTTTTAAAAAACTGATCTTTGTGTTGTTTGATTTTCCAAGAATTACTTTTCTTAACTCTTTTAGATTTTTTCATTACAAAATATCTTCATGATCTTCGTCGGATATTTTTTGGTAGAATTTTTTCTGTTGATTTTTAAAGATAAAAATACTTACGGGTATGGAAGATAGATAAAAAATACCAAAAGCTAAAAGAGTTTCAAAAGTGTAAATTAGCAAAGATATAAAAATAATTCCTATTGCCAAAAGTAAAAAAATTGTTGTTTTTGGAGATATAGATATTTTCTTTAAAGACAGAGTAGGAATTTTACTCACTAATAATAAAGCAATAAAACATGTTAAATAAGGGGTAATTCTTGTTACATTAATATTTAAACTCAAATCACTTAATTCATAAATTAATGGCATCAAAATTAGCAACCCTCCTGCCGGTGAAGGTATTCCCTCAAAAAAATTATTTTTCCACTCTTGCTGATTATCAACTTTAGTTAAATTAAATCTCGCTAGTCTCAGCACGCAACAGACTGAATAGATTAAAGATATTGTCCATCCAAGTTTTCCATAATTATTAAGTTCCCAAAAATATAAAATAAGAACAGGTGCTATTCCAAAGCTTACAAAATCTGTTAAAGAGTCTAATTCTTTTCCAAAATCAGATGTCCCTTTAATTAATCTCGCAATTCTTCCGTCTAAAGCATCCAAAATTGCAGCGAATAAAATCAAAGTTACTGCTAGATTAAAATTTCCATCTATTGAAAATTTTATAGAGCTAATTCCAAGACAAACTCCTCCTAAAGTTAGAATGTTAGGTAAAAGATATCTTGTTCTTTTTGAAGATACTAATTTAAATTTTTTATTTTGACTCATTATTCTGATGCAATTAAACTTTCTCCTGCAATCACATTTTGTCCAATTTTTGCTAAAACTTTTTTGTTTTTAAAATAAATATCTACCCTGCTTCCAAATCTAATCATTCCAATTCTATCTCCTTGCTTAAGATCTTGCCCTTGTTCTACTTCACAAACTATTCTTCTAGCAATCAGTCCTGCTATTTGGACTATAATAATTTCTTCATTATTTTTTTTAGATTTGATTTTAAAATAATTTCTCTCATTTTCCTCGCTGGCTTTATCCAAGGATGCGTTTAAAAATTTACCAGGTTTATAATAAATTTCTTCAATTTTTCCAGCAGTTGGAACTCTATTTACATGACAATTAAATACGTTCATAAATACGCTCACTTTTGTATAAGTTGTATTTTCTAATCTTAATTCCTCAGGGCCAGATTTTTCAGAAATATCTGTAATTAAACCGTCAGCCGGGCTTACTAAAAAAGAGTCATCTTCGATAGAATATCGTTCTGGATCACGAAAAAAATAGTACACCCAAAATGTAATCAGTATAAACAGTACTCCAAAAAACTTTGAAAAAAACAGAATTATGAAAGTAGCTATGATAGAAATAGCTAAGAACTTATAACCCTCTTTATGGATTTTTGGAAAAATAGTATTAAACATAATTAAAAGTTTGCTAAATTTTTCTTAATATGTATAAAAATCAAAGATTATCAATCAATATTTTATGTCAAAAATAAAAGTTAAAAATCCAGTAGTTGAGCTAGACGGTGACGAAATGACAAGAATTATATGGTCATTTATAAAAGCTAAGCTAATTAAGCCCTATCTTGAGGTGAATCTTAAATACTATGATTTAGGAATGGAAAGCCGTGATAAATCTGACGATCAAATCACAATTGATGCGGCAAAAGCAATCAAACAGTATGGCGTAGGAGTTAAATGTGCAACTATTACACCTGACGAAGCTCGTGTAGAAGAATTTAAGCTGAAAAAAATGTGGAGATCTCCAAATGGTACTATAAGAAATATCTTAGGCGGTACGGTTTTTAGAGAACCAATTATCTGTAAAAATGTTCCTAAACTAGTTCCCGGTTGGACCAAACCGATTGTTATAGGAAGACATGCTTACGGTGATCAATATCGAGCCACTGATTTTCTGATACCAGGTGAGGGAAATTTGGAAGTCAAATGGACTTCAAAGGATGGTAAAGATAAGAAAGAATTTAAAGTTTTTGATTTTCCTGGATCTGGAACTGCTCTTACAATGTATAATCTGGATGAGTCTATTAAAAACTTTGCAAGGGCATGTATGAATTATGGCCTGGGAAGAAAGTGGCCAGTTTATTTATCAACTAAAAATACAATCCTTAAAGCTTATGATGGTAGATTTAAAGATCTTTTCCAAGAAGTTTTTGAAAAAGAATTTTCTGATAAGTTTAAAAAAGCAAATATTACATACGAACATAGATTAATTGATGACATGGTTGCATGTGCTATGAAATGGAATGGTGGATATGTTTGGGCATGTAAGAATTACGATGGTGACGTTCAATCTGACACTGTTGCACAAGGATTTGGATCCTTAGGCCTAATGACAAGCGTATTAATGACACCAGATGGCAAGACAGTAGAGTCTGAAGCAGCCCATGGAACAGTGACTAGACACTATAGAATGCATCAGCAAGGAAAAGAAACTTCCACAAACCCAATAGCTTCTATTTTTGCATGGACAAGAGGTTTAGCTCATAGAGGAAAGCTTGATGGGAATGATGAATTAATTAAATTTTCAATTAATGTTGAGGAAGTATGTGTAAAAACAGTTGAAAGTGGTTCAATGACTAAAGATCTGGCAATTTTAATAGATAAATCAAGTAATTACTTAACTACAAACCAATTTTTAGAAGCTATTGATGGAAATTTAAAAAAGAAGCTTAACTAATTTTTTTAGATATTTCTTTAAAAGCTTCCTCAATTTTACTTTTATCCACACCACCTGCTTGGGCAAAATCTTTTCTGCCCCCGCCCCCTTTACCTCCTAAAATAACAGAAGCAGCTTTTACAAGAACTACAGCGTCATATTTTGAGGTCAAATCTTTAGAGACTCCTACAGCCAAACCAATCTTATCTTCGAAAATAGAAATACTAATTACAATTCCTGATTTAATATCTTTTTTACCTTCATCGATTACTTTCCTAAGTTCTTTTGGAGGAAAATCTTTTAAAATTTGCTCTCTTATTAATATACTTCCAATTTTTTTATCCTTAACTATATTTTTACTTTTATCTTTCTTAATAATTTCAATTCTTACTTTACTTAGTTGTTTATTTAAATTTTTTAAATTTTCAGATAAATCTAGATTTTCTTTAAAATCAGGATTAATTTTTAATTTTTGAAGTTCTTTTTTAACAAACTCAATTTCATTTTGAATATTAATTTCTTTTTGAGACTTATCTTTTTTTTGCATTTTTTCATATGCCTCCAATTGCTTATCTCTTAATGCTTCAACTCTTCTTACTCCTGATGCAATTGAGGATTGGCTTATAACTTTGAACTTTCCGACTTCCTTAGTGTTTTTAACATGAGTACCACCACATAATTCTGTTGAAAAAAAACCGTTATTTTCTTTTCCCATAAAAACCACCCTTACTTCTTCTCCATACTTTTCTCCAAATAGTGCAAGGGCACCCATACTTACTGCTTCTTTTGGGGTCATTATTCTTGTTTGAACGTCAGAGGATCTTGCTACTATTTCATTTACTATATTATTTATTTTATTCATCTCCTCTTTTTCAATAGGTTTATTATGACTAAAATCAAATCTTAATCTTTCATGAGAGACTAAAGATCCTTTTTGTGTAACATGTTTTCCTAAGGTCCTTCTTAGAGATTCATGCAATAAATGTGTAGCAGAGTGATTGGCTCTTGAATTATTTCTTTTTAAAATATCTATTTCTAAATTAACATGTTGTCCAATTGATATTGATCCTTTTTCTATTTTTCCATAATGGACAAATAAATCTCCCATTTTTTTTTGTGTATCATTTACTTTTATTTTACTATCTGAACTAAAAATATAACCCTGATCACCAACTTGACCGCCGGACTCTCCATAAAATGGTGTTTGATTTGTAATTACTTCTATTTCATCTCCTGTATTAGCCTTATCAACAAATTTGCCATTTTTTGAAATTCTAATTATCACACCCTCAGCTTTATCAAATTCGTATCCTAAAAATTCGGTAGAATTAATTTCCTCCCTGACTTTAAACCATCTTTCCTCAACAGATTTATCTCCTGATCCTTTCCAATTTGCTCTTGCTAGTGCTTTGCTTTTTTCCATCTCTTTCTCAAATCCATCATGATCTACTTTAATATTTTTTTCTCTTAAGATGTCAGCAGTAAGATCTAAAGGAAATCCGTAAGTATCATACAATTTAAATGCTGATGAACCTGGAAGAATTTTATTTTGTACTTTACTTAAATTTTCATCAAGTATTTTCATTCCTCTTTCAAGTAGAGTAGAAAATTTTTCCTCTTCATTTTTTAGAGTTTCTACTATCAATTCTTTTCCATTGATCAATTCAGGGTAACTACTCTTCATTTCATTTAACAAAACTTCAAAAAGTTTAAAAAAAACAGGATCTTTGCTGCCCAAAGAATGAGCGTGTCTCATTCCCCTTCTCATAATTCTTCTTAAAACGTATCCTCGGCCTTCGTTTGAAGGCAGTATTCCTTCGGCAATTAAAAAACTACTTGCTCTTAGATGATCAGCAATTACTCTATGACTAGCTATTGTGTTATTGTTGATTTGGTTTTTAGTGAGATCTGATGAAGCAGCCATAATTTTTTGAAAATGATCAATTTTATAATTGTCGTGAGTTCCTTGTAGAACTGCTGTCATACGTTCAAGCCCCATGCCTGTATCAACAGATGGTTTTGGCAAATTAATTCTTTTTTCTTTTGAAATTTGTTCGTATTGCATAAATACAAGATTCCAAATTTCAATAAATCTATCACCGTCTTCATCTGGACTGCCTGGAGGTCCACCTTTTAAGTTATCGCCATGATCGTAGAAAATTTCAGAGCAAGGACCGCAAGGTCCTGTATCTCCCATTGACCAAAAATTATCAGATGTTGATATTTTGATTATCTTATTCTCACTTAAACCAGCTATTTTTTTCCAAAGATTAAACGCATCATTATCCTCATGAAACACTGTAACTAATAATTTTTCTTTGGGTAATCCATAATCTTTGGTAAGTAAATTCCAAGCATGATGAATAGCTTGCTCTTTAAAATAATCGCCGAATGAAAAATTTCCAAGCATTTCAAAAAAAGTGTGGTGCCTGGGTGTATAACCAACATTTTCTAAATCATTATGTTTACCACCTGCTCTCACACATTTTTGTGACGTAGTAGCAGTTTTATATGGTCGTTTTTCTAGCCCTGTAAAAACATTTTTAAACTGAACCATTCCCGAATTAGTAAACATCAATGTAGGATCATTATTCGGTACTAAATTGCTTGAATCAACAATTTGATGATTGTTTTTTTTAAAATATTCTAAAAATTTTTTTCTTACATCCGTAAGCAAAATTTGGCTCATATTTAATTAAATACAGATATTTTTCGGCTTGTCTATAAAGAGATTAGTTAGTCTTCTTTTTATCGTTATCTACAACTATACATATTTCAGATTTTGTAAGAAATCTTTGTCCTGTGCCATTATCTAATGAGAACATCCCCCCAATTCCTTTAACTGCATCGATTGTTAGATCTGTATGTTTCCATTTTTCATATTGATCACCATTCATATAAAAAGGAACACCCCCTATTTCACCCAGTTTGATATCGTTTTCCCCTAAAGGAAACTCACCCTCTTGAAAACACATAGGAGCGCTACCATCACAACATCCTCCAGATTGATGAAACATTAGTTTCTCACCATATTTTTCTTGAAGTTTAGATAATAGATTTAATGCTGATTGAGTTGCAGATACTTTCATTTTTAATGTTCGGCCCATGATTTAGAATCATGGGCCAGTATATATTATTGTTTAAAAAAATCCCAATTTCTTCTCTGCGTAAGAAACATGAAGATTTTTATTTTGTCTATAGTGATTAAGCATCATTTTATGCGTTTCTCTACCCACTCCAGACTGTTTATAACCACCAAATGGCGAGTGAGCTGGATAAGCATGATAACAATTTGTCCATACTATCCCTGCTTGTATAGCTCTTCCCATTCTATAAGCAATATTCCCATTTCTAGTCCAAACACCTGCTCCTAAACCATAAAGAGTATCATTCGCAATTCTCAATGCGTCTGCTTCATCTTTAAATTTAATTACAGAAACAACTGGGCCAAAAATTTCTTCTTGAGAAATACGCATATTGTTTTTAGCTTCAAAAATAGTTGGTTGAATATAATTTCCCTTTTCCAATCCACTATTAAGTTTTCCAACGCTTCCCCCTGTAAGAACTTTAGCTCCTTCTTTTTTTCCTAGATCAAGGTAAGATTTTATCTTCTCCATTTGTTCTACGGAAGCTTGCGCTCCGATCATAGTTTCCATTTTTAAAGGGTTGTCTTGAACAACTGCTTTAGTTCTTTTGATACATCTTTCCATAAATTTATCGTAGATAGACTCTTGAACTAACGCTCTGCTTGGACAAGTACATACCTCACCTTGGTTTAGATTAAACATTACAAAACCTTCAACACATTTATCTAAGAAGTCATCATCTTTATTCATAATGTCTTCAAAAAATATGTTCGGAGATTTACCACCTAATTCCAAAGTAATTGGAATTATGTTTTGTGCAGCATACTGCATTATTAATCTTCCAGTTGTTGTTTCACCTGTAAAAGCAACTTTAGCAACTCTTTTTGATGATGCTAAAGGCTTACCTGCTTCTAATCCATAACCACTTACGATGTTAACTACTCCTGGAGGCAATAAGTCTCCAATAAGTTCCATCATTACCATAATTGATGCTGGTGTTTGTTCAGCTGGTTTTAAAACTGAGCAGTTTCCTGCAGCCAAAGCTGGTGCAAGTTTCCATGTCGCCATTAATAATGGAAAATTCCATGGAACTATTTGACCAACCACACCTAGAGGTTCTGGTATATTATAAGAGTATTGAGAGTTGCTTATTTCAGCCACTGAGCCTTCTTCGGCTCTTATTACCCCGGCAAAATACCTCCAATGATCTATCACTAAAGGCAAATCTGCTGCCATACATTCTCTAATTGGTTTACCATTATCTAAACACTCAGCTGCAGCTAGTAAATTTAGATTTTTTTCAAGCACATCAGCTATCTTGTACAAAATATTTGACCTGGTAGTGATGTCTGTTTTTCCCCATTCAGGGAAAGCCGCGTGAGCTGCGTCTAATGCAGCCTCTACGTCTTTTTCATTCGATCGTGCAACTGAACAGATTTTCTCATTATTTATCGGGCTAACATTATCAAAATATTTGCCTGACTTTGGTTCTACAAATTTACCATTAATAAAGTTGCCGTATTTTGCTTTAAATGGAAATTTTACTTTTAAATGAGAGGTATCTAAAGCTGAAGACACGTTCGAGTTTTTTGCTTGTTGTGTACTCATTTTTCCCCCTTTTTATTTATTATAATTAAAACCAATATGAACTAGATTGTACATATTTATTTTTGGCATAAAATTTTTATCTACTAAATATTGATTAAATCAATTAAAAGTTGAGATTTCATGAGAAACGGGAGGTTTAGGTTAAACCCCCCGTTGAAATGATGGCAGAAGATTTATTCTTCTTCTTTCTTGTCGCTAATTTTTTCGTTTGCTGAAGGATTACCCTCTAGCTCTTTACTAATTGCTGAAGCTTCATCCCTTATAATTTTTTCTATTTCCGCAGCAACACTTGGATTTTTTTGAAGGTAAATTTTAGCATTTTCTCTACCTTGTCCTATTTTTTCACCTTTGTAAGCATACCAGGCACCTGATTTTTCTACAACGCCTGCTTTGGTACCTAAATCAATAAGCTCACCTAGTTTGCTTATTCCTTTTCCATACATTAAATCAAATTCTACAACTTTGAATGGTGGAGCAACTTTATTTTTAATTACTTTTACTCTAGTAGAGTTTCCAATAATTTGATCTTTTTCCTTAATAGCTCCTATTCTTCTTATATCCATTCTAACCGATGAATAAAATTTAAGAGCATTTCCTCCAGATGTTGTTTCAGGATTACCGAACATTACACCGATCTTCATTCTAATTTGATTTATAAATATTACCATTGTGTTAGATTTAGATACAGAACCTGTAATTTTTCTTAAAGCTTGGCTCATTAATCTTGATTGTAATCCAACATGGTGATCTCCCATTTCTCCTTCCAGTTCAGCTTTTGGAGTTAAAGCCGCTACTGAGTCAACTACCAAAACAGAAACTGAACCTGATTTTATTAAAGTATCAGTTATCTCTAAAGCTTGCTCTCCAGTATCAGGTTGAGATATTAGTAATTCCTCAGTTTTAACACCTAATTTTTTAGCATATACTGGGTCCATTGCATGTTCAGCGTCTACAAATGCACATATACCACCTGCTTTTTGAGCTTCAGCAACTACTTGTAATGCAAGGGTTGTTTTGCCTGATGATTCTGGGCCATATATCTCAATAATTCTACCTTTTGGTAGACCGCCAATTCCTAAAGCTAAGTCTAAACTAAGTGAGCCTGTTGAAATAGCTTCTACGTCTAGCGCTTGTTGCTGTCCAAGTCTCATTACAGAGCCTTTACCGAAATTTTGATCAATTTGGCTTATAGCTGCCTCTAAAGACTTATTTTTTTCTTTTAATTCCTGCTGTTTTTTATTGTCAGATTTTACGACTTTTAAGTTATTTTTTGTCATTTTATTTATCCTTTTTTTGTTCGAATCGATAGTTTAAATGTACACATTTTGTTCTTTTTATCAAGAACATAAAATATCTCCTTAAAAAAAGCGTTTATTTAAGGGATTTTACAGAGAGTGTTCCTATTTTTTTGGCAAGTTCAAATTGAGAGACTACAAAGTCCCTTTCAGCGCGAGCAAATGATATTCTAGCATCCAATAGAAGGCTTCTAGATTGGATGAGCTCCAGAGTTGTTCTAGTATTACCAGAATCATACTCTAAAGTAATACCTTCATTTGCAATTTCTGCAGCTTCAAGCTGTGCTCTAGTTGCTTCAAGAACACTTTTTGAAGACTGAAATTGAGACCAAGCGTTAGAGGTCTCTATATTTATTAAATTTTTAGTATCTTGTAAAAGTAGTTTTGAGCGTTGTTTATCATACGAGGATTTTTTAATAGAAGAAATATTTTCTCCTCCTTTTATTAAAGGCCAGGTAATAGTTGCTTTTACAGTTTCATCATCTCTTTCGTCTATTGTTGAACTAAAATCTTTATTTTCAGATTTTGAAACTTTTATTGAGGCTGAAGGTGAAAGTCTGGCTTTTTCAATATTTAATTTCTTAAGTGATATTTCGTAATCTAATTTTGAAATTAAAAGTCTCAAATTATTTAAATCAGCTAATTGTAAAGCAGAGTCTAGAGAATTAGGTAAATCTAAAATGACACTCTGATCTAAACTTTCATAATCTGGTGTTTTTTCACTAGTGACCCTTTGAAAGTTAGTTTTAGAAGAAAGTAGTTCTGTCTTTGCTTTAATTAGTTTAGCGCGAGCGCCTGCTAAAGAAGATTCTGATTGAGCTAGATCAGTAAGAGTTATTTCTCCTTTTTGTAATCTTGCATTATCTGACTCAACTTGTCTCTCAAATAAATTAACGTTTGCATTATTAAAATTCTCATTTTTAGATTTGTATATAAAATCAAAATAAGCATCAGCAGTATCTAATATAGTTTGTTGTTCGGTTTGTCTTAGTACTAATTTAGCTTTTTGATTTTCTAATTCAGTTTTTTTAAATGTATTAATACCTTTAAAACCAGAAAAAATTTTTTGCTCCAATGTTATAGTTTTACTTTCGGAGTCTAAATTCGAGTCTGCTAAGTTTGTGCCGCTTTTATTTACTTGATTAGTTGAGGTAGTACTAGTCTGATCTCCAGAAATACTAATACTTGGTAAAAATTCACTTCTAGAAATATTTTTACTCTGTTTTGCTGACTCTAAATTTTTTCTTTCTGCGTTAAGTTGAAGATTATTTTCCATTGCCTTATTAAGATAGTAGTTAAAATTAATATCTGCATTTAAACTTGAAAAATATAAAAATTGAAAAAATATAACAAATATTTTTTTCATCTAATTAAACCTAATTGACTTGAGTCTGTGCTTTTCATCTATTTTAATAATAGAGTCCGCACTTTTACTAAAGTTTTTTAACATATGCTTAGTAAGTCTTTCATAAAACATTATAAAATTTTTTATTTGGGTTTTGTTCATTATTTTTTTTCCTTTTGATGTAACGCTCAGTTTTTTTTCTTGTAATAATCTCCACTTAAATACATGTGAAAAACTAGGTACTTTCAAAAAAATAGATATATTAATTAACTTAAAAATATTTTTATATTTATTTTTTAATTCTGTATTTACTTTTGTTCTCCAAATTCTTTTTTTGTCTTTATCTTTTTCTAATTCATTTATAGGTACTATTAAATCTTTTTCTTTTTGCGGTGTTACTCCGACGCACCAACCTTCAAATATAACTATATCTTGTTTATTTTCTACTTTTTGCCATTTTTTTTTTGGCAATCTATCATCGATAGATTTATCAAATTTTGGAATTAAAATTTTACTAAAATTTGATTTTTTTATTTTTTTTAAACAGGTAAATAATAAATTAGTATCATGAGTGCCTGGAACTCCTCTTGTTAGAAATAATGGGCTTACTTTTTCTGACATTTTTTTTCGCTCTTTATAAGTTTTATAAAAGTCATCAATTGAGAAAGTTATTGTATTTAAACCATAGGCCTCTTTTAATAGTATCTTAAGAATATTTGATATTGTAGATTTTCCTGATCCTTGACCTCCGGTTAAACCTATAATTTTTGTTTTTTTATTTGTTGAGTAATTTCTGTAGATAAATTCGCTTAAAGGTAAATAAAAATTATTTAATTGGCCAATTTTATTCCTGAATGGCTCTGATGTTACCTCCTGAGATTTGAGAAAATGTAAATATTTTTTCTTAATTTTCTGATATTTTAAACTACTTAATTTCATATTTTAATTTTAATTAGTAGTTTTTTTTATAGCATCTTCTAGATACTCAAGTCTATCTTGACCCCAAAATATTTCATTTTCAAAAACATAAGATGGTGCTCCAAATACATTTTGATCCATTGCGTCTTTTGAATTTTTTTTATACTTAAGATCAATTTCATCTGATAATGCTAAATTTTTTATTTCTTCAAAATTTAATTTTAATTTTTCGCAAATTTCCTCAAGAATTTTGTAATCTGAAATATCTTTTTCTAATGACCAAATATACTCTAAACACATCTTGCCAAATATTAATTTATCTCCTTTTTTGCACGCTGCTATAACAAATTTTGCGGGCAGGTGAGGGTCCGAAGGAGGAAAAAATTTTGGCTGTTTATTTATTTTAACATTAAATTTTTTTGCAATTCTATCTATTTCTATAAGTCTATACTTTTGTCTTGAAGGGTGTCTTTTAGGAACTGGTAAACCTCCTGTATTTGAAAAAATTTCACCTACTAGATCAACAGGTTTTTCGTCAATTTCGAGGTTGTATTTTTTTACCAGAGATAAAAATCTTTCTAAGCCTAAATACGAGAAAGGTGATGCAATACTGTAATAATACTCTACTTTCATAATCTAAATTCAAAATACATTACGCGCATTTAAACATACTCACAAGTCATCAAAATCACCTTCAAATGTTCACCTTTTGATTCCTTTTTGATTCTATTAGAGACTCAAAATACAACTTTTAGTTATTAAATTCTTTTATATTTATCAAATTTTCTGAGCTTTTTAATAATTCTTTTTTATTTTGTCTTAAAGATACTAAAAATATAATAATACAAAACAGGATCACAGGTATTTGTAAAAAAACTAAATCTAAAGTGAAGAATTTATTTATATATCCTAAAATTATAATTATAAAAAAAGATCTAATCAAAACTTGTAATTTAAATACTGCGATAATTGAAAAAGAATGGATAATTAGATTAAAAAATGACATCTTTGATGGTCCAAAATATCTTTTACCTCTAGTTGAGTCTATTTCATTATAATCTAATAGATATTTTTTAATCGTCCCAGAGTAACTATTCCATAAACTAGCTTTATCTTGAATAATTTTTGCATCATTTATTGTCAGGCAGCTATAATTACCGAAATTAATTATTTTTCCTGTAAATATATAGGTAATTATTTTGTGCATTAAATATAATGTTTTAAAAAAAATTCCTTCAGACCTTTTAACTCTTTTTGCTACCACTGAAAGCTTAGGGTCATTTTTTACTTTATCGATTAAACTTCTAAGCTCTGTAGGCCTATCTTCTCCATCACCATCCATTAAAATTAGAAAATCAAATTTTTCTTTTTGAACGCTGTACCTTATTCCAAAGGCATTACATTTAGCATGACCCTTATTTTGTTTCATATTTAAAATTTTCAATGATTTAATATTTTTTGGCCTATTAATCTCAGGAGTTTTCATTGTTGATGCATCATTTATTACTAAACAATCAACAAATACACCTTCAATTTCTTTTATAACTTGATCAATTTCTAAAAGTAATTGTTTTAAAGAGTCCCAATCGTTAAAAATTGGAATAATAATTATAATTTTTTTCATCTGATACCAATCATACAATATCCAACTGGTTTTATAGATCCAAAGACGCCAGGACAAATGTTTTTAAGTATTTTTGGATTACCAGTATAAATCACTCCTTCTTCTTTGTTTAAATTTTTAGACTCATCTTTTAGCTCTATAATCCATTTTGGTCTAGAATCTAAATGGTAAGACAAATTTCCAGCAAACCATTCGTCTCCAATTACTATTTTTATCTCGTTAGTAAAATTATCATCCCATCTATTTTGAACTAATCTTGCAATTTCCTTTCCTGGATAATCAGTTCTTTTAAAATCATTTTTTAAGGATATTAAAGCATATGTCCCGGGTGAAATTAAAAAGAAAAATACAAAAACAATATAGAACTTTTTAATTTTATTGAGATTAATATTTTTTCTAAAGATTTGAATAATCACTACACCGGCTAAAAGATAGAAAGGTGTCATCCACATTGTTCTTAATTTAGCACCCATTATCATTGATGTAAGAAAAATAAATAATAAAGGTATTAAAAAAGTAAAGAATAAAAAAATTAATTTTTGGTCTAAAACAATCTTATTAAGTTTAAATTTGTTTATTAAAAAAAAAGTCATAATAAAAAAAGGTAATAGAATAATTAATTGCTTAAAAATGAAAGTAATTGGAAAAATTAAATGATCCATAAGATTTCCTGCAACACCTGTTCTATTAATGCCGTATGATAAAGTTATGAAATTGTTGTCAAATAACCAAAATATGTGAGGTAAAACAATTAATAAAACTAAAGGGCCAATTATTAAAAAATTGTATGATTTAATTTTTTTTTTTATTAATAAATATAAAAATAATAATTTTATACCTAGCACCAAGTATAAGAAAATATATTTAGACAATATTCCTAGTCCTAATGTTAAGCTTAAAAAAATATAATCTAAATATTTATCATATTTAATGCAGCGCCAGGCAAAGAAAATACTAAATGCCCAAAAAGGTAATTGAGAAATATTTACATTAAATTCAGGGGAAGTATAATTATAATAAAAAATACTCTCTAGTAATAAAACTGATAAAAAAGCCAAATAATCACTTTTGAAAAAATCTTTAGCAAAATTAAAAACTGCTATAAAAGCTGAGATAACAAATAGTTGACTTAAAAGATAATATGCCCAGTCTTGATTTCCAAATATTTTATAAAAGAATTCGACCGCAAAAGCACTAAATGGTGGGTGCTTATTAAACCCCCAACTTAAGTTACTACCCCATGCTAATGCTTCGATTGTATCTAGTGGGAGATTAACGTTTGTTAATGACGGTATCAAAGTCCATAGAAATAGATGAATGAAAAGAAAGAAAAAATAAAATTTGTATATATTTTTTTTTGAAACCATAAATATTGAAATTATTACAATTTATATGCTATTGACACGACTAAAATCAAACATATACTCGCGAAATTCGAAAAATGGTTAAAAAAAGTACTATTAAAAAAAGGTATACTCCAAACTCAAAAGAAAAATATATGTGTGCAAAGCATAAAAAGTTTTTCACAGATGAGCTATTAAATTGGAAAAAAGAAATCATTAAGGCAAACAACTTAGGCAATATACTTAATTCATCGGATGATAATGTTTCCTCTGCAGATATTGTTGACCAAGCATCATCTTACACTGATAAATCTGTAGAGATGAAAGCCTTGAATAGAAGCAGAAAATTAATATCTAAAATAAATTCAGCTCTACAAAGAATAAAAGATGGAACTTATGGGTATTGTGAAGAGACTGGTGAACCTATAGGTTTAAAAAGATTAATGGCGAGACCAGTAGCTACTCTTTCTATTGAGGCTCAGGAAAGACATGAAAGGGATGAAAAAATATTCATCGACGACTAAACTTTTGGGATTTTTTCACCATTTTTTAATAAGTCATATCCTTTTTTAACTGCCTCTCTAATGGCAATTTCTTCATACCATCTTCTTAAATTTTTAAAATTTTTTAAACCTATGTCATGCCACTCATGCCTTGCTATCCAAGGAAATGTAGCTATATCTGCAATTGAATAATATTTACCTGCAAGAAAATTTGAATTTGCCAATCTTTCATCTAATTCTTTATATATTCTCTCAGAAATTTTAAAATATCTTCTTTCTCCAAACTCACTTTTACCAGGATTGTAATGGTGAAATTGATGATGTTGTCCAAGCATTGGGCCAATGTATCCCATTTGTCCCATTAACCATTGATTAATAACTGTCCTTTCACCTTCATCGTAGAACTTTCCACTTTTCTCGCCTAAGTAAATTAAAATTGCCCCTGACTCAAAAAGACTTACTTTATTGATATGATCTATAATTACAGGTGTTTTGCTAAAAGGACTTAATTTCTTAAACTCTGGTTTAAATTGTTCTTCTTTATTGATATTAATCTTCGTAACCTTAAATTTAAATTTAATCTCTTCGAGCATAATTGAAATTTTTTTACCATTTGGAGTATTAGCGGTAAGAAGTTCAATCACTTTTTTCCAAGTCTCTCCTGAATAGTTTTAGAGGATGTTGTAAATTCGAACCTGTATTTTTCATTAGGTCTTGCTCTTTTGAAGCATTCAACTGAAGCTAGAGCTACTTCATGAAAACCCGAAAGAATTAGTTTGAGTTTACCTGGATAGTTACAAATATCACCAACAGCAAATATTCCTTTTTTATTAGTTTCAAAATTTTCTGAATTTACTGTGATTGTTTTTTTACTCATATTTAAACCCCATTCAGCTATAGGTCCTAATTTCATAACTAATCCAAAAAAACTTAAAACAAAATCTGTTTTAATTTTTTCAATTTTGCCATCGTCAAATTTAATACTTATTGACTTTATATCCTTTTCTCCTTCTATAGAGTTTAATTGGCAAGGTGTTTTTATCGAAATTTTACCTTCTTTTTCTAATTTTTTAATTTCATTTAATGTATGTGGAGTGCCTCTAAATTCATTTCTTCTATGAATTAAATTGATATTTGAAAATTTAGATAATTCTAACGCCCAATCTAAAGCAGAGTCGCCTCCGCCAAAAATTGAAATATTTTTGTTTTTAAATTTCTCTTTATTTTTAACAGCATAAAAAATAAATTTATCCTCAAATTTTTCCGCATCTTCAATTGAAAGTTTTCTGGGTTCAAAAGAGCCAACTCCCCCAGCGATAATTATATTGGGTGCTATAAATTGATTATTTTTATTTGTTTTGATAATCCAATTGTTTTTATCTTGTGTTACTTCATCTACTCTTTCATTTAAAAAAAATTCTGTTTTAAATGGTTTTATTTGATCAAATAATCTTTTAGTTAATTCTTCTCCTGTGCATTCTGGAACTGCTGGTATATCATAAATAGGTTTATCAGGATAAAGTTCGATACATTGGCCTCCTACTTTATCTAAGTTGTCAATCACTACTGATTTGAGGCCTTTGATTCCTAATTGGTGTACTGCAAATAATCCTACGGGACCTGCTCCAATAACAATAGTATCAATTTTTTTCATTATGTTTGCTTCGCTGGTGTAGTTATAATTAAACCATCTAATTCATCAGAAACAATTAATTGACAACTTAATCTACTATTTTTTTTTGGTTCATATGCCATATCAATCATGTCAACCTCTGCCTCTTCTGCCTTAGGAAGTTTATCTAACCATCTTTCTTCGACATAAACATGACAAGTTGCGCAAGCCATAGATCCTCCACAGTCAGCGTCGATGCCTGGTATATCGTTTTGAATTGCCCCTTCCATTACGGAAAGGCCATTTTCTACCTCTATTGTTTTAGAACTTCCCTCGAATTCTTTATAAGTAATTTTTGCCACAAATATATTTTTCCTAATAATAAGCTAGATAAATTGAGATTATTACAACCCAAAAAAAAGCGTAATACAAAATATAACCTTTCACCGTGAAAGGCATTTTTTTAATTTTTCTTTTTCCTTTTCCTTTATATGGCTTTGATATTTCCATGATATTTAATATATGTATCTAAAAAAAAAGGGCAAGTACACAAAATGTACTCGCCCTTTTTAAAGTAAATTATCTTCTATCTAGATGATAATCTTGTGTTTTGCATTGCTGCTGCCCAAATTACTAGACCAAAAGCGATCTTGTTAACAAAGTCAGCTAAATTGTAAATTACGTTTAAAGCATTTGCATCAACACCACCAGTTAGGTAACCGAAAATATATCCTAAAGGATAAATCGCCCAACCAATAGTTACGATTATTCTCATAGCGCTGAAAGCTGTTGACATAGCTTTGTTACCAGCTTTTGCCGCCATTGTTCCAGCTTCACCTGAGAATATTTCAAACAAGATGTAAATCCATCCAGCCATTCCTATTACGAAACCTACAAATGGTTGAATATAACCAGCTTCACCTAGGTATCCACCGATTAACATTACTAATGAACCAATTAATAGCTTCCAGAATATAGAAGTTGGCACCTTTCTAACAGCTGCCAAGATTAGATAGAATTCGATCATTTGAAGTGGTACTGTAATTAACCAGTCGATATATCTATATACCGTTGGTGAATCACCTGTAGTCACCCAAACTTCTCTCATATACATGTAGTGAACAAATGCAACACCAGTTACAAGTCCAGCTACTGTTAAAGATGTTCTCCATGATGCCGCAACAGTTCCTCTTTCTGCAAAGAAAAACACAGTTGTTGCAATCATTCCCATTGATACAAGCCAGAATGATATTCCTACGAAATCATTTGTTTGTAACATGGCAGTCGCTGCATTAGCTGAGCTAGATATACCTAGAAAGGCAACTGCCGCTAAAGCAAAAAGACCTAATTTTCTCATGAAAACCTCCCTCGTTTGTTTAGTTTTCGTTTAGTTTATATATAAACTACTCGGACGAGTGATTAATATGCTCACCACCGAATAATATGCTGGGAACCATAGTAAAAAAAAAAGTTACAGTGAAGTCTTTTTTTCGTAAAAAAACCGCATATTTACTGGTTTTTTTATTTTTTTTTGGGGATATTTATGAAATAATCGAAAAAATTAAAGAAAATCTGGGGGTTAAAATTGACTCAAAAGTATAGTGAGATTTATCAAAAATCTATAGAAAATAGAGAAGATTTTTGGAAAGAAGTTTCTAATGATATATTTTGGTACAAAAAACCTACTAAAATCTTAAATTCAGATAGTCCTCCTTTCTATAAATGGTTTGAAGATGGAGTAACAAACACTTGTTATAATGCTTTAGACTTACATATCGATGAGGGAAGAGGTGAAAAGCTTGCTATCATTTATGATAGCCCAATAACTAGTTCAAAAGAAAATATAACTTATAACAAGTTGAGAGAAAAAGTCGCTTTATTTGCTGGAGCTTTAAAAAAACAAGGTGTGAGCAAAGGAGATAGAGTTATAATCTATATGCCTATGATTCCAGAGGCAGTAGTAGCAATGCTAGCCTGTGGGAGAATTGGTGCAGTCCACTCAGTTGTATTCGGGGGCTTTGCTGCAAACGAACTAGCAAGCAGGATTGATGACTCTAAAGCTAAAATACTTGTTACCGCCTCTTGTGGCTATGAGCCTGGACGAACTGTTCATTACAAACCTTTGGTTAATAAAGCGCTGGAGTTAGCAAGCCATAAAATTAAAAAATGTATAATTTTTCAAAGAGAGAAGGATAAAGCAGAATTAAATCCTGAAATTGATATTACCTGGAACGATGCTCACAAAGATGTAAAGCCTGCAGAGTGTGAAAAAATGAATGCAAATGATTACGCTTATATTCTTTACACATCAGGAACTACTGGCCTTCCTAAGGGAATAGTTCGTGATATAGGGGGACATATAGTTGCATTAAAATGGACTATGAAAAACATTTACAATATCAAACCAGAGGATGTTTGGTGGTCTGCTAGTGATATTGGTTGGATAGTGGGACACTCTTATATAGTATACGGTCCATTATTTTATGGTTGTACAACAGTTTTGTTTGAGGGAAAACCTGTAGGAACTCCTGATGCTGGAGTTTTTTGGAGAATAATTTCAGAGCATAAAGTAAAATCTCTTTTTACTGCACCAACAGCTATAAGAGCTATTAAAAAAGAGGATCCTGATGGAAAATTTTTTAAAAAATACGATTTAAGTAAGTTTGACAAACTATTTCTTGCCGGTGAGAGAGCCGACCCTGATACAATAAAATGGTTTGAAAAGCTTTCTAACTCACCTGTAATCGATCATTGGTGGCAAACTGAAACAAGTTGGGCAATAACATCAAGCTGTACAGGAATTGAAAATTTTCCGGTAAAATATGGTTCTGCATTCAAACCCGTACCAGGCTATGATCTAAAAGTTTTAAATTCTGAGGGTAAAGAGGTAGGCCCAGGTAAAATGGGAGATATTGTTGTGAAGCTCCCTCTTCCTCCAGGAACTTTTCCAACATTATGGGGAGCAGATAAAAGATACAAAGAAAACTATATGACAACTTACCCAGGATATTATCAAACTTATGATGCGGGACATATTGATGAAGATGGTTATGTTTGGATCATGTCTAGAACAGACGATATTATTAATGTTGCGGGTCATAGATTGTCTACTGGGGCTATTGAAGAGGTTTTGGCAGAACATACAAATGTTGCTGAGTGCGCAGTAATAGGAATTGCTGATAAACTTAAAGGTCAAATACCTATTGGTTTGCTTGCACTTAAAGCAGGGGTAACCAAAGATAAAAAAGAAATTATTAGCGAATGCGTAAAAATGGTTAGAGAAAAAGTTGGTCCCGTTGCGGCATTCAAAATAGCTATTGTGGTAAAGAGATTGCCTAAAACTAGATCAGGAAAAGTGCTTAGAGGAACCGTTAGAAAAATTGCAGATAATGAACCTTATAAAATGCCAGCAACTATAGATGATCCAGCTATTTTAGATGAGATAAAACAAGACTTGAAAGATAATAATATTTTAAAACTTTAAAGGTTGCCCTTTAGACTCAACTAAAATTTTTCCCTCGGACATTACTAAAATACCGTTTACAATTGTTCCTACAGGGAAACCTTTTACTTTATAATTGTGAAAGGGTGTCCATCCACATTTACTAGCAATTATTTCATTCTTTATAGTAACTTCTTTATCCATATCAACTATCGTCAAATCTGCATCAAAACCCTCTTTTATAAAACCTTTATTCTTAATTCCAAAAATTTTACATGGGTTTTCACACATCAGATTTATGAGTTGATTTAACTCAAGTTTTCCATTGTTCACATGATCAATCATAACTGGAAAAATAGTTTGAACACCTGGCATCCCAGAAGGAGTGTTTGGGTATTCTTTGTCTTTATTAATTTTTAAGTGAGGAGCGTGATCCGACCCAAGAACATCTACAACATTATTTTTTATAGCTACCCACAGACGATCGTAATGATCTTTCGATCTCAAAGGTGGGTTCATTTGAGCGTAAGTGCCTAATTTGTCGTAGCAATCTGGTGCATACAAAGTTAAATGTTGAGGAGTTGTTTCAAACGTAACATTTTTTTTATGCATAGCTAAAAAATCGACCTCTTCTTTAGTAGTAACATGTAAGACATGAATTTTTTTATCATATCTTTCTGCAATTTTTACAACTCTACGAGTTGAGGACATCGCACATTCCACATTTCTCCATTCAGGGTGAGAGTGAACATCTCCTTGTCTGATAAATTTTTTTCTTAATTTAATAATATCTTCATCCTCAGAGTGAATTGAAACTATCCTGTCACTACTTGAAATCACTTTTTCGATATCCGCTTCTTTATCCACCAACAGATTACCTGTTGATGATCCTGCAAAAAGTTTAACTCCACAACAACCTTCAACATTTTTAAGTTGAGCAAGTTGTTCAGTATTTTGAGGGGTTGCTCCAAAATAAAATGCATAATTACTATGCATTCTATTTTTTGCAGCTTGTAATTTTTTTTCAAACTCTATTAAATTTGCTGTTGGAGGGTTAGTGTTGGGCATCTCAAATAAAGAAGTTACTCCTCCAAGAACTGCAGCTCTACTTCCGCTTTCTAAATCTTCCGCATCAGTAGAACCAGGTTCTCTAAAATGTACTTGTGTGTCTATGATTCCTGGTAAAACTACTTTGTCAGATGCGTCGTAAACTTTAGAATTATTTTCTTCTAGATTCCCTATCTTTTGAATTTTATTTTCATATATGCCAATATCAGATTTTATCAATTTACCATCGATATAACAGGAGCCATTTTTAATGATGAGACTATAATTATCAGACATATTTTTAATAAATAATATATTGTATAAGTAACATTTATGAAAAAAGATCAAGTTGTAATTTTAGAAAAAAGAGGTGTAATCTTAGTAAGTGGTGAAGATGCAAAAGACTTTCTCCAAAATATAATTACAAATGACATAAATAAAGTTTCTAAAAAAAACTCTATTTTCTCAGCCTTGTTGACTCCTCAAGGTAAATATTTGAATGAATTTTTTATAATTCAGAATAATAAAGGATATTTATTAGACTGTAGCGAAAACTCTACTAGTGATCTAATAAAAGATTTATCAAAATATAAGTTAAGATCAAAAGTTGGAATTGAAGACTTTTCTTCTGAATTTGTTATTGGAGTAATTAACAATTCAAAATTCAAGGAATTACGAGAAGAATTAAAATCAAATGAAAATACTATTACTTACAGAGATACTCCAATTTTTTTAGATCCAAGAAATGAAAAATTAGGAGCAAGAATAATTTCAAATCTTGAAAAACTTTACTTAACAATTAAAAAATTAAGTCTCAATATTATCGATAAAAAAGAATATTACTCTCTTGCACATAAATTAGGAGTACCTGAAAAAGGATTAATTAATTTAAAAGATCAATTGTTTGGTTTAGAGGCAAATTTTGAGTCGCTTCAAGCCATAGATTTTAAAAAAGGATGTTTTGTAGGACAAGAAAATACTGCAAGGATGAAATTAAAAAACAAACTTAGAAGAAGATTGTTTCCCATATCATCAACTGAAAAATTAAATATTGGTGATGAAATTACTTTTAATAATATAAAAATTGGAAAAATACTTATTGATCAACCGTACGCCTTCGGATTAATTAAGGTTATCGAACCTAATCTTGAGGATTTTATAGATAAAAAATTATTAGCAAATAATAAAGATTGTAAAATTTTAGAGCACGTTAAGTAACCTAGATAAAGACGCTAGTATTCCATATCCACTCAATTCAATAAACGCTATCACTAAAATTATAAATATAATTCTTTTGTGTTTTCTTAAATAATCAATCATAAATACCTTTTTTTTGGTGCGGTCGGAGAGACTCGAACTCTCACGGGAAACCCACACGCCCCTCAAGCGTGCCTGTCTACCAATTTCAGCACGACCGCAATAATAATGCGACAATAAATGAATGACAATTTAATCTCAAGTTGGTAAATTGGAATTAGTATGTCTGTACAACAACAAAATTTGAGCCCTACGCAAGAGATTTATAAGAAAATCTCAAAATTCGTTCCTGAAGCTGAATGGAAAATTCATGCTCCATTAATAGAGAAAATTAATAAAATTAAAAAAGAGAAAAATGCAATTATACTTGCTCATAACTACCAAACTCCGGAAATTTACCATGGTGTAGCGGATATATCTGCTGATTCATTAGCGTTAGCAGTAGAGGCGTCAAAAACAAAAGCTGATAAAATAATAATGTGTGGGGTACACTTTATGGCAGAAACAGCAAAATTAATGTGTCCAGAAAAAAAAGTATTTCTTCCTGACATGCAGGCAGGTTGTTCTTTATCTAATTCTATTACAGGTGAAGATGTAAAATTACTAAAACAAAAGTTTCCAGGCGTTCCTGTTGTCTCCTATGTAAATACTTCTGCAGACGTTAAAGCAGAAACTGATGTTTGCTGTACTTCAGCTAACGCAGTAAAAGTAGTTGAGTCTTTAAATGTAGATAAAGTAATTTTTCTACCTGACCAATATTTAGCAGACTATGTGGCAAAAAATACTAAGGTTAAAATAATTTCTTGGAAAGGAACTTGTATAGTGCATGAACAGTTTACAGGAAAAGAAATTGAAGATATCAAATCCCAAAATCCTGGAATTAAAATAATAGCTCATCCTGAATGTCCGCCAGATGTAATTGCGGCTTCTGATTTTGCAGGATCAACATCTGGAATGATTGATTATGTAAAAAATAAGCAACCTAAAAAAGTTATGTTAGTAACAGAATGTTCAATGAGTGATAACGTAGAAGCTGATAATCCGAAAGTATCTTTTATCAAACCATGTAATTTATGTCCTTATATGAAAAAAATTAATTTAAAAAAAATTTTAGATTGTTTAGAAAATGAAACTAACGAGATTATTTTAGATAGTAAAACTATTGAGGCCGCGAGAAAATCTGTAATAAGAATGACCGAGATCGGTCGTTAGATCAGTGCAAGCATTAAATCAATTTTATATAAAATCAGTTGTAAGAAAGGCTCTAGAAGAAGACCTGAAGCCTAGAGGTGATATCACTACAAACATCTTAAGAGCAAAAAATAAAATTATTAAAGCTAAAATAATAGCTAAACAAGATGGTGTAATAGCTGGTTTAGAGTTTTGTAAAGCAGCATTTAAATTAATTGGGAGAGAAACCATTTTCACAAAGAAAGTCTCTGACGGAAAAAAAATAAAAAAAAATAAAGTAATTGCTAATATAAAAGCTAAAACAAAAACAATCTTAACTGCTGAGAGAACTGCTTTAAACTTTCTTAATCATGCCTCGGGTATCGCAACAGTCACTAATCAATTCGTAAAAAAAATTAGTAAAAAAACTAAGATCTGTTGTACAAGGAAAACTACACCTAATTTAAGAACACTTGAAAAATATGCTGTCAAAAAAGGCGGTGGGCATAATCATAGATATAATTTAAGCGATGAAATTCTTATTAAAGATAATCATATAAGTGCATCGTCTAGTCTTAGGGAATTAGTTGAGAAAGCTATAAAAACAAAAAAAATTGTTACAGTTGAAGTTGAAAATGTAAATCAGCTTAATCAAATTTTAGGCTTAAAATTTAAAAGAATACTTTTTGATAATATGAAATCTTCACAGTTAAAATATTGTTTAAAACTTTGTAAAAATAAATACGAAACAGAGTATTCGGGAAATGCTACTTTAAATAATATTAAACAAATATCCAAAACAGGTGTAAATAGAATTTCAGTTGGTGCAATTACTCATAGCACCAGATCATTTGATACTACTTTATTATTTAGATAATTCTGCTTGTGCGGCTGCAAGTCTTGCAACGGGAACTCTAAATGGAGAGCAGGAAACATAGTTTAGTCCTGTTCTAGAGCAAAACTCAATACTCTTTGGATCACCACCGTGTTCGCCGCAAATACCTAATTTAATATTTTTGTTTGTTTTTCTACCTCTTGAGGAAGCTATTTGAACTAATTCACCTACTCCATTTTGATCAATACTTACAAATGGATCTACATCAAATATTTTATTATCAATATAATCGTTTAAAAATTTTCCTGAGTCATCCCGGCTTATTCCAAAGGTTGTTTGTGTTAAATCATTTGTTCCAAAACTGAAAAAGTCAGCATGTTTTGAGATAGACTTTGCTTGTAAAGCAGCACGCGGCAATTCAATCATGGTTCCAACCATATACTCAAGTTTTAATTTATTTTCTTTTTCTATTTCTTTAGAAATTTTATTAACTAAAGCTCTTAAAATTTTTAATTCAGACTCAGTTGAAACCAATGGAATCATTATTTCTACAAAAGCTGCTTTTACTTTTTGTTTTTTTAATTCAATTATAGCTTCAAAAATTGCCCTACATTGCATTTCATAAATCTCTGGAAAAGAAATACCAAGTCTGCATCCCCTATGACCAAGCATAGGGTTTTCCTCATGGAGTTCTGAAATTCTATCTTTAACTTCTTTTGCTGATAAATTTAAAGATCTTGCAACTTCCTCTATATCTTTGTCAGTTTTTGGTAAAAATTCATGAAGTGGTGGATCTAATAATCTTACTGTTACAGGCAAACCTGACATAACTTTAAATATTTTTTTAAAGTCTTCTTTTTGATGAGGCAAAAGTTTATCCAGCGCACTATTTCTATCTTCTCTTGATTTAGATAAAATCATTTGCCTTACAGATAATATTCTTTCCTCATCAAAGAACATATGCTCTGTTCTACATAAACCAATCCCCTCAGCACCAAATTCTCTCGCTGTTTTACTGTCTGCTTCAGTTTCAGCATTCGTTCTAACTTTTAATTTTCTAAATTGATCAGCCCATTTCATTATTGTAGAGAAATAACCAGAAATTTCAGGTTGAACAGTAGGCACTAATCCTTTCATTACTTTTCCGCTTCCACCGTCTATAGTAATAATGTCTCCTTCTTTAATAATCACGTCTCCAGCTTTAAATTGTTTTAATTCATAATCGATCGTAATTTCACCTGAGCCCGAAACACATGGTCTTCCCATTCCTCGTGCTACAACCGCAGCATGACTAGTCATGCCACCTCTTGCAGTAAGAATTCCTTTAGCTGCATGCATTCCATGTATATCCTCTGGTGAAGTTTCTAACCTCACTAATATTGTATCTTGCATCATCCCGTTTAATTTCTCTGCTTCATCAGCAGTGAAAACAACTTTACCACTTGCAGCGCCTGGAGATGCAGGTAACCCCGAAGCAATTACCTCTTTCTCAACTTTTTCGTCTAAAGTAGGATGTAGTAGAGTATCTAAAGTATTTGGATCAATTCTTTTGATTGCTTCTTTTTTTGAAATCAATTTCTCTTTAACCATATCCACAGCAATTTTAATTGCAGCTTTGGCTGTTCTTTTTCCAGATCTGGTTTGCAACATCCAAAGTTTATTATTTTCAACTGTAAACTCGATGTCTTGCATATCTTTATAATGCCTTTCTAACTTAAGAAATACCTTTGTAAGCTCTTTGTAAACTTTGGGCATAGCTTCTTCCATTGAAGGAGCTTTAGATCCTGAGTCTTTTTTTGCTTTTTTAGTGATATATTGAGGAGTTCTAGTACCCGCTACAACATCTTCACCTTGTGCATTAATTAGAAATTCACCAAAAAAAGAATTTTCTCCTGTCGAAGGATTTCTTGTGAAGGCAACACCTGTTGAACAATCATCACCCATATTTCCAAAAACCATAGCTTGAACATTTACAGCTGTTCCCCAGTGATCTGGAATTTGATTTAATTTTCTATAAGTTTTTGCTCTTTGGCTGTCCCAAGATAAAAATACTGCATCTATTGCTCCTAATAATTGCTCTTTGACGTCCTGAGGAAAATTAATTTTTTTTTCTTTTTTTACTAACTCTTTAAAATTAATAATTAAGCCATCCCAATCGCTCTCGTCTAAATCTGTATCTAATAAAACTCCTTTAGTTAACTTGTAATTATCAATTAGTTCCTCAAACAAATGTCCTTCTACGCCCAAAACTACATTGCTGTACATTTGAATAAATCTTCTATAACTATCTTTAGCAAATCGCCCGTTAGAAGTTCTTTTTTTTAGTGACTCAACTGTTCTGTCGTTAAGACCAAGATTTAAAATTGTATCCATCATGCCAGGCATTGAAATTCTAGCACCCGATCTAACTGATACCAGTAAAGGATTTTTAAGGTCACCAAATTTTTTTTTAGTTTTTTTTTCAATATTTTTAAGTTCTGTCTCGATATTTTGTATTACTTTTTTGGGTAATTTTTTTTTATTTTTAAAAAAAAGATCACAGACATCTGTTGTAATAGTAAATCCAGGAGGAACTGGTAAACCTAATCTTCCCATCTCACCAAGATTTGCTCCTTTTCCACCTAAAATATTTTTTTTATTCTTTAATTTTTTCGCAGATTTATCATCGAAACTGAATACAATTTTTGTCATTACAGACCTTCTAGTTTTGAGAAATCAATAAAGCTATCAAAAGTATTGCAGAACATTTTCAACAACTCTAATCGATTATTTTTTATATCTTGATTTTCATCATTTACTACTACATTGTCAAAAAAATTATCCGTGGATTCTTTAGTATCAGAAAGCTTTAATAACAAGCTCTCGTAGTCTTTATTATCATCTTTGACTGTAAGAGCTTTTCGGATCTCGTTTATTTTCTCATGAAGTATTTTTTCCTCATCTTTCCTAAATAACACAGCATCAGGTCTGCCAACAATCCCTTTTCCAGCTTTTTCTAAAATATTTGAGGCTCTTTTATATGAACTGATGGCATTTAGTCCGACACCCTTATTTTTATATTTATTCATTAAAATTGTTTTTGCATAAAGAGCTAGGAAATTATCTCCATCGTGAGAACTAATTGAAGCTTCAATAATATCAGTTTTAATATTTTTCAATTTTAATACGTTTCGCATTCTTTCCTTTATAAATTCTAGAACTTGTTGTTCTGTTTTCTCATTTTTAATTTCAACGCCTTGTTCTTGGTAAAGTCTTATAGCGTAACTGATTAAATCCCTTAATTTGAAAGATAATTTATTTTCAATAATTATTCTAAGCAATCCAATTGCGGCTCGTCTTAAAGCAAATGGGTCTTTAGAACTTGTAGGTTTTTCGTCAATAACAAAAAACCCAACTAAAGTATCTATCTTATCTACAATTGAAATAGAATAACTAAAAGGTTTTTTAGGTATCACTGACGTAAGACCTGTCGGTAAATAATGATCGCTTACTGAGTTGGCCACATCTTGTTCAAAACCTTGTGCTAATGCAAAATATTTTCCCATAACACCTTGAAGTTCGGGATATTCTCCAACTAAGTCTGAACATAAATCAGTTTTAGAAATTGAAGCTGCTATTTGAACTTTTTCTTTACTAATATTTAAGTCATCTGAAAGTAATCCGGCCAACTGTCTTAGCCTCTGTGTTTTATCATAAATAGTTCCTAACTTTTCGTAAAAAGTTATTGATTTGAGATTAGCTATTTGTTTAATCAAATTTTTTGACCTGTCTTTATCCCAGAAAAATTTGGCATCAGCCAGTCTTGCTTCTACAACCCTTTTATTTCCTTGTGTAATCAATCTTTTTTCATCTTTTTTATTTGTTACAACAAAAAAGTTATTAATTAACTGATCTCTGCCGTCAAAAATTGGAAAATACCTTTGATGTTTTTCTAAAGTAGAAATTATAATTTCTTTTGGTATTTCTAAGAAATTTTTACTAAAACTTACATGAAGTAAATTTGGATCCTCTACAATATTAACAACTTCTTCTAAAAGGTTTAGATTTAAGTTCTCTTTGTATTGT
>CACEBD010000005.1 GCA_902557775.1 uncultured Pelagibacteraceae bacterium
TTCAAACTAAACAAATTGTAAATCAAAATAATTTAGTGACTGTTTGTCAGGAAGCAAATTGTCCAAATATTACAGAATGCTGGAGCAAAAAACACGCGACATTTATGATTATGGGTGACACATGTACAAGAGCATGTGCGTTTTGTGATGTTAAAACTGGAAAACCAACGGACTTAGATATTTTCGAGCCTACGAAAATTGCAAAAGCAGTTAGTAATTTGAAATTAAAACATGTTGTAATTACATCAGTAGACAGGGATGATCTTGACGATGGTGGATCAGAGCATTTTTATAAAGTTGTGAAAGCTACTAGAGAAAAAAATCCACAAACTTCTATTGAAGTTTTAACGCCTGATTTTTTAAGAAAAGGTGATGCTTATAAAAAAGTTTTAGAAGCTGACCTTGATGTTTTCAATCATAATATAGAGACAGTCCCAAGACTTTACACAACTGTAAGACCAGGAGCTCGTTATTTTGCTTCATTAGAACTTTTAAAGAACGCAAAAAAATTTAACAAAAAAGTTTTTACAAAGTCAGGAATAATGGTCGGTTTGGGTGAAAGCAAGGAAGAGGTAATTCAAGTTATGGATGATTTAAGATCTGCCGAAGTTGATTTTATCACGATTGGTCAATACTTGCAGCCATCACCAAAACATCATCCATTAAATCGTTATTACCATCCTAATGAATTTAAAGAGTTTGAGCATATTGCAAAGACAAAAGGATTTTTACTTGTTTCTTCGTCACCTTTAACAAGATCTTCTTATCACGCTGATGAAGATTTTAGAAAATTACAGGATGCAAGAAATAAAAAGCTTGAATGTCTTCCGCATCAATAAAAAAAATCATCCCTTGTAAAAAAGAACAGTTAGTAAAAATGGTTCTCGATATTGAAAAATATCCAGAGTTTGTTCCTTGGTGTATAGAGGGGAAGGTTTATGATAAAAATGAGAGTGTTGATTTAATCACTTTTAATGGAGATTTAAAAGTAGGTAAAAGCATTCTTAATGAAACTTTCTCAAGTCACGTGTCTTATTATAAAGAAAAAGACACCATAATAGTCACCAATCTTGATGGACCTTTAAAACATCTTAAAAATGAATGGAAATTTAAAGAGGTTAACAATTCGACACAGCTAGAATTTTTTATTGATTTTGAATTGAAAAATCCAATTTTGAATGGAATAATGAAAAAATCTTTTGAGCTTGGTTTGAATAAAATTGCCAAAGCATTTGAAGAAAGAGCAATTAAATTATATAAATAATGTTTATAATATCCTTTTTACTAATTTTATTTATTCTCACATTTAAATTTTTATCCTCATATATTAAAACTATTAGAACTGGAGATCCCAACGAAACTAATCTGACTTATTGGATGTTTTCCTATGATTTTAAATCTCAAAACAAAGAGTGGGTTCCTGAAGACAAAAAATTATTAAAAAGAAAAAGGACTAGAAATTTTTTAGTTTTTATACTTTATATAATAGCTTTCAGTATTTTCTTGCTACTTAACAGTTTTACAGCCCATCTCTTAGATGTGATTGTTAATCCAGAATTTAGCTATCCCGTTTAATCAATTGTGGTAATAAATTTAGAGTTTTTTTTACTGTTTGCTTTTGAATAAAAATTCTTCCTTTATTTTTAAAATTGCATTTATTAACCAAAACTTTTTTTCCAATTTTAATTCCAATATAAACTAAACCTACTGGTTTTTGTTTAGATCCACCTTTAGGGCCAGCTATTCCAGTTATAGAAATACAGACTTTTGAATTACTAATTTTACTTAAATTATTGACCATAGCCAAACAACATTGAACACTTACAGCGCCATATTTTTTTATTATTTTTTTAGGTACTTTTAATATACTTGTTTTGGCTTGATTTGAGTAAGTGACTACTCCCATAGTAAATACTTTTGATGATCCGCTTACTGATGTGATAACACTAGACAGCATTCCTCCAGTGCAAGACTCTGCAATTGCAAGTTTCATCCTTTTTCTTTTAATTAATGAGATTATCTTTTTATTTAAACTCATTAGAAAAACTTTGATTTAATTACCATAAATATTATCAATGTAATGACAACATATAGACCTGCAACTACATCGTCTATTATTACCCCAAAACTATTTTTAAATTTTTTATCAAAAAAACTCACTGGAAATGGTTTTTTGATATCAAAAAATCTAAATAAAATAAAAATATATAAATAAAATAAAATTGACTCCTGGGGATCTTTCGTAGTTTCGTGTGCGATTTCATAAAGATAAATTGGAATGGATTGGCCAATAAATTCATCTACTACAATTTCTTTAGGATCTTTGTTTTCATTATATTTAATGTATTCGGAGACTGCGTAAAATGAATATATAAAAACTAAAAACAAAATTAATAGTATAATACTACTAGATAGATTAATTACATGAAATAGGCTATATAAAAAAATAGTTGTGACTAAAGAAGTTATAGTTCCTGGAGCAAATCTAAAAGATCCAATACCAAAACATGTAACAAATAAATAATTTATATTTTTAATCATATTTAATGACTGAGCATATAACTTCACTTGCTATTGCTTTTTCTTTTCCTATAAGACCTAATTTTTCGGTAGTTTTACCTTTAATATTAATCTGACTTGAGGAAATTTCACAAAGTTCAGCTATATTATTTATCATTTTAATTTTTAAATTTTTAATTTTTGGTGTTTGAGTAATAATATTTATATCAATATTATTTATTAAATATCCTCTTGCCTTAGTCTGTTTGATTACCTGTTTCAATAAAAAAGTTGATCTAATATTTTTAAATTTTTTATTTTTATCTGAAAACATTTGACCGATATCACCCATCTTACAAGCGCCTAAAATTGCATCAGTAACTGAATGAAGAACCGGATCACCATCTGAGTGTCCCAAAGTTCCTATTTTAGATTTAATTTTTAAACCTGCTAAGTAAAGTTTTCTTTTAGGAACTAGCCTGTGAACATCAAATCCTATTCCAACACTTTGTTTAGATTTATAAATATTTCTTAGATTTTCAAAATCTGATCGATCGGTAATCTTAAAATTATTTTTTTCTCCTTGAATAAACTTAACTTTATTTAGATCCATATATAAAGAAATATCATCATCTTTGTATTTACCCGAGTTGGTTTTATGTAAACGATATATTTCCTTCAAATTAAAGGCTTGTGGAGTTTGAGTTAAAAATAGATTATCTCTATTTTTTCCTACCAAGTATTCTTCCTTACTAGAATCTATTATTTGTTTAATTGCGTCTTGAATCTCTATTTTGGGAATAACTGCTCTAGCATCAAGCATATTTCTCATTATTGATCTCATTAATTTTTCTGAAAAATTAGGTCGAGCAACATCATGAATTAAAACTTTCGAAGTTCCTTTTTGATTGTTCAAATGTTTTAAAGCATTTAATGTTGATTGTTGTCTAGTTTTCCCACCCACTATCATTTTCACATTTTTAAGTTTCAGGGATTTGACTCGTTTTAAGTCTTTTTTATTGTAAACGAGAACAATCTTTTTAATTTGTTTAAATCTACGTGCTTTGGCAATATTAATTTCAACTAATGATTTGCCTGCAATTTTTTGATATGGTTTGCCAATATTAGACCTAAATCTACTGCTATTACCTCCAGCAAGAATAATTAAATAAAAACTCATGGTATAAACTTATATTATATTTATATAAATATTTAATGCTTATTTAGAATGTTCAGAATTATAAAAAATTTTAATTGGATAATTTTATCCTCATTTTTATGTATTTTTATGGGGATTGTAACTTTTTTAACCTTTATCAACGAGGGATTTGTTACCTTAACGGACAAAAATTTACAAACTTTATTAATTATTGATATTTTTCTGTTGTTAGTTTTTTTTGGACTTATATTTAGAAATTTTTACAGATTTTACTACACAGGAAAAAAAAATAAAAAAGGGGCTCAGACAAATTTAAAATATATATCAATATTTTCTTTGTTCACAGTTATGCCTTCTTTAATAGTTGCAATTTTTTCTCTTTTTATATTTAACTTTGGTATCCAAAATTATTTTGATAAGCAAATTACAAAAGCTGTAAATAATTCGTACGATGTAGCAAAAAATTATCTTGAGGAAAGCAAGGAAAATGTTTTATCGGATTTAATTTTGATGAGTGTAGGCTTAAACCGAGCATCAGTTGATTATTATTCAAATCCAAATCGTTTTAAAAATATAATGAGGGCTGAAAAAATTCTGAGAAGAGTAGACGATGTATATTTGATTGATAGTTTAGGCAATATATTATTATCAGATGTCACAGATATTACAGATGAATTTATAGTTCCATCTGATGAAAACTATGAGCAAGTATTAGAAGGTAAACCAGTTTTCATTTCTAATAATTTAGAAAACAAAACAACAGTAATGACTAAATTGAATACACTGGTTGATACATATCTATATATTTCTCGAAATATTGAGCCTGAAATTCTTAGATACTTAAATGAAACTGAAGAGGCGGTAAGTTTTTATTATTCTGTTGAAAACTCTCAAACTGGAATTAAAATTACATTTGCAATTATTTATATTATAGTTGTAACGTTATTATTATTTTTATCTACCTCAATTGCAATTACGTTTGCTTCAAGGTTAACCAAACCAATTATCAATTTAATTTCTGCTTCAGACTCTATTAGCAAGGGCGCTCTTGATGTAAAAGTTCCAGAGCTCGAGACTGATGAGGAGTTAAAACAATTAAATAAAAATTTTAATTCAATGATTCAAAGATTGAAGGAGCAACAAGACAAATTGCTTATTACTGAAAGATACGAAGCATGGGAAACAGTTGCAAGAAAATTAGCACATGAAATTAAAAATCCACTTACACCCATACAATTGTCGATTGATAGTTTAAGAGAAAAATATAAAAGTAAGCTTTCTGAACACAGCCAAGAATTTGAAAAATATTTAGAAACAATCAATAGGCAGATTAAAGATATTGAAAAATTAGTAAATGAGTTTTCTAATTTTGCTAGAATGCCAAGACCAATTTTAAAAAAGATTAATATTATTGATGTAATAAGTAAGTCTTTGGACTTTGTTAAAATAACCTCTAAAAATTCTATAAATTTAATCAAAAAAAATAATTCAATTTTTATTAATGGTGACGAGGATCAATTAAATAGAGTTTTTATAAACTTAATTAAGAATTCTGAGGAGGCGTTTTTAGAAAAATTAAAAAAAGAGCCTGATTTTAAAGGCAATATAGATATAGAAATATTGGAAAATAATGAATATATAGTTTGTAGGTTGACAGACAACGGCACAGGTATTACAGACGCTAAAAAAGCAATGACACCTTATTTCACTACTAAAAAAACAGGTACCGGACTAGGTTTGCCAATAGTTTCTAAAATAATAAATGAGCACTTAGGATATTTTTCAGTTAAAAATAAAAAAAATGGAAATGGAACTATTATTGATATTTCACTTCCTATAATAAATGTATAAAGAAATTTTAGTAATAGACGATAATCCAGATATACGTAATCTTGTGAGCGGTATTCTCAAAGATCAAAATTTTAACGTAAGATCAGCTGCAAATTATGATCAAGCAGTTTTTGAAATAAATAAGAAATTACCTGATTTAGCTATCATCGATATCAAACTTGATAAAGTTGATAAAGATGGAATTGATTTGCTTAAACTTGTTACAAAAAAAGATAAATTTACTCCAGTAATAATGATTTCAGGCCACGCAACTGTGCAAATAGCTGTTGAGGCAACTAGACTTGGAGCATATGAATTTATTGAAAAACCTTTTTCAAAAGAGAAAATTTTAAATTATATAAAGAGAGCTTTAGAGTCATCTCAACTTAAAAAGGAAAAAAATATTATTGAAAATAAACTTTTTCACTCATTTGATTTAATTGGCAATAGCCCATCTATAGTGAAAGTTAAAAAGATAATTGAAAAACTTTCAACAACTGAAAGCAGAGTTCTTATATCTGGACCAACTGGAACCGGAAAAGAACTCGTTGCAAGAAAAATTCATAAAAACTCTTTAAGATCAAAGGAACAATTTATAATTATTAATGCAGCTTTATTAAAAGAAAATACTTATGAAAAAGAGTTATTTGGAGAGGAATTTGAGGACGGAAATATATCTTTTGGCGCTTTAGAAAGAGCCAACAAAGGAACTCTACTTATAGACGAAGTCTCTGAGATTCCATACGAAACACAAGCAAATGTATTAAGAGTTTTAATTGACCAAAAGTTTAAAAGGTTAAATGGTTCTAAAGACATAAATGTGAACATAAGATTAATTTCATCTACTGCAAAAAATCTTAGTGAATTGGTTAAAGAAAATAAATTTAGAGAAGATCTTTATCATCGATTAAATGTAATACCAATTGAACTTACTTCTTTAAGCTCTAGAACAGAAGATATACCATTATTAATCAATTACTTTAAGAAAAAACTTTCAGAGATAAATGGTGTACCCCAATCCAAAATAGAAATTAATAATGATAATTTATATACATACAATTGGCCAGGAAATGTGAGAGAGCTGAGGAACTTAGTTGAAAGAATTACTATCCTTACTGCAAATGAGAAAAAAAATGATATTAATAAACTGATTGAGGACATTTTAAATCCATCAAAATCATTGGATATAAATCAAAATCTTTTAGAAAAATCTTTCACATCACCTCTTAAAGAGGCTAGAAAGCATTTTGAAAAAGAATATTTACTGACTCAACTTAAAAAGAATCACGGAAATATCTCAAAAACTGCTGACTTTATTGGTATGGAACGATCTGCACTTCATAGAAAATTAAAAGAGCTTGGAATTAAAGGCATAAATTAAAATGAATATAATAATATGCGGAGCCGGAAAAGTTGGCTTTTCAATAAGTAAACAATTATCTGCACAAGGACACTCCGTGACTGTGATAGATCAATCTTCTGAAGATATTAAAAAAATTAATGACACTCAAGATGTAAAAGGAGTTGTTGGAAGAGCTTCTCTTCCGACAGTTTTGGAAAACGCTGGTGCTGAAAAAGCCGATATGGTTATTGCTGTTACGAGAAACGATGAAACTAATATGATAGTTTGCCAATTAGCTAGTTCACTATTTAATGTTTCAAAAAAAATCGCTCGAATAAGAACAAAAGATTTTTTAGAAGGAAAGTGGGGAAAATTATTTAATAAATCCAATATACCAATAGATGTAATCATTTCACCTGAAATTGAAGTAGCTAAATCTTTATATAGAAGATTGGAGGCACCAGGTGCTTTAGACAATGTACCATTTGGAAACAATAAAGTTAAAATGCTAGAAATTTCAATTGAGAAAAACTGTCCAATTAAAAATATACCTCTAAAAAAATTAACAGAAAAATTTCCAGATTTTAAAGCTAATATCATAGGAGCATTGAGAAAAGATAAATTCATCTATCTTAAAAAAAATGACCAAATATTAGAAGATGATAATATTTATGTTGTTATCAGTAGCGACCAACTGAACCCTATATTAAAATCCTTTGGTCACGAGGAGAAAATATCAAAAAATGTATTAATAATTGGAGGAGGAAATATAGGATTAAATCTTGCTAAAATGTTAGAGGAAAATTTTGAAGATCTCAGAATTAAGATAATCGAAAAAGAAAAAAAAAGAGCCGAGGAAATTGCTAATGAACTTTCCTCATCAATAGTGATTAATGGAGATGCGCTTGATGAAGAAATTTTGAAAGAAGCAAATTTAGAAGGGTCAGAAACTGTTTTTGCTTTAACTAACGATGACGAAAACAATATGATGGCCTGCGTGCTTGCAGAAAAAACTGGGTTAAAAAAAAGAACTATAGCTATCGTCAATAAGTCAAATTATAATTTACTACAAGACTCTCTAAATATTGATGATTTAGTTGACCCAAGAATGACAACAGTTTCAAGAATAATGGAACATGTCCATAGAGGAACTATAGGTACAGTTTACTCCGTGTTAGATGGTGAATATGAATTTATTGAAGCAAAAATTTTAGAAAAATCTGAATTACTAAATAAAAAAATTAGAGACTCCAACTTACCAGAGGATATTAGAATTGGAGCAATAGTTAGAAAAAACCAAGTAATAATTCCAAGATCAAATTTTATTTTCGAAAAAGATGATCTTGTAGTTTTTCTTGCTAAAAGAGAGCAATTGAAGGCTGTAGAAAATATTTTTAGCGTTGGATCAATTTAACAAAAATGAATTTTAAAAGTATAAGCTTTTATTTAAGTTTATTTTGTTTTCCTATAAGTATATTAGCGTTTATAAATATTTTATACGCATCTTACTTTGACTATTTTTTAAGCATAAATTCTTATTTCGTTACTTTAACAGTTTCTTTGATTTTAGGATTTTTATTTTATTTTTTTGGTAAGAGTGGAACAAAAAAAATTAATTTTATAGATCAATTAATTTTAATAATTTTGGTTTATTTCTTAACAGGTTTCTTAATGTCTATACCCTTCTACCTAAGTAATTTTGAAGTTACTTTCATTAGTGCTTTGTTTGAAGCTATTTCAGGTTTAACAAGCACAGGTTTTTCGACATTTAAAAGTATAAAGTATTTAGATCCAACATTAATTCTTTGGAGGTCATCTTCACAGTGGATAGGAGGTCTATTTTTTTTAATCTTTTTGATTTTATTATTTTCTAATAAAACGTTCAATTATAAAATGACTAATCTTACTTTCTCTGGAGATAGTAATTTCAAGTCAGAAGAAAGCATAAAAAATAGTATATTAAGAATATTTATTATTTACAGTTTTTTAAGTTTTTTAATATTAGTTCTTTTAAGCATTTCAGAAATAAGATTATTTAATTCACTCAACCTTGCAATGACTTTAATTTCAAACGGTGGTTTTTTACCTTCAGATAGCTTAAATGAAATCATTAATTCAAATTTCCAAAAAATTATTTTAGCGCTTTCTTTAACTTTTTCTTTATTAAATTTTTATCTAATATTTAATATTTTCAATAAAAAAATTTTGCTACACCAGCATAAAGAGGATTTTTATCTATTATTTTTAGCATTTATTTTAATTATATTAATTTATTTTAATAATTTTGATGGCTTAAATGTAATAATCAGTGTTATTAGTAGTCTTGCAAATTCTGGTATCACTTTATTAAAAACTGAAAACAACCTTAGTTTATATTTTTTATTAATAACAATTATTGGAGGCTCGTTAATTTCAAATTCATCAGGAATTAAAATGAGCAGATTCTATATTCTCTTAAAAATTACTGCATCCGAAATTATAAAGTTGATAAGTCCAAATAGCGTTATAAACAAGACTATCTTTAATACTGACAACAAAATCACGGACGAAAATGTTAGGATATCTTTTTTAATATTTATTTCTTTTTTTTTAAGTCTGTTCATTTTATCTAGTTTACTAGTTTTTGATGATATTGGTTTTGAAAGATCTTTTAAATTATCTATTCTTGCGTTAACAAATACTGTTAATTCTGAAATGTATAGTTTGCAAAGTATAAATTTTGCAAATCTATTAACATCTTCAAAAATTAGTTTAATTTTATTTATGATAATTGGAAAAATTGAGCTAATATCAATTCTTTTAATTTTCAAAAAAATATTATTTAAAGATTAATGTCAAAAATTGTTATTATTGGTGCAGGTGCTATGGGCTCAGCTTTTGCTTTACCTTGTTTAGACAATGATCATGAAATTAATATAGTTGGCACTCACTTAGAGAATGATTTCATAGATCAATTAAAAAGAAGTGATAATTTACATCCTGGATTAAACACAAAAATTCCTAAAGAAATTAAAATTTTTAAATTCAAAGAATTTGATGAGTTATTAAAATCTAACGTAGACTTAATTGTTCTTGGTATAAGTTCTAAAGGTATCGAATGGGTTGCTGATCAATTAAGTAGACTTTTTAAAGATAATAAAATTCCAAAACTATTGATGCTTACAAAAGGACTAAGTATTCATAATAATCAATACGAACTATTAGTAGATAAACTTGAAAGATTATTAGATGAAAGAGGGATAAAAAAAGTTGACATTTCTGCAGTAGGAGGACCTTGTTTAGCTACAGGATTAGCTAACAGAGTTCATTCAAGCGTTGTTATTGCAAATAAGGACGTTCAAACTGCCAAAAAAATAGCAGACATGCTTAATACAAACTATTATCATACATCTCATTCAGACGATCTGAATGGAGTAGAGGTTTCAGCTGCAATAAAAAATATTTTTTCGATGGCTGTAGGTGCAGCGAAGGGTTTATGCAGTCAAAACATATCTAATGAGGCTAGAGAAAAAAACTATTTAAATACTGCATCAGCTTTAATTAAACAATCAATTCATGAAATGGAAATTTTTGTCGAGCACCTTAACGGTAAAAAAGAGACCGTCAAAGGTTTGGCTGGATTAGGAGATCTTTACGTTAGTTCGGGCGGTGGAAGAAACGCAAAAATGGGATCTTACATTGGAGAAGGATTAACTTTTTCTGAAGCAAAAAAAACAAAAATGGAAAAGGTTACAGTTGAAGGAGCAGACCTTGCAAAAGAAATTGCAAAAAAGGTTAATGAAGATTTTGATCAAAAAAAATTACCTTTAATGCTGGGGATGATCAATGCTATTGTTGAAGACAAAAAACTAGAATTTAATTGGGAGGCTTTTAGGTGAAAAAATTTATTATTTCAATTGATGCAGGAACAACTTCTAATAGATCAATTTTATTCGATATAAAAGGTAATCCAGTTTTTTCTTCACAAAAAGAATTTACTCAATATTTTCCAAAAAGTGGTTGGGTAGAACATAATGCAGATGAAATTTGGAAAACAACAATAAAAACTTTAAAAGACGTAATACAAAAAGCCAGAAGTTTAAAAGGTAAAATTTTAAGTATTGGAATAACTAACCAAAGAGAGACTACAGTTTTATGGGATAAAAAAACAGGAAAACCAGTTTATAAAGCTATTGTTTGGCAAGATAGAAGAACTGAAGAATTTTGTAAAAAGTTAAGAAAGCAAAATAAGGATACAATGGTTTTTAATAAAACTGGCCTTTTGATAGACTCATATTTTTCAGGTACAAAAATTAAGTGGATTTTAGATAATGTCCCAAAAGCACGACAGTTAATGAATAAAAAACAATTGTTATTTGGAACAATTGATAGTTTTTTAATTTGGAGACTTACAAAAGGAAAAGTTCATGCAACGGATGCAACAAACGCAAGTAGGACAATGATATATAACATTTCCTTAAATAAATGGGATGATGCAATATTAAATCTTCTTAAGATTAAAAAACATATTTTGCCAGAGGTAAAAGATTGTGCAGATGATTATGGTCAAACCCATCCGTCTCTAACTGGTAAACCAATTCCAATAAACGGAGTAGTAGGTGATCAACAATCAGCAACAATTGGCCAATGTTGTTTTGAACCTGGTTCTTTAAAAAGTACTTACGGAACCGGCGCTTTTGTATTATTAAATACTGGTTCTAAAAAAATTTACTCAAAAAATAGACTATTAACAACTATTGCTTACAGAATTAATGGAAAGACAACATACGCAATGGAGGGGTCTATTTTTATAGCTGGTGCTGGTGTTCAATGGTTAAGAGATAGAATGAAATTTTTCAAGAAAGCATCTGAAACAGAAAAAATAGTTAAATCACTTCAAAACAACAATGATATTTATTTAGTTCCAGCATTCACTGGATTAGGAGCTCCTTATTGGGAAGCTAACGCTAGAGGAGTTTTAAGCGGCATTACTAGAGATACAAGTCCTAAAGAAATAATTAGAGCTACAATCGAGGCAGTTGCTTATCAAACTCATGATCTGTTTGAGGCTATGAAACATGACGGTTTGAGACCTAAAATTGTAAAAGTTGATGGTGGGATGGTAATGAATAATTGGTTTTCACAATTTTTATCTGACATAGTGAATGTAAAAGTATTGAGACCTAAAGTACAAGAAACTACTGCTTTAGGAGCAGCCTTTATGGCTGGTTTACGGATAGGGATATACAAATCATTGAAAGATATTTCAAAAAATTGGAGTTTAGATAAAAAATTTTCGCCTAAAATGAAAAATAATTCTAGAACAATTCTAATTAACGGCTGGGAAAAAGCAGTCAAGAGAGCCTTAATAAATTAACACACACCTTTAAGTTGTAATTTTTAAAAGTTTCTGCACTGTACTTTTCACATTAATTTTGGTTGAATATCAAAACTTATAACAACAACAACGAGGGAAATAATCTATGTTTAAAACATTGAAGAGTATTTTAGCTGTTGCTGTTTCAATTTCTCTTTTAACTATTTCTAACGCTGTAGCTGATGGTCACATGGCTGCAATTAAGAAATGGTCAAATGGTGAGTTTAGTCTTTCAACAATTTCTGCAAAAGAAAGAGAGAAAGAACTTAATTGGTTTCATGATGCTGCAAAGCCGTTCAAAGGAATGGAAATAAATGTATTATCAGAAACAATACCAACTCACGAATATGAATCAAAAGTTTTAACAAAAGCTTTTGAAGAGATAACTGGAATTAAAGTTAATCACCAGTTACTTGGAGAAGGAGAGGTAGTACAAGCTGTACAAACTCAAATGCAAACTGGAAGAAACTTATATGATGCATACATCAATGACTCTGATTTGATCGGTACGCACTCAAGACTTCAGTTAGCAGTAAACTTAACAAAGTGGATGAAAGGTGAAGGTAAAGATGTAACTTTACCAACATTAGATATCGATGATTTCATCGGTAAATCATTTACTACAGGTCCAGATGGTGATTTATATCAATTACCTGACCAACAATTTGCTAACCTTTACTGGTTCAGAAAAGATTGGTTTGACAGACCAGAAATCAAAAAAGGTTTCAAAGCTAAATACGGATACGATCTAGGTGTACCAGTAAACTGGTCTGCTTACGAAGATATCGCTGAATACTTTACAAAAGACGTAAAGAATATCGACGGTGTTAGAGTATACGGTCACATGGACTACGGTAAGAGAGCTCCAGACTTAGGATGGAGAATGACTGACGCGTGGTTATCAATGGCTGGTGCAGGTTCAGTTGGTAAACCAAATGGTGTACCAGTTGACGAGTGGGGAATAAGAATGGAAAAAGGTTCTTGTAACCCAGTTGGTGCTGACGTAGCAAGAGGTGGGGCTGCGAATGGTCCTGCTGCCGTATATGCAATCAGAAAATGGGACGAGTGGTTAAGAGCTTATGCACCTCCAGGTGCTGCAGCGATGGACTTCTATCAGTCTCTGCCAGCTTTATCATCAGGAAACGTTGCACAGCAAATTTTCTGGTATACAGCATTCACGGCATCAATGGTTGCTCCAAAGAGTACTGGAAACAAAACAGTTGATGATAACGGTAATCCTTTATGGAGAATGGGACCATCACCAAAAGGTCCTTATTGGGATGAAGGTATGAAGCTTGGTTATCAAGATGCTGGATCATGGACTTTATTTAAGTCTACTCCAGTTGATAGAAGAAAAGCTGCATGGTTATACGCTCAGTTCGTAGTATCAAAAACTGTTGATCTTAAGAAAAGTGATGTTGGTTTAACTATCATTAGAGATAGTACAATCAACCACAAACACTTTACGAAGAGAGCTCCAAAACTTGGCGGACTTGTAGAATTCTACAGATCTAAAAACAGAGTATTGTGGTCACCAACAGGTATTAATGTTCCGGACTATCCGAAACTTGCACAAATCTGGTGGCAACAAATTGGAGATGTGAACTCAGGTGCGTTTACTCCACAACAAGCTATGGATCGTCTTGCAGAAGAGATGAACTTAGTTATGTCTCGTATGGAAGCTGCTGATAAAGCAAATAATACATACGGTGGATGTGGTCCAAGATTATCTAAGCCAAAAGGAGCGGCTTATTGGTTGAAACAACCAGGATCGCCAAAAGCTAAACGTGATGAGAAACCTAAAGGTAAAACAGTTCCATTCGAAAGAGCTTGGAAGTAATTTAGGTTTAATCTAAATTTAAAGGGGGCTTAACGGCCCCCTTTTTTTAAAACAGATTTCAAAAAAATATGAGCTTAGAATTAAAAAACGTAGAAAAAAAAATAGGGTTAGATACTCATATTTATTCAACAAATTTAAAATTAGAAAAAAATACAATTAACATTCTCTTAGGGTCTACTTTAGCCGGAAAGACGACTTTAATGCAAATTATGGCTGGCCTAGATAAACCAACATCAGGTGAGATTTGGTTTAACAATGAGAATGTGACAGGTATGAAAGTTCAAAAAAGAAATGTCTCAATGGTTTACCAGCAATTTATTAATTACCCCAATTTCACAGTTTATGACAACATTGCATCTCCACTAAAAATTACTGGAGTAAGTTCAGATGAAACAAAACAAAGAGTTGGGAAAGTCGCAGAATTACTTAAACTCTCTGGAATGTTGAATAAAAAACCAAATGAGCTTTCTGGAGGACAACAACAAAGAACTGCTTTAGCAAGAGCACTTGTAAAAGACTCAGACTTAATTCTTTTAGATGAACCACTTGCAAACTTAGATTTTAAATTAAGAGAGGAATTGCGAGAAGAATTACCAAAATTATTTGAAAATAGAGACTGTATTGTAGTTTACGCAACCACAGAACCCTCAGAAGCACTACTCTTAGGCGGTAATACCGCAACGTTACAGGAAGGTAGGATTATTCAATATGGAAAAACTTTAGATACTTATAATAAACCTAACTCTCTGGTTTCAGCTCAGGTCTTTAGTGATCCACCAATGAATATTGCTAAAATAAAAAAATCAGGAGACCAGTGTTCATTTTTACAAAATGACATTCAATGGAAAACTAAATTAAATATCAAAGATGGTGAATATAAAGTAGGTATACGACCCCACAATATTACCACGTATAAAGAGGGCAACAATACACTTGAGATAAAAGGTAAAGTTTTAATTTCTGAAATTAGTGGCTCTGAGAGCTTAATCCACTTTACAAACGGAAATTTGAATTGGGTTTCTTTATCTAACGGAGTTTTTCAAAAAAATGTTGGTGATGAGATGAATTTGTACATGAATACAGATGAGTTTGTTTATTTTGATCAAAATGAAAGGTTAGTATCTAATGGCTAAAGTTACATTAAAAGGTTTAAGCCATAGTTATTTAAAAACTCAGTCTTCAGATGCTGACTGGGCAATCAGAGGAGTAGACATTGATTGGAATGATGGTGGCGCTTACGCTTTATTAGGCCCTTCAGGTTGTGGAAAGACAACATTGTTAAATATTATTTCTGGATTAATTACACCAACTAAAGGCGATATATTATTTGATGATAAAGTTATTTCAGGGTTAAATCCTGTAGAGAGAAATATTGCACAGATTTTTCAATTCCCGGTTATTTATGACACGATGACAGTGTATGATAATTTAGCTTTTCCTTTAAGAAATAGAAAAATTCCAGAGGAAGAAATCAAAGTAAAAGTTCACGAGATAGCTGAAATGTTAGAATTATCTTCAACATTAAATAATAGAGCTTCTGGTCTAACTGCAGATGGTAAACAAAAAATTTCACTAGGGCGTGGATTGGTAAGATCAGATGTAAATGCTATTATGTTTGATGAACCATTAACAGTAATCGATCCACATTTGAAATGGATTTTAAGATCTAAACTTAAAGAACTTCATCAAAAGATTAATAGAACAATGATTTATGTTACACACGATCAAACAGAGGCTTTAACATTTGCTGATCAAGTAGTTGTAATGCATGAAGGTCAAATTGTTCAAACAGGAACACCAGTAGATTTGTTTGAAAAACCAAAGCATACATTTGTTGGATATTTTATTGGTTCACCAGGCATGAATGTTTTACCTTGTCAAATTAAAGGAAATGATGTGATCGTTAATGGAAAAAAAATAGAAACTCACCAACAAATTAAAAAAAGTAATTTTAACAAGACAGAGGTTGGTGTGAGACCTGAATTTATATCTTTTAGCAATGAAGGAATTCCAGTTAAAATTTTATCGGTAAGCAATACTGGAAGGCATAAAATTGTAGATACTAAAAGTGAAACCGGAAAAATTAAAATTATTGCAAAATCTAATGAAGATATACCTGCAGGATCTGCATTTTTAAAATTTAAAAAAGAATATACTTACACATATGGAGATAGTTGGATAATTGAATGAATAAAACAATAAATCAAAAAGCATGGTTCTTTGTAATACCAGTATTTGTGCTGGTGGCCTTCAATGCCATTATTCCATTAATGACAGTAGTAAACTATGCTTTCCAGGAAACTTTTGGGAATAATGTTTTTATGTGGGAAGGCACAAGATGGTTTAAACAAATCATGTTATCCGAAAGATTTCACGCATCACTTGGTAGACAATTTTTATTTACATTTATAATTTTATTTATTCAAATTCCATTAGGAATAGCTATTGCGCTTACTATGCCTAAAGAGGGAATAGGAGTACCTGTTTGTTTAGTTTTAATGTCGATGCCTCTTTTAATTCCATGGAACGTTGTTGGAGCTATGTGGAATATTTTTGCGTTACCAGATATTGGTTTCTTGGGTCATTCACTTAATGCTTTAGGATTTGATTATAACTTTACTCAACAGATTGGTGATGCTTGGTTCACAACTATACTAATGGATGTATGGCATTGGACATCTTTAGTAGTTTTATTGTCTTATGCAGGATTAAGATCTATTCAACCTGCTTACTATCAAGCAGCAGAAATTGATGGAGCTAGTCGTTGGGCAATTTTTACGAAAATCGAATTACCTAAAATGAAAAAAGTATTAACGATTGCAATACTTTTAAGATTTATGGACAGTTTCATGATTTATACAGAGCCATTTGTTTTAACTGGAGGAGGTCCAGGCAATGCTACTGCATTTTTATCTATAGACTTAGTTAAAATGGCATTAGGACAGTTTGATCTGGGGCCAGCTGCAGCAATGTCATTGATATACTTCTTTATAGTACTTTTAGTTTGTTGGGTATTCTACACATTAATGATGAGAAATGAGGAGAAATCATGAAGAAAGCTAAGTGGGTAGTTCCTACAATTTATATTATTTTCTTGATGCTTCCAATTTATTGGTTGCTAAACATGTCTTTTAAAACGACAACTGAGATTATAAACACTTACACATTATGGCCTCAAGAATTTACATTAGATAATTATAAAAAAATTTTTACCGACAGTACCTGGTATACTGGTTATCTTAATTCTATTTATTACGTAGTGATGAATACCGTGATTTCAGTGGCAGCTGCACTACCTGCAGCTTACGCTTTTTCAAGATATAAATTTTTAGGGGATAAACATTTGTTTTTCTGGCTATTAACAAACAGAATGGCTCCACCAGCAGTATTTGCTTTGCCATTTTTTCAATTTTATTCATCAGTAAACTTGTTTGATACTCATGTGGCTGTAGCTTTATCACATTGTTTGTTTAATATTCCTTTAGCAGTTTGGATTTTAGAAGGATTTATGTCTTCTGTGCCAAAAGAACTAGATGAAACAGCTTATGTTGACGGTTATTCATTTTGGAGATTTTTCTTCAAGATATTTATTCCAACAATCACTGCAGGCATAGGTATTACAATGTTTTTCTGCTTCATGTTTTCTTGGGTTGAATTATTATTAGCAAAAACATTAACTGCGGTGGCAGCAAAACCGATTGCCGCAACAATGACAAGAACCGCCAGTACATCAGGATATGAATTAGGACTACTTGCTGCTGCAGGAAGTTTGACAATTATTCCTGGTGCTATCGTAATTTATTTCGTAAGAAACTATATAGCTAAAGGATTTGCATTAGGAAGAGTATAATGATGTTTAACGTTTTAAATGCTGCAACATGGGGTGATATGGCTAAAGAAAAAGATAAAAGCTTTTTCGAATTCGAATTTATCACTTGGATGGCATGGACTTGGCAGACAGCTGCATTTTTTTTATTCATAGCTTTATGTTTAACAGCAATGGTTATCTGGGAAAAAAAATCACCAGGAGGAAACCCAAGAAAGGGAATTTTGGGATTAGACACAACTAGAGGCGATAGATTATTTATTTCATTGCTAGGCAGTGCATTCATTCATTTATTTTGGTTGGCGTTGGTTGGAAGCGTTTTATGGATTGCAACGATAATTTGTGTTGGTTATGCTGTAATTGTTTTTAAATACGTATAAATGAAATACTTAAATGAAGTTTTGGAATTTTTCGACATTTCAGATAATTATAGATCATATCAAATTGAACTATTTGAGAATTATGTAGGAAAAGAAATTCTTGAGGTAGGAGCTGGACGAGGTAAGATTATTGAAATTTTGGCTCAAAATTCAGAAAAACAATTTACACTTTTAGAACTAGACAAAAATTTTTTTGATATTTTAAATAATAAATTCAATTCAAAGAACATTAAAGTTTTGGAAGAAAGAACTCAAAATATTAAAGAAAATAAATTTGATACAATTTTTTATTTAGATGTAATAGAACATATAGAGGATGATAAGTTTGAATTAGATACAGCTTACAATTTACTAAAAAAAAACGGTCACTTAATCATTATTGTTCCAGCATTTCAAATTTTGTTTAGTAAATTTGATCAAAAAGTTGGCCATTTTAGAAGATATAGAAAAGAATTTTTTAAAAGATATTCTGAAGAAAAAAATTTAAAAATTAAAAAATTAGTTTATTTCGACCTTTTAGGATTTTTTATAATTCTCTTTTCAAAATTATTAAATCTGACTAATTCAAATAAAACAACATTAGGCATTAAAATTTGGAATTTTTTGATACCTTTATCTAGATTAATTGATAAAATTACTTTTCATTCTATTGGAAAAAGTATTGTTTGTATTTATGAAAAAAAAGGCTGATATGTTATTTAACAAAATTTTATTTAGATTGAAATCTTTTATAAATGTGTTAAGAAATGAATTAGTTTCTTAACTAATATAATCATGTTTAAAATTGGTATCAATGGATTTGGAAGGATAGGTAGACTTATTTTAAGAGCTATCTTGGAAAATTATAAAAATAAAATTGAAGTAGTTGCTATAAATGATTTAGGATCTATTGAAACGAATGCTCATTTGGTAAAATATGATAGTACTCATGGAGTCATTAATGAAGAAATTGCTACTTCTAAAGACGGCTTTACAATCGGAAACCATAAGATAAAAGTTTTTGCTGAGAGGGACCCAGCTAAAATTCCATGGGGTAAAGTAGGTGTTGATGTAGTTTTAGAATGCACAGGTATATTTCTAGATAGGTTTTCAGCGGAAAAACATATCAAAGGTGGGGCCAAAAAAGTAATAATTTCGGCACCAGGCAAAGATGTAGATTTTACAATTGTTCAAGGTGTTAATAGCAATGAATTAAAAAAAAATCATAATATTATTTCAAACGGGTCTTGTACGACAAATTGTTTAGCTCCCGTAGCTATGGTTTTAGAAAAAACATTTGGTATAAGCTATGGTTATATGACCACAATTCACAGCTATACAGGTGATCAGAAACTTTTAGATACATTACATAAAGATTTAAGAAGAGCTCGTTCTACAGAAGGAGCAATGATACCTACCTCTACTGGAGCAGCTAAAGCGATGAGTTTAGTGCTTCCGAGTTTAAAAGGCAAGTTAGATGGAACAGCTATAAGAGTTCCGACACCAAATGTTTCATTAATCGATTTAACATTAGTTACTGATAAAGAAGCAACACCTGAAAGTATTAATGAAGCTATGACTCAGGCTGCAAAAGGAGACTTAAAAGGTATCTTAGATGTAAACCAAAAACCATTAGTATCGAAAGATTTTAACCACAATCCACACAGCTCGATATTTGACGTTACACAAACCCAAGTTATTAAAGGAAAATTCAGCAGAGTTCTCTCTTGGTACGATAACGAATGGGGATTTTCTAATAGGATGTGTGATACAGCTATTCAGATATCTGGTTTAATTTAATTTTTAGATCTCTCAGCTTCTTCAATCAATCTAAGTGTACTTTTAGGAATATTTGAAGTATCAGATGTAATTAATGGTTGTTTTGAAATTTTTTTATTTTTATCTTTGTTTATATTTTGAATATCATTAACTGCTGATAAAATTTCATCAATACTGTAATTATCTTCCATTAAGAACCCACTTTATAAAGTCTCACCATGTTTGTCATACCTGCCTTTCCAAAAGGTAAACCAGCAGTTATAACTACAAAGTCATTCTTCTTGATAAATCTTAGTTTTTTTATAATTTCTTTAGAAATAGACATCATATCTTTCCATCCATTCGCATCTCTACTATTTATAGATTGAACACCCCAAAGTAATGACACCTGTCTACTTACATTTATGTTCGGAGAAATAGTTACAATTTTTGCTGCTGGACGCATAGCAGAAACAAGTTTCGCAGATTTTCCTGAGTTTGAAAAAACAATTATAGCTTTTACGTCAGGATTATAAGCCATATCTTTAACAGAAAGAAGAATAGATTTTACTGGGTCTTTGTTTGTAATAATAGAATTTTTAAAATCTTCTATGTGTTCTCGTTTATACTTTTCAGTTGATAGGATAGTTTGAGTCATTGTCGAAACAGCTTGGGTGGGAAATTTACCAATTGCTGCCTCTGCGGATAACATCACAGTATCAGCTCCTTGAAATATTGCGGTTGCAATATCATTAATCTCTGCTCTAGTAGCAGTATTATTTTCAATCATACTTTCTAACATTTGTGTCGCGACAATTACAGATTTAGAAAATTGAGAACATTTTTTTATTAGACTTAATTGAACTTTTGGCACTTCACTATGGCCAATATCTATTGCTAAATCTCCTCGAGCAATCATTATGGAGTCTGTATTTTGAATAATCTTTTTAATATTTTTTAAAGCATGTTTATTTTCTATTTTGGATATTATGCCCATATCTTTTTTAATCAATTTTCTTGTCTCAAGAATTAATTTTTCATTTTGCAAATAAGAAAGAGCAATCCAATTACACCCAAGTTTTACTGCAGTCTTAATATCCTTCCTATCTTTTTCAGTAAGTTTATTAAACGTTACATCTAAATTTGGAACGTGGAAACTCTTATTACTTTTAAGTATACAATTTTGACTTCGACATTTTGTTACAAGTGAATTTCCTTTTTTTCCAATTATAGAGAAAAGATACTTTCCATCATCGATTAAAATTTTATTCCCTTTTTTTAACTTTTTAATAATTTTTGGATATGGAAAAGCTACTCTTTTTGTGTCTCCAGGTGTTTTTTTATTATCGAACACAAATTTTTGATTGAAACTAATTTTTTGATTTTCATTTTTAACTTTACCTATTCTCAGCTTTACACCTTGTAGGTCAGCTATCAGAGACAATTTTTTTCCATTTTTTTTCTCTACTTTTCTTATCCGTGAAATTATCTTATTTATCCCATTTGTGTTATGACTAAAATTTATTCTAAATGCATCGACACCGAGATCCACAAGCTTTTTTAACTTATTTTCGCTATAAATTGCTGGGCCTAAAGTAGCTATAATTTTTGCTTTTTTTTCCATTAAGAGATTTTTATGTTATAACACCACTTTTCTTAAAAAAAAATATTAAAGAAAAATTAATTTAAATGAATAAAAAAATAGGAATTTTAACTAGTGGAGGTGATTGTGGAGGTCTTAATGCTGCAATTAGATCAATTTTTTATAGAGCAAAAAATAAATACAAAATGGATGTGTATGGAATAAGAGATGGGACTGCAGGCCTAATCAAGCGTCCAGTAGATGTTATGCAATTAACTCATAAAACTTTTGGAGGATACCTATTGAGACAAGGAGGAACTTTTTTAGGATCTACTAATAAAGGTAATCCTTTTAAAATTCCAACAAGTAACGGCAAACATGTCGATAAATCAAAAGAAATTATAGAGGGATACCATTCTATGAAACTTGATGGTTTAATAATTATCGGTGGAGACGGCAGTATGCAAATCTTAAAAAAATTAGCCAAAGATGGTGATATGAAAATAGTTGCTATTCCAAAGACAATAGATAACGATGTAGGGGCAACAGAAAGCTCGATTGGTTTTCATACCGCTGTGGATGTTGCAACTCAAGCATTAGATAACTTACAATCTACAGCAGCTAGCCATAGAAGATCTATGATACTTGAGGTTATGGGCCGTGATGCAGGACACATCGCACTTAATGCAGGTATAGCAGGAGGTGCAGACATTATTTTAATTCCTGAATTAAAGTATTCAATAGATGGAATTATTAAAAAACTAAATTCTATGAAAAAAAATGATATTCAGCATTCATTAATAATAGTTGCTGAAGCGGTTAAAAAAGAGGATGGTTCACGAGTAGTTCATAAATATATGGACGGTGAACAAAGACTCGGCGGCATTGGAGATTATATAGCCCAGGAATTGATGAGGAAAACGGATGTTGAATGTAGAGTAACATCACTTGGCCATGTTCAAAGAGGAGCTCCCCCGACAGCGAGTGATAGAATATTGGCTAGTGCTTTCGGAGTTTATGCTGTAGATTTATTAAATCAAAAAAAATTTGATAGAATGGTAGCATGGAGAGATAGGAGAGTAGTAGATGTTCCTATTGATGAAGGAATTAAAACTTACAAAAATGTTGAGAGAAAAGACTCTTTAGTTGAAACAGCTCTTTCATTAGGAATTTACTTAGGAGATGATATCTAATGAAAGATAAATATTCAAATTTAGTTGCTAATAAACTTGTCAATGCATTCCTTAAAAATAAAATCATAAATCCTATTTCAAGCAAATACACAAAAAAACTTCCAAATGCTGATAAATTTAGAAAATTATGTGAAAGTAAAATAAAAAAACCAATTATAGGCTTTAAGGCAGGGGGAACAGGGATACCAGTTATAAAAAAACTAAAAGAAAAAGAACCTTTCTATGCATCTGTATATAAACATAACGTTTTAAAAAATAATAAATCTGTAAAAATAAATAAATACACTTTAGGAATTGAACTTGAAGTTTGTTTTCTTCTTAAAAAAAGTTTTTTTAATTTTAAAAATAAAATTTCAAAAAACAATATGAAAAAATTTATAAATTATATTGCACCATGCATTGAAGTAGTTGGCTATAGACAAAAGAAAAAAGGTATAAAGAGTTTTGGAGATTTATGTTCTGATTTTGGAGCTAATATAAAGTTTATAATTGGTCCAAAAAAGAAATATAAAAATAATAATGTAAAAAATTTAAAAACAAATATTTCTAATTCAAAGATTAGACAATCCGTAAATGGAAATACCAATACTGTTTATATAAATCCGATGAATTCTTTATTATTCGTTTTAAAAAAACTTCAAAAAGATAGAGTAAAACATAATTATGATTTTTATGTTTTTACTGGTTCATCTGTAGGAGTTGTTCCAATTCTTAGCAAAGGTATTTACAAGGGAAAAATTGACAAATTGGGATCAGTTAAAACTAAAATTAATTAGACAAAAAATAGCCGCCAACCACTAAAATAATAATTCCTGAAATAAACTTAATATTTCTTAGAAATGATTGTTTTTTCTCACTCTGAAATTTTCTTTTGGAAAGAAAATAGATATTTGTTTCAGCTTTATTTCTGAACTTAGGTCTTAAGGGAGATGGAATAGACTTATTCTCAATATTTTTAAATTTTTTGGGATTAATTTGCAACATAAGTCTATTAACTCCATTTCTCAAAAGTTATCAACAAATTTTACAATTCAAGAGTGCGTCAATATTGCTAATGATAATCATTCGCAGTATATTGTAAATGATAATCATTATCAAATACGAGGGAAAAAGTGAAAAAAAAACTAATATTAAGCTATCTATTTTTAGTTGCATTCGCAGGCAGTCTATTTGCAAACGAAGTAAATATATTTAGCGCAAGACATTACGACTCTGATGTTCAACTTTATGAAAAGTTTACAGCTAAAACAGGAATAAAAGTAAATGTTGTATCAGGAAAGTCAGGTGCTTTAGAAAAAAGGATAATAGAAGAGGGAGCTGATAGTCAAGCAGATCTATACATCACTGCTGATGCTGGAAGACTTGGTGCTTTTGAAGCTAACCTCCAAGGGGGACTTACTAGTGCAGCTATTAAATCTGCTGTGCCAAGTAACTTCAGAACATCAAAATGGACTGGTATAGCGAAGAGAGCTAGGATTGTATATTTTGCCCCGGAAAGAGTGAGTGGTGCTGAATTAGCTGGTTTAACTTATGAAAGTTTAGCTGATCCTAAATGGAAAGGCAGATTAGTAATTAGAGCCTCAAATAATATTTACAATCAATCACTTGTAGCTTCATTAATTAAAAATAATGGAAAAGGTAAAATAGCTGATTGGTCAAAAGCTATGGTTTCAAATATGGCTAGATCTCCAAAGGGAAATGATAGAGCTCAGATACTTGCTGTTGCAGCAGGAGAAGCTGATATAGCTGTAGCTAACACTTATTATTTAGCACTTATGCTTTCTGGAAAAAAAGGACCAGAACAACAAGCAGCAGCTAAAAAAGTAAAACCCTTCTTTCCAAATCAAGATGGAAGAGGAACTCATATGAATATTAGCGGTGCAGGACTTGTTAAAGGTGCACCGAATAAAGCTAATGCAATAAAATTAGTAGAGTTTTTACTAAGTGAGGAAGCTCAAAATCATATTGTAAATAATACATTTGAGTATCCAATGATAAAAGGTGTGTCTCCACATCCACTTGTTGTAAATATGGGATTAGATTTTAAACAAGATCTAAAAACAAAAGTTGTTAATTATGGAAAAAGACAAGCAGATGCTTTGGAAGTAATGACAGCAGCAGGCTGGAAATAGTTATTAATTATATGAGGCGAACAATAAAAAAAGAAATTAACTTGAATAAGTCTAAAACAGGTTGTTCGCCTTGTATGTCAGAAGCCAGAAAAATGGAGCAGAAAATCTCTAATAGAAAGGTTTCTGAAATTAAAATTGAGGAAGTAAAAGTAATTGTATCCTCAATGTTTAAAAAAGATTAAAAGTTTGACGTCAATTTCTCTGGCTTTAAATGCTAGCTATATTCTACACTCAAGCCGCTTTAGCCAGAGAACTTTACATGATAACAAAATTAATTAATGACAAAATATAATATATGGTTTTTTGGATCACTAATTGTAGCTGCAGTGGTAGCTATGCCTATTGTTACAGTTTTTTTTAGCTTTTTTAATGAAACAAGTAATTATTTCTATATTTTAAAAGAAACTTTTTTGCTTGATTATATTTTTAACTCAATAACAATCTTATTATTCGTAATTTTTTTTACTTTTATTCTTGGTATTTTTTCTGCATACTTTGTATCATTTTATGATTTTCCTTTATCCAATTTTTTTAGTTGGGCACTGATTTTATCATTCGCAGTTCCAGGTTATATTTATGCATTTTCAATAATTGCTTTTTTTGAAAATTATGGCACGGCTTTTTCATTATTAACATTTTTATTTGGTGAAAATAATTATAATCCTGTTATTCCAAAAATAGATGGATTAATTGGAGCTATAATATCTATATCATTTTCTTTGTTTCCATATGTTTATGTATTGACGAGAGCATCATTTTATTATCAATCGAATAATTATATTGAAGTAGGAAAAAATCTTGGTCTTTCATCAAAAGAAACTTTTTTAAGAATAGTTTTGCCTTCAGCACGACCAGCGATCATTGCAGGTTTAGCTTTAGTATCAATGGAATGCTTGTCAGATTTTGGAACTGTATCATTTTTTAGTGTGAATACATTGACTACTGGAGTTTATAATTCGTGGCTGTCATTTGATGACTTAAATACAGCTAATCAAATATCTTTTATATTACTTATTTTTATTCTCTTACTTTACTCAATAGAAATTTATTCAAGACAAGAGGCAAAATATCATCAACCAGGCCGGGGTTTTAAGTCAATTACTAAAATTAAACTAACTGGAAAAAAGTCTATAATTCCAGTCGCTATTTGTTCTTTGATCTTTTTATTGAGTTTTATTTTTCCAGTTTCTCAAATGATTTATTGGACTGTGAAATTTCCAAAATATATTCAAGACATTGATATATTTAAAATTAACTTAAATACTCTGATGTTAGTGGGATTAGCTAGTGCCTTTATTGTGATAGTTTCTCTATTTATAAATTATGGAAGCAGAATATCAAAAAGTAAAATTCTAAATTACCTTACAACTTTTTCCATTTCTGGTTATGCAATACCAGGAGTTATTCTAGCAGTTGCTTTTATAACTTTTTTCTCAAATTTAAGTGATTTTTTTACAAATAATTTTAATTTTAAGACCTCAAAAAGTCTATTTATTGGATCTATTTTTGGATTATTATTGGCATATTTTATAAGATTTTTTTCATTATCTTTTAACGGAATAAAATCAAGTTATGAAAAAATTAATAATTCCATCGACGAAAGTGCCTATCTTCTTGGTTATTCTAAGGTTAATACATTTTTAAAAATCCATATTCCATATTTAAGCACAAATATAATTTTGATAATTTTGTTAATTTCTCTTGAGGTGATTAAAGAATTACCCATGACAATGATTTTAAGACCTTTCAATTTTGAAACATTTGCAACTCAGGCTTATATATATGCCTCCCAAGATTTACTTGAAGCAGCTGCGTTACCATCTCTTTTTTTAATATTTTGGTCTACAATTTTGATACTTCTATCATCTAGATATATACTTTCAAAAAAAAATTAATATAATCTAATAAATGACCAACAATTTTTTTGAGATTAAGAATGGTAATTTTACCGCAAGTGAAAAAAATAAAGTAAATAATGTAGATCTAGTCATAGAAAAACAAGGAGAGATTATTTCTTTGCTAGGTCCTTCTGGAATTGGCAAAACCACAATACTAAGAACGATTGCTGGTTTACAAAAACTTAGTGGAGGTAAAATTAAACTTAGAGATACTATTTTAGCCTCTGATGAAATCCATATTGAGCCAGAAAAAAGAAATGTGGCTCTTTCTTTTCAGGATAACTCTCTTTTTCCTAATTATAAAGTTATTGACAACATAAATTTCGGAGAAAAAAGATCTAATGGCCATGGATCAAATATAGATGTTAAAGAAATAATCAAATTATTAAGAATTGAACCCATATTGGAAAAATATCCTCATCAAATAAGTGCTGGAGAAGCTCAAAGAGTCTCATTAGCTAGATCATTAATGTCAAAACCTGATTTATTATTATTGGATGAACCATTCTCAAATATTGATCAAAGTTTAAAAGAGGAAATACAGGTGTCTGTTAAAAAACTTTTAAAAAGAATAAATTTAACAACCATTATCGTTACTCATGACTCATATGAAGCTTTTTCGATGGCTGATAAATGTGGAATTATTTTAGACCAAGAATTAAAGCAGTACGATGTACCTTATAATGTTCACCATGAACCAAATTCAATTGATGTTGCTAATTTTTTAAATAAAGGAATTTTTATAGATGTTCAGGTCTTAGATAGCGAGTGTGCAGTACATAGATTAAAACATGATGAACTTGGTGAAATTAGAGGAAAATTATCAAACAATTTTCCATCGGGATCAAAGGTAAAATTACTTTTACAACCTGAAGATCTAATCCACGACGACCAAAGTAAATTAAAATTAGAAGTAGTAGACAGAAAGTTTAGAGGAACTAATTTTATATACACTCTTAAAACAAAAAAAGGAGAACATTTACCTGTATTTGTTCACTCTCATCATATTCATCAACATGAGAGATCCGAACAATTTGGTGTAAAATCTCCGATTTATATTGACCACCTAGTATGTTTTTAAGTAAATATAATAATATTTGGCGCCCTTAGCTCAGCTGGATAGAGCATCGGTTTTCTAAACCGAGGGTCGTAGGTTCGAATCCTTCAGGGCGCGCCAATCCTTAAAGTGGAAATTCACGATGATTAAAATCAATTTTAAAAAAAAATTCGAAGAATTTTGTAAATCAAAAAAATATGAGAGAAATGAAAAACAAATTGAAATAATCAATTTACTGGAAAAATTCCTTAACAGTAAAACAAAATCCTTACTTTTTTTCAAAAATACAAACTTTAAATCTTGCTTTTATCTACATGGTAACGTTGGTGTTGGTAAAACTATGATACTTAATTTCGTTTACGATATGGCAAAAGTAAATAAAATGAAAAGTCATTTTAATGAATTCATGATTAAATTTCATGATTTTAGACACGAAAAAAAAGATGAAAAATCAATAATTCAATTTGTCAAAAAACTTAAAAATAAGTACGAACTAATCTATTTGGATGAATTTCAAGTTACTAATATCGTTGATGCAATGATATTAGGTAAATTGTTTGAAACAATTTTTCTAGAAAAAATTAAAGTTATAATATCAACTAATACAAAACTTAATAATCTTTATATGGATGGATTACAACGTGAACAATTTGTACCTTTTATAGATATTATAAAAAAAAACTCAACACAAAAGGAGTTACTTTTAAATGATGATTACAGAACTCAAATTAGAGATCAAAACCAAAAAATTTTTTATCCTTTAGACGAAAAAACCTTATTCACAATGAATCAAAATTTTAGAATTTTTACAAAGAGTTTAAAGAAAGAGGAAAAATCAATTATTACAAAAGGTAGAGAATTTAAAATCAAAAATTATTATGAGGGAGTAGCAAGATTTAATTTTAAGGAATTATGTGATCAGAATTTAGGAGCTGAGGATTATATAAACCTAGCCAATATTTGTAATCATATATTTATTGAAGAAATTCCTAATTTTGATGAATATAACTCCAACCAACAATTAAGATTTATTACTTTAATAGATATTTTGTATGATAAAAAAATTAATTTAACTTTATCAATGGTTTCAGATCTAAAAAAAATAAGTTCCTCTAAAAAACACTCCGAGGTTTTTAAAAGAACATTGAGTAGACTTTACGAAATGACTTTATCAAAAAATTCTTCATTTTAGGTTGTAATTCAAGGTATTTAGTTTAAATTAGTGATTATTATCCTAGATGTTGAGCCTCTTAAAATTGAAGTCACTTAAAAATAAATTATATTAAGTCTGTTTTGAATTCTTATTCAAAAATATTGTTAACAATAATAAAGGAAATCTTAAATGATGAAATCTATCAAAACTTGGATTTTAGTTGGATTTGCAACCTTGCTTTTGGTCGCTTGCGGTCAAGGTGGAGGAGGAGCAGGTTCTAAAAAATCTAAAACTTTAGAAAATACTAAGAAGGCTGGTTTTGTGAAGTGCGGAGTTTCACAAGGTCTACCTGGTTTCTCAAATGCTGATGCATCAGGAAACTGGTCTGGTATTGACGTGGATGTATGTAGAGCTGTTGCAGCGGCTGTTTTAGGTGATGCTGACAAAGTTAAATATACTCCTTTAAGTGCAAAAGAAAGATTCACTGCTCTAACATCTGGTGAAATTGATGTACTTGCACGTAACACAACTTGGACATTATCAAGAGATGCTGACATTGGTTTAACATTCGTTGGTGTTAATTTTTATGATGGTCAAGGTTTCATGGTAAGAAAAAATTCTGGAATTAATTCTGTGAATGATTTCAAAAACGGTATTTCTGCTTGTACAAATACAGGTACAACTACTGAGCTTAACATGAGAGACTTCTTCAATTCTAAAAACATAAGCTACGAACCAATTGCTTTTGAAAAAGCTGATGAAGTTGTACAAGCTTATGATGCTGGAAGATGTGATACTTACACAACTGATAAATCTGGTTTAGCGGCACAAAGAACTAAAATGTCAAATCCAGATGAACACAAAGTATTACCTGAAACGATTTCTAAAGAACCATTAGGTCCTGTTGTAAGACAAGGGGATGCTGTATGGGAAGATATCGTAAGATGGTCTCTTAATACTATGATTGAAGCAGAAGAATATGGTGTTAATTCATCAAACGCTTCTAGCCTAAAAGACTCTGAAAACCCAGCTATAAAAAGATTAGTTGGTGCCGAAGGAGAGTTAGGTGCTGCTTTTGGTCTTGATAATGACTGGAGCTTAAGAATTATCGAGCAAGTTGGTAACTATGGTGAAAGCTACAAGAAACATATAGCTGATACTGGAATTTTACCTAATAGAGGTCCTAATCAATTATGGACAAAAGGTGGAATTCTTTACGTACCACCAGCAAGATAATTACTAATAAAATTAAAAAGGGCTGGATTTATCTGGCCCTTTTTTTTAATCTTAAATAATGATTTTAAAAAAATTCAACATTGAAAACAAAAAAGTAAGAGATTTAATTCCTCAAGCAATAACTGTTTTAGCTTTATTATCTGTAATTATTTATTTTGCTACTAATGCTCAAATTAACATGGGTAATAGAGGGATATCTTTTGGATTTGGTTTTTTAAATCAAGAAGCATCATTTGATATTACATTTTCAATGATCGAATATGATGGCTCACACTCATATGGAAGAGCATTTTTAGTAGGTTTATTAAATACAATTTTAGTCTCAGTAATAGGAATATTTTTTGCAACAATTATGGGAGTGGTGGTTGGTATATCTAGACTATCAGATAACTACTTAATTGCTAAAGTAGCAGAGTGGTACGTAGAAATTTTTAGAAATATACCTTTAATCTTACAAATATTTTTTTGGTACTTTGCTGCTTTGAGAGCATTACCCTTACCTGAAAATGGTATAAGTTTTAATGATATTTCGTTTTTAACAATTAAAGGTTGGTACGTTCCAAAATTTATTTGGACAAATTTCAATATTTTTCTTTTATCTGTAATAGCAGCGTTTATAGCGATATATTTTATTAATTCTTATGCAACTAAACAAAGAGAACAATTTGGAAAACAAATACCAACAACAATTATTTCTTTGACAACATTATTATTAATACCTTTAATAACATTTCTTTTTCTTGGAGTATCTCTTACTTTTGAATACCCCGTTTTAAAACAACTTTCTCCAACAGTATTTACTTATGCGGGTGGTGTTAGTATTATTCCAGAATTAATTGCACTAGCCCTAGCTTTATCAATGTACACAGCAACATTTATTGCTGAAAATGTTAGAGCTGGAATTTTGGGTGTTGGCAAAGGCCAAAAAGAAGCTGCAGCAAGTATAGGATTAAATAAAAATCAAATTTTAAAACTTGTAGTTATGCCGCAAGCATTGAGAATAATTATTCCACCAACTACAAATCAGTATTTAAATCTAACAAAAAATTCATCATTAGCAGCTGCTATTGCTTATCCAGATATAGTATTAGTTTTCGCAGGCACCGCTTTAATGCAAACAGGTAGAGCGATCGAAATAATTTCTATTACTATGCTCACTTATTTAACTTTAAGTATTTCAATTTCAATATTTATGAATTGGTATAATAAAAAAATGGCAATAAAGGAAAAATAATGAATTTAATTGCAAAACCTTCAAAAGAGAATATTAAAACTTACGTCCCTATTGGATTGTTCCTTATCTCTTTTAGTTTATTAGATGTTTTTATTAATGCTTTTTTTAATTTTAATTTAATGGTTTTTTTACCTTCTCAATTAAGCTATTTTTTACCATTAATATTAGGCTTTATTGGTTTTTATCTTATAAGAATCGAATTTAGCGGTGTTCGTTCTTTAGATATTTTAAATAAAAATATAAATTCTAATAATTTTAACGCTTTATTAACGCTGTTCACAATTTTTATTATTATTAAATCTATTCCTCCAATGTTGGACTGGTTCATTTTAGAGGCTAATTTTGTAGGTAATTCAAAAGACGATTGCACAGGAGATGGTGCTTGTTGGGTTTTCATAAAAGTCTGGTTCAACAGATTTATGTATGGTCTCTATCCTGACTCAGAGCAATGGAGAATAAATACAGCTTTTTTAATCTTATTTGCTGTTGTAGGAGCCTCATTCTTCGTATCTGAAAAACTTAAAAAGTACTTTATTTTATTCTTAGTTTTTGTTTTCCCATTCTTAGGAATCAAACTTATTTCAGGTGGAAGTTTTGGACTTGAGTATGTTGAAAGTGCAGCTTGGGGAGGCCTTTCATTAACTTTCATTATTTCTGCTTTTGCAATACTTTTTTGTTTTCCAATTGGTGTAATTTTAGCTTTAGGAAGAAGATCATCCTTGCCAGCAATAAGATATATTTCTATAGGTTTTATAGAACTTTGGAGAGGCGTTCCTCTAATTACCGTTTTATTTATGTCAGCTGTAATGTTTCCTATGTTTTTACCTGATGGAACATTCATTGATAAATTGATTAGAGTTTTGATAGCAATTACATTATTTGAAGCTGCATACATGGCGGAAGTTGTTAGAGGAGGATTACAAGCTTTGCCAAAAGGTCAATATGAAGCTGCCAAGTCTTTAGGAATGGGCTATTGGAGAATGAACGCGCTAATAATATTGCCTCAAGCACTTAAATTAGTGATACCAGGTATAGCAAATACTCTTTTAGCTTTAGTAAAAGATACACCATTAATATTTGTAGTAGGGTTGATGGAATTAGCAGGTATGATAGGTTTAGCAAAAACTAATCCTAAATGGTTAGGAATGGCAATGGAAGGCTATGTTTTTGCAGGTTTAGTTTTCTGGGTAATATGTTATGCAATGAGTAGGTACAGTCAAAATTTAGAGAAAAAATTAAGTACGGAAAGATAGTAATGTCAAAAATAATTGAACTTAAAAATGTAAATAAATGGTTTGATAAGTTTCAAGTTCTAAAGGATATTGATCTTGAAGTAGCACCACAAGAAAAAATTGTTATTTGCGGACCATCTGGATCTGGTAAATCAACATTAATAAGATGTATTAATAGACTAGAAGAACATCAGGAGGGAAATATTATTGTTGATGGTACAGAACTTTCTGAGAGCACAAAAAATATTGAAAAAATAAGAGCTGAAGTTGGAATGGTATTTCAACAATTTAATTTATTTCCCCACTTATCTATATTAGACAATTGCTCTTTAGCACCTATATGGGTAAAAAAACTTCCAAAAAAACAAGCAGAAGAAATAGCAATGAATAATTTAAAAAGAGTTCAAATTGATGATCAAGCTCTTAAATTTCCTGGGCAGCTATCAGGAGGCCAACAACAACGTGCTGCAATCGCAAGAGCATTGTGTATGGAACCTAAAATAATGTTATTCGATGAACCAACATCTGCATTAGATCCTGAGATGATTAAAGAAGTTTTAGATGTAATGGTTGATTTAGCCAAAGGTGGTATGACGATGATAGTTGTAACACATGAAATGGGTTTTGCAAAAGAAGTTGCTGATTACATGATTTTTATGGATGAAGGTAAGATTGTTGAAAGGGCTAAAACTAAAGAGTTCTTTGAAAATCCGAAATCAGACCGAACAAAATTATTCTTAAGTCAAATTTTATAACCACCTAGGTATAGGTAGATTATTTTTTTTTAAGAATTCTTTATTAAATATTTTGCTAGCGTATCTATTACCATGATCGCAAAGTATCGTTACTATCGTTTTTCCTGGACCCATCTTTTTTGCAAGTTTAATAGCACCAGCAATATTAATTCCCGATGAACCACCTAACACAATTTTTTGTTTCTCTATTAAGTCATAAACTAATTTTAATGCCTCTGTATCATCTGTTTGAAAAGCATAATCTACCAAAGCTCTTTCGAAATTTTTTGTAATTCTACCCGTACCTATACCTTCAGTGATTGAATTACCTAAACTTTGTAATTTTTTTTCTTTAATATAAGAATATAATGATGAGCCCATTGGATCTGATAAAGCAATTTTTATATTTTTATTTTTATTTTTAAGACCTATAGAAACACCAGCCAATGTACCACCTGTGCCCACAGCACATGTAAAACCATCTATTGTACCTGCTGTTTGATTCCAAATTTCATTTGCTGTAGTTTGAATATGAGCTTCTGTATTTATTGTGTTATCAAATTGATTTGCCCAATAAACCCCATTTTTACTTTTTTTATCTAATTCATCAGCAATTTTTTTGGATTGTTTAATATAATTTTTCGGATTTGAATAAGGAACTGCATCAACCTCAATCAATTCTGCACCAAGTTTTTTTAAAGTTTCCTTTTTTTCAATAGATTGAGTGTTAGGAATAACTATTTTGAGTTTTAAGTCATATTCTTTACATACAACCGCTAAGCCAATTCCAGTGTTTCCAGCAGTTCCTTCAACTATCGTACCACCTTTGGTTATTTTCTTTTTTTTTAAGGCATCTTCTACAATAAAAAGAGCTGCTCTATCTTTGACTGACTCACCTGGATTTAAATATTCAGCCTTTCCATAAATATAACATCCAGTCAATTCAGAGGCTTGTTTTAGTTTAACTAATGGTGTATTTCCAATTTGAGATATTATTGTGTTGTTATCCATATCATTAAATATATGAAAAAACTTTTAGTTTCAATTGGTTTAATCTTGTTTTTCACACTAGAGAGCAATTCACATGTAGATCATTATAAAAAATATAATTATTTGGAATATGAATTATTCAGAAACAATCAATTAATAGGCTACCATAAATATTCCTTTTTAAGAAATAACGGAAATTTGAAGATAGAAAACGAAGTAAACTTTAAAATTACTAAACTTGGAATAGATTTATATCATTATTATGCTACAGGGGAAGAGTACTATAATAATGGGGTATTTTCAGGTTTTAATTCTAAAACAAATCAAAATAAAAAAGAGAAATATGTAAAAATTAAAATTGATCCTAATGATAAAAATTTAATAATAGATGGTTCTTCGTATAAAGGTAAAGCTGATAAAGATATTATTATTGGAACATGGTGGAACCATGAAATAGTACAAAAAAAGGCTCAAATAAGTGCAGTCTCAGGAAGAATAATAGAACAAAAAGTAGAATTTATTGGGAAAGAAGACATAAAAATTGGTGATAAAATTTATAAAACTTTAAGATTTAATTTTAGTTCATCAGACCCAAGTTTATCAAAAGATAAAAAATTAAATACAGATATTTGGTATGAAGAAAACACATTTCTTTGGGTTAAAGCTGCTTTTGATAAGACTGGATATTGGGAATATAGGCTAAAAGATGCAAAATGATAATTTTTATCACTTTATTTTATGGCTTTAGTCAATAGCAAAAAACAGTTTTTTTTGACATTTTTGGACCCCCAAAAAAAAAATTATATGTATTGCCAAAAAGTTCATTTTGAGGTTTTATTATTAAAAATTTAGGGAGTTCTATGGAAGAAAATTTTAACATCCACTTAGGTAAAAAATTAAGAATGCGAAGACTATCATTAGGATTAACACAAACAAAAGTTGCACAAGCAATCAATGTTACATTCCAACAAATTCAAAAGTATGAAAAAGGTACAAACGGAGTTAGTTCAAACAGATTGATGCAGCTATCCCAGTTTTTAAAAGTTCCAATTATTTACTTTTTTGAAGACTATAAAGAGTTTAAAGATATCAATTTAAGTGAAGAGACAAATGATGATCTAAACTATTCTTTTTTAAGCAGAACATTCTCTTCTTTATCAAAGGTGCAAAAAGAGAAAATTTTGCAAATTTTAAATAATGCTTCGAAATTTGAGAAAGTTGGGTAATTGGCTCCTCGGGCAGGACTCGAACCTGCGACCAATTGATTAACAGTCAACTGCTCTACCAACTGAGCTACCGAGGAATAAATGGGAACATACTTTTTTTAATAAAATAAAACAACATTTTTTTTGGAGGCCACGCCCAGAATCGAACTGGGATAAAAGGATTTGCAATCCTCTGCGTAACCATTCCGCCACGTGGCCGTTGATCTAAATAATACCATGATTCTTATCAGGTTTTATTCTATTTTTATCATTATCGAATAAATATAACTTATTTTTTGGGAAGTAAATTGTAATATCTTTATCTGTTATATTATTAGTGCTTTTAATTCTAATTTCCTTATCATTCAAATGCGAATATATAATTTTTTCTGATCCCAAATTTTCAATAAGATCAACATTAATTTTAACAGAAAATTCACTTTTTTTTTCTAAAGAAATGTCTTCTGGTCTTATACCTAAATAAAGACCATTTTCAAAATTAAAATTTTCAATTTTAATTTCATTATTGAATAATCTGAATGTATCTTTGTTTATGATATCTTCAGTATCAACTTTAAAAATATTCATTTTTGGGTTTCCAATAAATTCAGCGACAAAAATATTATTTGGATTATTGTAAATATCATCAGGTGTTCCAGTTTGTTCAATTTTTCCTTTGTTCATAATTACAATTTTATCAGCTAATGTCATAGCCTCAATTTGATCGTGGGTTACATAAACAATGTTACTCTTGAGTTTTTTATGTAGTTTTGAAATTTCAACTCTCATTTCTGATCTTAGGGCAGCATCTAGATTAGAAAGAGGCTCATCGAATAAAAATAATTTAGGATTTCTAGTTATAGCTCTTCCAATAGCAACTCTTTGTCTTTGACCTCCAGAGAGTTCCCTTGGTCTCCTATCTAAAAGTTCCTCGATTTTTAAGATTTTTGCAGCTTCAATTACTTTATTTTTAATATCATTTTTTGAAATTTTTTCTGATTTAAGACCAAAAGAAATGTTTTCGAAAACACTCATGTGAGGATACAAAGCGTACGATTGGAAAACCATTGCAATTTGTCTTTTTGATGGAAGTAAATCATTTAATAGATTATTTTCTAAATGTATTTTCCCATTATCTATTTTTTCTAACCCAGCTATCATTCTGAGCAGTGTTGATTTTCCGCAACCAGATGGACCCAACAATACTAAAAATTTTCCTTTTTCAACCTCTAGGTTAAATTTACTAATTACATTGTTTTTATCGAAAGATTTATCAATATCTTCAAATTTTAAAAAAGTCATATTATAGCAAATTCACAATCTTTTAATTTTATCAAACCTAGTATGCATTTTAATCATAGATAACTTCAATATCTTATTGTTAAACTTAAATCATTATTTAAATAATTAATAGGAGGAAAAATGAGAAAATTAATAGCCATCATTTTTGCTTTGACTTTTTTAACGTCTAATAGTTTTGCCGATATTACTTTTTGGACTACAGAAGTTCAACCAGCAAGAATGGAAAAACAAATGGAAATGGCTAAATCATTTGAGTCCAAAACTGGAATTAAAGTTGAAGTTATACCGGTAGAGGAGAAAGATTTAGGATCAAGAGCTACTGCAGCCGCAGCCGCAGGGAACCTTCCAGATGTAATTTATCACACACTTCAATATGTTTTACCTTGGGCAGAAGCTGGCATACTCGATGTAAATGCCAATAACGATGTTGTTAAAAGTTTAGGTAAAAAAACTTTTGCTCCAGGAGCATTGAACATGGCAAAAAAGGGTGGGAAAATTGCTGCAGTGCCAGTTGACGGCTGGACACAAATGGTAGTTTATAGAAAAGACTTATTTAAACAAGCAGGTCTAGAACCACCGACTAGTTATGAAAATATTACAAAAGCAGTAAAAGTTTTTTCAGGTGGAGATATGTTTGGATTTGTAGCTGCAACTAAAACTGATGAAAACTTTATGAGTCAAGTTCTTGAACATGTTCTTTTAGCAAATGGTGTTAACTTTGTTAAAAAGGGTGGAACAAAAAAACAAGGAAAAGCTCTTAAAAACTCTTTAGAGTTTTATAAAGTTATAGCTAAAGCGAGTCCTCCAGGAGAATTATTCTGGAAACAATCAAGAGAGCTATACTTTGCCGGCAAAACACCAATGATAATTTGGTCACCGTTTATAATGGATGAATTAGCAGGACTAAGAGATTCAGCTCCACCAACAATAAACAGCGATCCAACATCACCTGAGCTTGCTTCTAAAACTGGTTTCATAACGAATTTTAGTGGACCAAATAATAAGAAAGGCGCTGCATGGGCAGATGTAAGATATTTTGGTATTACAGCTGATGCAGATACTGACGAAGCTAAAAAATTTGTTGAGTATTCTATGGACGAAGGTTACACAAGTACGTTAGCTATCGCTCCTGAGGGTAAATTTCCAGTAAGAAGAGGAAATTCTTCAGATCCAGCTGCGTTTACAAAAGCTTGGAGTAAATTACCAGTTGGTGTAGATAGAAAAAAACCATTAACCGAACTTTATTCACCTGATGTAATAAATAACATTGTTGCAGGATTAGATACCGCAAATAGATGGGGTGTAAAAGAAGGTGAACTTTCAAGAGCATCGAAAATAATCAATGCTCAATTCTTGAATAGAATTACAAGAGAATACATTGATGACCAAATAACTGTTGATGAGGCGGTTAAAAAAATTAACGCAGAATTAGCAAAATTCTAGCAAATTTATTTCTTAAAAGCGGATAATAGGTTATTATCCGCTTTTAAATGAGTTCCACATTATCAAAAATAGAAAAAAAGACCGCATATACACTTCTTTTACCTGCTGTATGCCTGGTATTTGCAATAATTTTATTTCCAATTTTTGCAAACGTCTGGATTAGTTTTAAAGAAGTTGGACTTAAAGATATAAGAATTCCCGAACCTAGGGCAAAAAAAATTGTAAAAAATATACAAGAAAGCAAATCTGAATTAAAAATTATCTATAAATTAAGAAATAGCTCTTTAATCCAAGATATCAGCGAAGTTAGTTTTTCAGATAAATTACCAAAAAATGTTGAACCAGTTAATTTGGACAAAAGATGTGAATTTAAGTCACAAAAAGTTAAATGTTTTTTTGGAAATTGGGAGGCAGGCTATCGTGAAAATTTCGAAATTTTTGTAAAAGATGTGAATAACAATGTTATTAACAGTAAATATGTTAAATCTAATAAACCAGATTTGAATGGAAAATCAAATAACATTTTATTAACTACAGATTTTACTCTCAAAAATTTTAAAAACGTTTTTATTAATAACAATTTTTTTGAGCTTTTAATGACGACTTTTTACTTTACTTTTTTTGGAACACTTGGAGCTATTTTACTTGGCATATTCGCTGCTCAACTTGTAAACCAAAAATTTTATGGAAGAACTTTTATGCGAAGTATACTGCTTTTCCCCTATGTAGGACCTGTGGTAGCTTTGGCTTATACTTGGACTTTACTCTTAGATCCTAATAGCGGTACAATAAATTCCCTATTAGTTAATTATGGTGTGATCGAAAAACCTATAAATTTACTTGGACAAAAGTATTTGATTATTAATATTTTAGGATTTGAGTTGAAACTTAGATTAGCATTAACGACAGTGATATTTTTTGAGATATGGCGATATTTTCCTTTAGCTTTTTTATTTATATTAGCCAGACTACAAGCTATTCCAAAGGATCTTTATGAGGCTGCGGATGTAGATGGTGCTGGGCCATTTAGAAAATTCTTTTATATTACTCTTCCACAAATTACAGCGATTTTATCAATATTATTCATGATTAGATTTATTTGGAACTTTAATAAATTTGAAGATATATTTTTATTAACAGGCGGTGCTTCGGGTACTTTAACCTTACCAATAAGTGTGTATCAACAAGGATTTGCAATATCAAATATTGGAATGGGCTCAGCAGTTTCAATAGTAATCGTATTATTATTAATAACTTTTATGATTATTTATTTTAAATTAATTGGAAAAAAGGCAAATGAAATTTAAATCTTTAATAATAACTTTACTTGCATCATCAATTTTTCTTACATTAATAATTTGCATATGGAAAATATTGGCAACTTTGCAAGGTTTAAGTTTTACAAATCTTAACTTTAATCTAAATTTACTATTATCACTCGGATTAGTTACAACTAGTTTATTTATTGGAAAAAAATTTAATCATAACTTAAAAATTTTTATATTATCCTTATCATTTACAATTTTATATACATTTTTAAATGAAAACTCCCCTATGTGGTTTTCAGTAGGTATTTTTTTACTAATTTTATTTTTTACAAATAAATTGAAAAAATATGATTTAAAATATTTAAATCAGGATTTTATATCTGAAAAAATTTTGTTTGAGTTTTTATCTTTATTTGCAATTGTATTTTTTGCATTAGTTATATTGTTTCCATTTTACATAATGTTTGTTACTAGCTTTAAAACGCAAACAGCTTTATTAATCAACCCGATTGATTTAAGTATTGATTTTTCAAAAAATATTTTTGAGATATTTAAATCTTACTTTGTTATTTTCAAAACATATGATTTTGGTAGATATATTATTACGAGCTCTTATGTATCAGTTGGAACTGTTTTAATAACTTTATTATTTGCAATCCCCGCAGCGTATGCTGTTGCAAGATTAAATTTCATTGGTAAGACCTTTCTTTCAACATCAATATTAATAATTTATATGTTTCCAGCAATAGTATTAGTAATTCCTTTATACACTGTTTTTAGTCAACTAGGTTTGAGGAATTCTGTGGAAGGACTACTAATAGTTTACACAGCAACAACTTTACCAGTAGCCATCTATATGCTTCAGGGATACTTCAAAAGCATACCTAAAGAAGTTGAAGAGGCGGGACTTATAGATGGACAAAATTGGTTTGGAATAATAATTAAAATAATAATTCCTCTCAGTTTACCTGCTATCGCTTCAGTATCGTTATATGTATTTATGATAGCTTGGAATGAATTTTTATTTTCCCTTATGTTTTTGGACAATCCAAAAACATTCACATTATCTAGAGCAATAAATCATTTAACTGGTGATGCTGAAACACCAAGGCAATATCTAATGGCTGGATCTGTGGTAGTTACTTTACCAATACTTTTAATTTTCATATATTTTGAAAAATATTTAGTTAGCGGTTTAACAGCTGGAAGTGTTAAAGGATAATGAATAACTCAATTAAAGAAGCAAAGAGAACCTTAATAAATAACAGAAGACTAAATTACACTTTACCCACTAATACTAAACTTTATCCAGCCCAATGGAATTGGGACTCGGCTTTTATTGCACTAGGATATTCTAATTTCAATTTAGACTATTCATTTAAAGAACTTGAAACTCTGATTTCAGGTCAATGGGATGACGGAATGATACCACACATTCTTTTCCACATTAAAGATTTAAATTATACTCCTAACTATAAAGCTTGGAAATGTGGTAAAAAAGTTCCCTCATCTGGAATAACTCAACCACCGATCTTGACAAGTATTTTAAGGATAATTTTTGAGAGACAAAAGTTTTCAAAAAAAGAAATAAAAAAATATAAACCTTTAATTTTAAAGATTAAAAGATATTTAGAATGGTTTATTAGATACAGAGATCCTAAACGTACTGGATTAATTTCTATACTTCACCCATGGGAAAGTGGTTATGATAATTCTCCTTTGTGGGACAAACCGATGAGTAAGATCAAAACAGAGATGAATCTTAATTATAAGAGAAAGGATAATAAAATTGTGAACAAAAGCCAAAGACCTTTGAAAATTGATTATGATAGATATGTAACTATTAAAAATCATTTAAAGGAAATGAATTATGATCCCAAAAAACTTTATTTCAAATCAAAATTTAATGTTGTAGATGTTGGATTTAATTCGCTTTTTCTAAAAGCTTTAAAAGATATGGATTTTTTACTCAGATGTATAGATAAACGAAATTCTTCCATAAAAAAATATATTCTTTTAAATGAGAGTAAACTTATAAAATTATTTAATTCAAAAAAAATGACATTTAAGAATAAAGATATAAGAAATAATAGTTTAGTAGCTATACCTTCAATTACTAATTTTTTTATGCTATTTGCTGATCTAAATAATAATTCAATTAATAAATTATTAATAAAAAGTTTAAAAAAATATAATAAAAATGATAAATATCTTTTTCCTTCAATAAATTCTAAACATAAATCATTCGAAGAAAAACGTTACTGGAGAGGGCCGGTATGGATTAATTGTAATTGGATTATATATCAAGGTTTAAAAAATAAAGATAAGAAGTTCGCAGAAACAATAAGAAAAAATACCTTGAATTTAGTCGAAAAAAAAAAATTTCGAGAATATTACAGTTGTAAGTCAGGTTTAGGAATGGGTGCTAAAAATTTTTCTTGGACTGCTGCCTTATACCTAGATTTTAAACTTAATAGTCAATAAAATCTGATATATATCTATAGATATCAAAAAAATGGAATTTAAAAAATATAATCATAGTAAAGTAGAAAAAAAAATCTCGGATTTTTGGATTAAAAAAGGTTTATTCAAACCAAAAAAGAACAAATTAAATAAAAAATTTTCTATAGTAATTCCTCCACCTAATGTAACTGGTAGATTACATATGGGACATGCCCTTAACAATAGTCTACAAGATGTTTTAGTTAGATTTAATAGAATGAAAGGCCTTGAAACACTATGGCAACCAGGCACAGACCATGCTGGAATCGCAACACAAGCAGTTGTTGAAAATAACCTTTTAAAGGAAGGAATTAAAAAAGATGATTTAGGTAGAGAAAAATTTATTAAAAAAATATGGGACTGGAAAGAGGAATCTGGCGGAATAATTTTAGATCAACTTAAGAAATTAGGTTGTTCGTGTGACTGGTCAAGAGAGAGGTTCACCATGGACAAGGATCTTTCTAAAGCAGTAATTAAAGTTTTTGTTGATCTTTATAAAAATAAGCTAATTTATAAGGATAAAAAATTAGTCAACTGGGATACTAAACTTCAAACTGCTATTTCTGACTTGGAAGTAAACCAAAAAGATGTTCAATCTCAATTGTATTATATTGATTATACGATAGAAAACTCAGATCAAAAAATCACTATCGCCACCACCAGACCAGAAACAATGATTGGAGATACCGCAGTTGCTGTAAATCCAAAGGATGAAAGATATGTTAATTTAGTTGGAAAAAATGTTCTTATTCCAATTGTTAATAGGACTGTCAAAATTATTTCTGACAATTACGCTGATCCTGAACAAGGTTCGGGAGCAGTAAAAATTACACCAGCACATGATTTTAATGACTATGAGGTAGGTAAAAGAAATAAATTACAAATAATTAATATTTTTGAAGAAAACGGTAAAATAAACAAAAATGGGATTAAAGAGTTTCAAGGTTTAGACAGATTTGAAGCAAGAAAACTTATAATTAAAAAATTAAAGGACAAAGGTTCTCTTGTAAAAATCGAAAATATTAAAAATAAAGTTCCATATGGAGATAGATCAAACACTATAATTGAACCTCTCTTAACAGAGCAATGGTTTGTTGATGCCAAAAAATTATCCAAAAAACCAATTAAGATAGTTAAAGAGGGCCTAACTACTTTTTTTCCAAGCAACTGGTCAAAAACATTTTTTCAATGGATGAATGATATTGAGCCTTGGTGTATATCTCGGCAGATTTGGTGGGGTCATAGAATACCTGCTTGGTATGATGAAAATGGAAATATTTTTGTAGCTGAAAGCGAAAAAGAAGCAGTAAAACTAGCGAAGAAAAAAAATAAAAATAAACAATTTAAATTAAGACAGGAAACAGATGTTTTAGATACTTGGTTTTCATCAGCTCTATGGCCTTTTGCGACTCTTGGATGGCCAAACAAAACTGAAGAACTTAATAAATTTTATCCAACTTCTGTCCTTGTTACTGGTTTTGATATAATTTTCTTTTGGGTAGCAAGGATGTTGATGATGGGAAATTATTTTAAAAAAAATACACCTTTTCATAAAGTATATGTTCATGCCTTGGTAAGAGATGAAAAGGGGCAAAAAATGTCAAAGTCAAAAGGTAACGTAATCGATCCATTAGATTTAATAAATAAATATGGAGCAGATAGTTTAAGGTTTACTTTAATTTCGATGGCTTCCCCAGGACGAGATGTAAAATTATCAAAAGATAGAGTTACTGGAAATAGAAACTTTATAACAAAAATTTGGAGCGCAAATAATTTTTTAAAACTTAATGATTGCAAATTAGATAAAAAGATAAATTTGACCTCAATTAAACTTCCAATAAACCATTGGATTTACAACGAATTTATAAAAACACAAAATTTAATCACGAAAAACATTGAAATATTTAGATTTGATGAAGCTGCTAGATATGCTTATCAATTTGTTTGGCATTCTTATTGCGATTGGTATTTAGAGTTTTTAAAACCCATTTTTAATTCAAAAAATAAAAGTGAAATTAAAGAAGCTAAAGCTTTCTCATCATTTATGATGGCAAATATTCTTAGAATTCTTCATCCTTTTATCCCTTTTTTCACTGAGAACTTGTGGTCTTTAAATGCTTATAAAAAAATTTTCAATAATTATTTAATCAGTTCCAGTTGGCCAGATTTTAAGATAATAAATAAATTTAGCAAAAATCAAAATAATATAAATGATTTAATTGAAATAATTTCTAATATTAGATCTACTAAAGCAGAGTTAAAAATTACTCCAAAATTATATTGTGACATATTTTTTGATAATAAATCTGGGAAATTAAAGAAATTGGTAAATAAAAATATAAATTTGATAAAACAGGTTGGTAGAGTAAATAATGTCCTTACAACAAAGATAAAAGATAAAAATTCAATAGATATCTTAGTTCTTAAGGAAAAACTCTCATTAAATTTTAATGAGGATGTAAATTTAGAGTCTCAAAAAGAGAGAATTTTACAAAAAATTGAGGTAATTAATAAAAAAATAACTAGTTTAAATAATAAGCTTAAAAATAAGGCTTATGTGACAAATGCACCTAAAGAAATAGTACAAAATGATAAAAATTTAGTTAAAGAATTAACTATTGAAGATGGAAAATTAAGAAGTATTGTGTCTAGTATTAATTAAATGTCTAAAATTGATAAAAAAAAACTACCAAGTCGTCATACTTCGTTAGGCCCAGATAGAGCTCCACATAGATCTTTTTACTATGCAATGGGAGAAACCGAACAGGATGTAGCTAAGCCGTTTGTAGGAGTAGTATCTACTTGGAACGAAGCTGCACCTTGCAATACAGCTTTAATGCGACAGGCACAATCCGTAAAAAAAGGAGTAAAACAATCTGGTGGAACGCCAAGAGAATTTTGCACTATAACCGTAACAGATGGTATTGCTATGGGTCACGAGGGAATGAAATCATCTTTAATTTCAAGAGAGGTTATAGCCGACTCAGCTGAACTGACAGTGAGAGGACATTGTTATGATGCACTAGTTGGTATCGCTGGATGTGATAAATCTCTTCCAGGCTTGATGATGTCTATGTTGAGGTTGAATGTACCTAGTGTGTTCATTTACGGAGGATCGATTTTGCCAGGGAAATTTAAAGGAAAAGATGTTACCGTTGTAGATGTGTTTGAAGCAGTAGGTAAACATTCCTCAGGCAAAATGTCTTCTGAAGAATTAAGAGAATTAGAATTAGTAGCTTGTCCAAGTGCTGGAGCTTGTGGAGGTCAATTTACAGCTAATACAATGGCGTGTGTGTCGGAAGCGATAGGTTTGGCTTTACCTTATTCAGCTGGGACGCCAGCTCCTTATGAGGAAAGAGATAAATATGCTTATGAAAGTGGTCAAGCGGTTATGAATTTATTAGAAAAAAAAATTAAACCAAGAGAAATAGTTACTAAGAAATCTTTAGAAAACGCAGCAACCATTGTGGCTGCAACTGGAGGCTCCACTAATGCAGCTCTACATTTACCTGCACTAGCTAATGAGATAGGAGTAAAATTTGATTTAATGGACGTTGCAAAAATATTTAAAAAAACTCCTTATCTTGCTGATTTAAAACCTGGAGGAAAATACGTTGCAAAAGACATGTGGGAAGCTGGCGGTGTTCCTATGTTATTAAAAACTTTGTTTGACGGAGGTTATATTCATGGCGAGTGTATGACAGTTACAGGTAAAACTATGAAAGAAAATCTATCTTATATTAAGTTTAATACTAATCAAAAAGTTTTAAGAGAATATAATAATCCGCTTTCTCCAGATGGGGGAGTTGTCGGATTAAAAGGTAATTTAGCTCCAGACGGAGCAATCGTGAAAATTGCAGGATTAAAAAAATTACAATTTACAGGTAAAGCTAGATGTTTTGATAATGAAGAAGATGCAATGAAAGCAGTACAGACAAAAAAATATAAGGAAGGTGATGTAATAATAATTAGATACGAAGGTCCAAAAGGCGGACCAGGAATGAGGGAAATGCTTTCAACAACTGGAGCTATTTATGGACAAGGCAAAGGTGAAAAAGTTGCACTTATAACTGACGGAAGGTTTTCAGGAGCTACCAGAGGTTTCTGTGTTGGTCACATTGGCCCAGAAGCTGCAATGGGTGGTCCAATTGCACTTCTTAAAAATGGAGATGTAATAGATATAGACGCAAAAAAAGGATCAATTAATGTAAGGCTTACTAGCGCGCAATTAAAAGCTAGAAGAAAAAAATGGAAAGAAAAAAAATCAAGTTTTGGATCGGGAACGATTTGGAAATATGCTCAAACAGTAGGACCTGCTTATCTCGGTGCCCCAACACATCCAGGTAAGAAAAAAGAAGTTAAAGAATACTCGAAAATTTAATGAAAATACGTCCAGTAATTTTGTGTGGCGGTTCTGGCACAAGACTCTGGTTTAATAAAAAACATCATCAACCAAAGCAGTTTATTGATTTTGGAAATTGGACGTTATTCGGAAAAACTCTAGAGAGAATAAAAAATTCTATTTTTGATTATCCAATAATTAGTACTAATAAAAGATATATAGGAGAAATAAAAAAACATTTAAGATTAAAAGGTTTTAAGAAATATAAGATTATTCTTGAACCATCGAAAAGAAATACTGCTCCTGCTATACTCAGTGCAACATTAATAAAAGAAATACCTGAGAACCAACCCTTAATTTTTTTAACATCAGATCATTTAATAGAGAAAACAAACTTATTTAATAAATCGATTAAAAAACATAAAAAATATCTTACAGATAAAAATATTTTTATATTTGGTATTAAGCCTTCATACCCTTCATCTGATTTTGGTTATTTTTTATCAAATCGGGTTAAGAATAAATACAAGGTTTCAAAATTTATTGAAAAGCCAAATTTTAAAAAAGCAAAAAAGATAATTAAAAAAAATGCTTATTGGAATTCAGGAATATTTTTCTTAACAAAAAAATCAATAATTTATAACTTTAAGAAGTATCAAAATAAAAATTTTAATTATTGTTTTAATTCTGTAAATAAATCAAAATTTAAAAATAATGTTTATTATCTAAATAAAAATGACTTTTTAAAATGTAAGACAATTTCTTTTGATTATGCAATTTTGGAAAAATCAAAAGATATAAATGCTATTAACTTAAATATACCCTGGTCTGATTTAGGTAGCTGGAAAGAAATATGTAAAATCTATGATAAGCTAAAGGCTAAATATCAAAAAAAGAAAAATATTTTTTACAGACCTTGGGGCAGGTATACAAATTTATACAAAGGTAAAAATTTTTTAATTAAAGAACTTTATGTAAAACCGAAAGGAGTTTTAAGTCTTCAAAAACACTTTCATCGTTCTGAACATTGGGTTGTAACTCAAGGAACTCCAAAAATAACTTTAAATAGAAAAAAATTTTTTTTAAATACTAATGAAACTATTTTTATACCAGTTAAATCTATTCATAGAATAGAAAACCCATATAAAAAACCGGTAAAAATAATTGAAGCTCAATTAGGATCAATTTTAAAAGAAACTGATATAGTTAGATATCAAGATATTTACGGTAGAATTAAATAATTTCAAGTTCGATTGGAGTATGATCAGATGGTTTTTCTTTTGCTCTTGGTTTTTTATCTATATTAATTGATTTTATATTTTCGATTAAACTGTTTGAAAGTAAAAAATGATCTATTCTCATACCATAATTTTTTTGCCAGGAGCCTGCAAAGTAGTCCCAAAAGGTATACTCTTGTTTTGTTTTGTTTATAAATCTATAAACATCTTTAAAACCTAGATTAATTAATTCTCTATATTTTTTTCTTATTTCCAATCTACCTAAAGCATCGTTTTCATATCTTTTAAAATCATGAACATCTATTTCTTCAGGAATAATGTTAAAATCTCCGGCGATAAGAATATTTGAGTTTTTCTGAATTTTCTTTTTAACATTTGATATAAATTTTTTTAACCATTCTTTTTTATACTTATATTTTTTTGTATCTACAGGATTCCCATTTGGAACATAAATATTTATGAGTTCTATCTTTTTTTTTTTTAATTTTAACTCAGCAGTAATAATTCTCGATTGTTTTAAATCATCTTTAATAAAGCTATTATTAATTTTCTCTAATTCTTGTTTAGAAATAATAGCAACGCCATTGTAACTTTTTTGACCAAAAACATAAGAATTGTATCCAATATTTTTAAAATCTTCATAAGGAAAATTTTCATTTTGTGTTTTAATTTCTTGTAGAAATAAAATATCAGGACTTGATTCTTTAATATACTCTAGAATATTAGTAATTCTTGCTCTAACTGAATTTACGTTCCATGAAGTTAATTTCATTAAACTGAAAAAGAAAGACCACAACCACATGAAGCTGAAGCTTTTGGATTTTTAATAGAAAAAGATTCTCCAATCATTTCTTTTTTAAAATCTACTATTGAGCCGGCTATAATATCTAACGACTGTTTGTCAATTATAGCTTTATCAAATATAATATCATCTTTTTCTACTTTGCTATCAAAGCTAAAATTATATTTAAATCCAGAACAGCCACCACCTTGAACAGCAATTCTAAAATATTTTTTATTATCATTTTTAGTGATTTTATCTATCTGGTTTTTTGCACTATCAGTAAATTCTAATTTTTTTTCCATAATTATCTAGTATATAATCTATATAGTGAGCATGCAAAAAAAAACAATCCAATCATTATCCAAATTAGCTGTTCCTTTAAAATCAAAAGGGCGTTTTTTTAAAGAAAATAAAACTCTTTTAAGGTCAGATTTTCAAAGAGACAGAGATAGAATAATCCACTCAACTGCTTTTAGGAGACTCAAACATAAGACCCAAGTATTTGTTAATACGTCTGGAGATCATTTCAGAACTAGAATTACTCACTCTCTTGAGGTAGCTCAAATAGCTAGAACTTTATCAAAATTTTTTAACTTGAATGAAGACTTGTGTGAAACCTTAAGTTTAGCGCATGATTTAGGCCACACACCATTCGGACATGCTGGTGAAGATGCATTGAATAATTGCATGAGAAAATTTGGCGGATTTGATCATAATATTCAAACTATAAGAATAATTTTATTTTTGGAAAATAGATATTACGAATTTAATGGTCTTAATCTCACATTTGAAACGTTAGATGGTTTATTAAAACATAATGGACCAATTAAAAATTTAAAAAAATACAATAAAATTATAGGTAGAAATCATTTTAAAAATAAAATCAAATTTTCATTAAGCCCATCTCTGGAAGCCCAAA
>CACEBD010000006.1 GCA_902557775.1 uncultured Pelagibacteraceae bacterium
AAATTCTTTCCAAAAAAATTATCTATATGTTTTCAAATGTCAATTTATAGAAAAGAGCATAATTTTTTAACAACAAAAAGACTTAAAAATCTAAATTGTGATTATTTTTTTACTTATGATAAATGGCACACAAATTATTTTAACTTTATTAAGTCCAAGTTCATCGAGTCAGGATCTGTTAAAGCGAATTTCGAGCAGATTAATGAGGAAGAAAAAAAATATGAAATATTGTATATTTCTCAATATAGAGAAAAAAGTTATTTAGACCCAATCAGTTATTTCTATCAAAGTAGCACAATAATGGCAGTAAATAATTATTGGGTATTTAATAAAATCGCCCAATTATGTGCTTCAAAAAAAAAAAAACTTTGTATTGCTTTAGCTTCAAATAGAAAAGAAAAAAAAAATAAAATCCGATTTGAAAACGAATTAAAGTTTTTTAAAGATATAAATGAGAAATTTTATTATGAAAAAATTGATAATTTTCAATTAGCTAATAAATCTAAACTTATTATTAGCGCAGACTCTACTTTAGGGGTAGAGCTATTATTTTTGGGTTATAAAGTTTTATTTATAAATCCGTTCGGTTTTTTGGGCAAAACACATATTTTTGAAGGAAAATCAGAGGAAGGAGCTTTTTGGATTAATAACCAAAGTTTAAAAAATTTTGAAGAAAAAGTAGAAAAATTAATAAAATTATCAAACGACGATTATAAAAATATTATCACTAAAGAAAAAATTGAAGTTAACTATGATTATAATAATTCTAAACTAATTAAAATTATAAAAGATTATAAATATAAACAAAATACTAAATTAAATGAAAAATAAGAAAACTTTGGTAATAATTGGTGGCGGTATTTCCGGATGTGTGGCTGCTCTTTTTGCTGCAAAAAAAAATTATGATGTTCACTTAATTGATAAAGAAACTAAATTGGGTGGAATTTTAAAAGATGTTGCTCAAAAGGACGATATTTATTTTAGAGCTTGTCAGTATATTAATCCTGAAGCTAGTTGGTATAAAGAAATTCCTTTTAAAGAATTAGATTTACAAGAGTTTTCGCACGAAAAAGGAACCTACACAGATATATTTGATGAAATTTCTTTGGAAAGAAATATTGCCGGACCATCTACTAGCGAGAAATTCAGTCCTGAGATAAGAACTTCTGATAAAATTCATGATTTAAATTTTGTAGATAGAATTGAATTTTATCCAAAAAAAATTCAGAATAAAATTAGAAAATGGTTTATGTCATTTAATATAGACATAAATAAATTATCAGGTAAGTCTGCTACTCCTTTCGCCGTAGGAAGAATTTTTTTTAGAGGTGATATTAAAAAAATTAAGTTATTAAAAGAAAAATCAAAAACACTTGATGATTTACTTGGTTTAAAAAGAGATGAGATGAATTTAGGAAATATTAATGCTTCTCTTCCAAATAATGGATTTGACGAATTTTTTCTAAAGTTCAACAGTATTCTTCTTCAAAATAAAGTGAAAATTAGTCTAGGTACGATAGCAAAACCAATTTGGGATCACAAAACTTTAAAACTTCTTGTTAAAGGTAAAGAAATAAAGCCAGATAAAATTATATGGACTGGAAACCCTACAGGTTTAATAAAAAGTTTTGGCTACCCATTACTAGAGTCCTTACACATAAAATCTAAAGATATTTTTTTTGAGCTGAACGATAAAGTAAAAGAAAATATATATATACAAATTTATTCTTCAAAGCATCCAATAAGTAGAATTTTTTTTTACAACTTAAAAAACAAAGGTAAAGTGACTATCGAGACACTTGCCTCTGAAATTAATAATGATGAAATTATTGAATTTACTAAAAAAATTATAAAATCATTTAATTACACTTATAAAGTTAAAGAAAACACACTCATAAGCAACAATCAAAAAAAATATATTTTAATTTCAAAAAAAGACGATGAATTAATAAGGAAATTTATTCAAGAAACTGAAGGAAGTAACCTTATACACGGCAATTGGCTTGAGCATGGAAGAGACCAAAAAATAGATTTTCTTATTAGGAATTTAAATTAATAAAGTAATGAAAACCGTAGCAATCATTCCTATCAAATCAAGATCAACCCGCGTAAAAGGTAAAAATTTTAAAAAAATTTTCGGAAAACCTCTTTACACTTTTTTATTAGATAAAATAAAAAAATGTCAATTCGAAGAAGTTTATGTTGATACTGATAGCGATGAGATTAAGAAATATTGTATAAAAAACCGTATTAAAATTATTAATCGATTACCAAAATTAGCGAAAGATAATGCGAATGGAAATGATCTTTTAAACTATCACTATAAACTTATTAAGGCTGATTTATACTTTCAACTTTTTATAACATCTCCATTAATCACAATAAAAACAATAAATGATTGTATTAAAAAATTAAAGAAAAGTAAAAACCACGACTCTATAGTGACTTCAAGAAGAATTTTCACATGGTACTGGTTTGATAATAAGCCGATAAACTACAATCCAACTAAATTACCAAGAAGTCAGGACGCAAAACCAGTAATTGTTGAAACTACTGCATTGTATGGAATAAAATCTGAGGCATTAAAAAAAAGAAAATGTAGAATTGGATATAATCCTTTTTTTTATAATGTGAGTGAAAAAGAAGCAGTAGACTTAGATAATGAAATTGATTTTTTATATTTAAAGAGCTTTTTAAAAAAGGAGAAATGAAAAAAAAAATTATTTTGATAATTCAAGCTAGATTAACTTCATCAAGATTTCCATCAAAAGTTCTAAAAAAAATAAATAATAAACCTCTAATTTTTTTTTTAAATGAGCGACTTAGAAAATGTAAAAATGTGGATAGGATAGTTTTTGCAATACCTAACAATAATAAAAATTTAAGATTAAAAAAATATTTAGAAAGAAAAAATATTAATTTTTTTTCTGGATCTGAAAATAATGTTCTTGAAAGATATTATTTTGCAAGTAAAAAATTTAATGCAAAAACAATTATTCGAATTACCGCTGATTGTCCCTTGGCAGATTACAATCTTATTGATCGATTTATAAAAATTTTTAATAAAAGTAAGGTAGATTATTTGAGTAATAATTTAAACTACAGCTTCCCTCATGGATTAGACGTTGAAGTTTTTTCTTACAAATCACTGGAAAAAAGTTATTTAAATGCAAAGACAGTTTATGAAAAAGAACACGTCACTCCATATATAAGAAAAAATAATAGTTTTAAAAAGGTAAATCTTTTTTTGAATAAAGATTATCATCAAATAAGATTAACTGTCGATTATAAAAAAGATTTAATCGTTATAAAAAATATATTAAAAGAAATTAAAAACATAAATAAATTTGGTTTAAAAGAAATTATTGAACTATATGAAAAAAAAAAAGAAATTTTTTTTCCAAATAGTATTTTTAATAAAAAATTTATAAAAAATTTTGCAAAAGAAAAAAAACATTGGATAAGTAAATATTACTCTAAACAAGTTTTGAAACTTTATTAAAAATATGAAAATAATTGTTTTAGGTGGATCCGGTTTTATTGGCTTTCATGTTGCCAATGCTTTAATGAAAGCAAAGCATACAGTAAAAATTTTTGATATTAGAAAAAATAAAAAAATACATAGAAATATAAATTTTTATAAAGGCAACATAAATAATAAAAAGAAACTAATGCTTGCAATGAAAAACTCCGATATTGTTTTTAATTTTGCTGCATTAGCGGATATAGATATTGCAAGAAATAAACCTTTGGAAACTGTTTACTCAAATATAGCTGGAACTATAAATATTTTAGAGGTTTGCAAAAAACTAAAAATTAAAAAGTTAATTCATGCGAGTTCTATTTACGCTAATAGTAAAGAGGGTGGATATTATGCAATAAGTAAGCGATCAGCAGAAGATTATATAGAGGAATTTTGTAAGTTAAATAAATTGAATTTCACTATTTTAAGGTTTGGATCTATCTATGGAAAAGATGCTGATAAAAACAATGGTATTCAAAGAATTTTAAATTACTTAGTTAAAAAAAGAGCATTAGTTTATAGGGGACAAAGACAAGCATCAAGAAAGTATATAAATGTAGAGGACGCTGCTATTTGTTGTGTAAAAACTATAAATAGAAAATTTAATAATAAATATTTAAATATAACTGGAAAGAAAAAAATAAAAATGATTGATTTGTTAAATAAATTATCGAAAGACTTTAAAGTAAAAAGAAAAATTAAATTTTTAAACGAAAAAAACACAAGTCACTATAATGTTGCTCCAACACCTTATAAAATAAGGAAAAGCTCAAATTTATATATTGCTAAAGAAAAAAATTTTTATTCATGTATAAGTAAACTAATCAGTTTAGAAAAAGGAAAAATTTAGATGATAATTGCATTAATGATAGGACGTAAGGGCAGCTCAGGTTATCCAAATAAAAATCTAATAAAAATTTTTGGTAAACATTTATGCGAGTATCCTTTAATAGCTGTGAAAAAAACGAAAATGATTTCAAAAATATTTATTTCAACAGATTGTCCTAAAATTAAGAAAATTACTAAAAAATATAATCCAATACTAATTGAAAGACCAAAATATTTAGCAACAAATTCTGCTTTAGGAGAGGAAGTATTTAGAGATGCATATTATAAGATCAAGAAGAATTTAAATGGTAAAAAAATTAGCTTGATAGTTTTACTAATGGCTAACGCAGGAACTATTAATGCTAGTTTGATAAAAAAAGGGATTAATATCCTAAAAAAAAATAAAAAGTACGACTCAGCTGTAACAACATCAGTTTATAATATGTGGAGTCCTATCAGAGCAAGATCTCTTAAAAATGGGTGTCTTGTTCCTTTCGTTCCTTTTAAATTTATGGGAGGAACAAAAATTAATTGTGATCGGGATGCACAGGGAGAAGTTCATTACGCAGATATGTCTGCGTCAATAGTAAGACCTAAATGTTTAGAAAATTTAAATGAAGGTTTGCTTCCTCAAAAGTGGATGGGTAAAAAAATTGCTCCTATAAGAAATGATGCTGGATTTGACATTGATTTTGAGTGGCAACTACCACAATTAAAGTATTGGATTAAAACTAATGGATCAAATTAAAACATATAAAAAAAAAGACAGTTTTGTAAAATTAGAAAACAAAAAAAATTTTGCAATAAACTCTTTAAACAAAACAATTATTACAGCGCTTAATAATGAAAATATTATTAATTCATTAAATAATGATGAAAAAGATATTATAAAAAGTCTTAAAAAAGATTTTTTAAATAATTCTCAAAAAAATGATCCAAAGATTTTTACGCTTAAAGAAAATACAATTGCAGAAATAAATACTTTTTCAGAAAGTAAAGATATAATTAAATATTTAATTAATAGATATAAATATGAGATATTTCCTGTGATTAAAAAAATCAGTGATTATCCTCCATTAGTACAAATTGAACCCTCATCTATATGTAATTTCAGATGCGTATTTTGTTTTGAAACAGATAAAACATTTACAGATAAAAAAAGTGGACATATGGGAACAATGAAACTTGAATTATTTAAAAAGATAATTGATGAAATCGAAGGTAAAGTACAATTTGTGACTTTGGCCTCTAGAGGAGAGCCTTTAGTTAGTAAAGAAATTAATGAAATGATTAAATATACATCGGGAAAGTTTTTAAATTTAAAGATTAATACCAACGCTTCATTATTAACGGAAGAAAAAATTCATGCAGTATTATCTAGTAACGTTAAAACAATGGTTTTTTCGGCGGATGCCGCTGACTCAGATTTATATAAAAAGTTAAGAGTAAATGGAAGTTTGGAAAAAACTATTGCCAATATAAAAAAATTTAAAGAAATTCACAATAAGCATTATGCGAATAACAAGATCATCACTAGAGTATCTGGTGTAAAATTTAGCAAGGAACAAAATTTTGAGGAAATGAAAAAACTCTGGGGAGATCTGGTCGATCAGGTAGCTTTTGTAGACTATAATCCTTGGGAAAATAGTTATGAAAAAAAACCTAATGGCTTATCTACCCCATGCTCAGATTTATGGAGAAGGATGTTTATATGGTGGGATGGAAAAATAAATCCTTGTGATGTTGATTATAAGTCTAAACTTTCGGTAGGGAATGTCATGAATAAAAAAATTGATTATTTATGGAATTCTGATTTTTATAACAATCTTAGAAAAAAACATTTAGATAATAAAAGACAATCAATATCTCCTTGTAATGCTTGCACCGTAATTTAACAGTGAAAACCTTTAATTTAGTTAGAAGATCAAAGCCATTGCTAAGCAGCAGGCACAAATATTTAAGACTCGACAAGAATGAGAGGGTATCTAATTTTTCTAAAAACTTTATTAACTTATTTAAAAAGAAGTTAAATTCAGAGAGTTTAAACACTTATCCAGAAATTTATGAATTTTATAAATTATTATCTAAAAATCATAAGTTAAAAAAAAATCAATTTTTAGGTACAGCAGGTATAGATACAGGATTAAAAAATAGCATTGAAATATTTGGGCATAAAAAAATAATTATTTTAGATCCAACTTTTGCAATGATAAATGTTTATTGCAAAATTTTAGGAAAAAAAGTTATAAAAATTGGTTATGATAAAAATTTAAATTTGCAATTTAAAAAATTAGAAAAAAATATTAATAAGCAAGTATCATTAATTATATTATCAAATCCTAATAGTCCTACTGGAACTGTTCTAGATTTAAAAAATATAAAAAAAATTTTAGTTAAAGCAGCAAAATATAATATTAATGTCGTAATTGATGAAGCCTATTATGGATTTAGTGCTGTAACAGCTGAACCTTTAATAAAGAGATACAAGAATCTAATTATTCTACGAACTTTTTCTAAAGCCTACGGATTAGCAGGATTAAGAGTTGGTTATATCATTTCTACTTCTAAAAATATAAAATTATACAACAATATAAAACCGATGTATGAGGTGAATTCATTGGGAATATTAGCAGCAAACATTTTGCTTAAAAATCAATCAATTAAAAAAAAATATTTAAAAGAAGTTCAGGAAGGAAAAAAAATTCTGCTGAATTTTTTTTTAAAAAAAAATATTTATTTTTTAAAATCGGAAGGTAATTTCATCCTATTTAGATTAAAAAAAAATAAAAATAATTATTTTAGTTTATTTAAACAAAATAAAATTATGATTGTTGAAAAATTGAATCATATAAATTTAACTGGGCTATCAAGAATTACACTTGCACCTAAGAAAGAAATTTTAAAATTTATAAAAATTTTAAAAAATTATTAATGAAAAGTTTAAATAAAGCTTATAAGAGTTCAGAAATTGTAAAATATTATGCGAGCAATAGAAACAAATGGTCTGATTTTTATAAATCAGAAAGAAAAATAATAAGTCAATTAAGAATTAAAAAAAACTCGACTATTCTTGATATTGGAAGCGCTTGTGGAGGATTAGGCGCTGTCTTAAAAAAACGTTTCAAAGTAAAAAATTACACTGGTGTAGAAATTAATAAACAAGCTTTTGAGTATGCGAAAATAATTAATAAAAAATTCAAATTTATTAATACAGACCTTTTAAATTATCAAAAAAATGAAAAAAAATACTCAAAGTTTGATTTTGTTTTTTCGTTAGGGTGCATTGATTGGAATTTTGAAACTGACAGAATGTTAAAAAAGGCTTGGAAACATGTAAAAAGAAAGGGGTTTTTAATAATAACATTAAGATTAACTGACATACCTAAATTTAAAAAATCTTATCAATTTATAAATTTTTCAAAAAAACTAAGAGGTGAAAAAGCTTGTTATCAAGTTTTATATTTTAGAAAATTATTTAAAAAATTAACAAAATTTAATATTTCAAAAATTTTACATAATGGATACTGGGGAAAAGCTAATCCAACTGTAATTACGAGACATAAAAAAATTTTTTTTGTAGCAATGGCTTTAAAAAAAAATACTAATAAAAAAAATATTTATAATTTTAAAAGGCTAGAAAAGATTTTTCTTTTATAAAATAAATGAGTAGTGAATCTATTTTAAAAAAACAAAAAAAAATTTTATTTTTTGTAAATTATTATGTTAAATCAATGAAAAATAAGATCAATGTAGCAAATAGCTCTGTTTGTTATTTTCACAATTATGGAAATTATATAAGTTCTTCATATCTTAAGCTTAAGTTTTTAGGGATAAGATATTATGGAAAGTTTTTTTTTAATTTCCTTAAAAATTTATATTCAATTATTAATACAGAAAATTATGTGTGTATAAAAAGTAGAAAACAAAAAAAATATAAATATTTATTTATTTCTCATGTTTCAAGAAAAAATTTTCAAAAAAATGGCTCTTATAATGATATTTATTTTAGTTTAAATTCAAAGAATTATAAGAACACTCTTTTTTTTTTAAATTCAATAGATGGGTATTCTCCAAAAAGGGTACAGGATAATTTAATTATTTTCAAAAAAAGAGACAAAAATGCTTCAATCGCCTATCTTTTAAAATATTTTTTAAAATTCATTATTCATAATAAATTTTCGTTACAAAAATTATTTCATTATTTTAATTTTATGACTGAATTTTCAAATAAAATATTTCCTTATTTATATGAGACAGTACAAAAAAATAAATTTAAAAAAATTATAATGTTTTATGAAGCTCAACCTTATCAAAACAATTTTATTAACGAACTTAATAAAAAGAAAATCAAAACAGAAACAATTGGATATTATCATACTGCTCTTTTGCCGCTACATACAAGTTTAGTTTATAGACAAGGTGCACCAAATAAACTTTTCATTTCTGGACAAATCCAAAAAAAATACTGTGAAAAAAACTTAGGATGGCCAAAAAATCGTGTTTTTAATATAGATTCTTTAAGATATTCAAAAAAAAAAAATTTAATACCTAATAATACAATTTTTTTACCTTACGAAATATCTAGATCAAAAGTTATTTTACAAAAACTTAATCTTTTTTTTAAAAAAGCAAAAAATAAATCATTACCCTTTTTTAACATAAGAAACCATCCAGCAGCAATAAACTCAAAAAAACATCTTAAATTAATGCAATATATAAAAAAGGTCATTAGTGAAAATGAAGAAAAATTTTATAAAAACTCAAAAAAAAAATCAATTTTTATTGGATCAACAACATCAATTATTTTAGCCTTAGAAGAAAAAAAAGAAGTTATCCATATTTGTGAAGACCCTGTATTTGATTCATTTAATACAGGAATATGGAAAAATATTGCAGTTACCAAGTTAGATAAATTTATTTTTGAATATAGACTAAAAAAGAATACACATATTCTCAAAATAAACAAAGATAATAAGGATAAAGTCAAAAAATATCTTAAAATTAATGTACAAAAGAATATAAGGTAAAAGTGAACAATAAAAAAAATAAAAAAAAAGTTTATGTAGGGTTATCGGCTGATATTCTCCACGAAGGACACATTAATATTTTAAAAAAAGCAAAATCTTTAGGTTTTGTCATCGTAGGATTGCTTACTGATGAAGCAATTACAACTTATAAAAAATTACCCCATTTGACTTATCATCAAAGAGAAATAGTTTTAAAGAATATTAAGATGGTTGATAAAGTTGTGCAGCAGAATACTTTAGATTACAGACCAAATTTGCGCAAATACAAGCCAGATTTTGTAGTGCATGGTGATGACTGGAAGAATGGAATACAAAAAGAAACTCGAAAACAGGTTATTGAAACACTTAAAAAGTGGTCAGCAAAACTAGTTGAGGTTCCATACACAAAAAATATTTCCTCTTCATTAATAAAAGAGAAAATAATGGATACAGGCACTACACCTGAAGTGAGACAACTTAAATTTAAAAGATTGATTAATGTAAAAAAGATTGTGAGAATTTTAGAGGCGCACAGCCCATTAAGTGCAATGATAGTCGAAAATACAAGTTTAATTAAAAAAAATAAGTTTTATGAATTTGATGGGATGTGGTCATCAAGCTTAACAGACTCTGCCTTAAGAGGAAAACCAGATAATGAGTCTGTTGATATATCTGCAAGAATGAATACTCTAACTGAAATTCTATCTGTTACAACTAAACCAATCATATTTGATGCCGATACAGGCGGAAGAAATGAACATCTACCCTATACTGTAAAGGCATTAGAAAGAGCAGGAATTTCAGCAATCATCATAGAGGATAAAATAGGATTAAAAAAAAATTCATTATTTGAAAATCAATCTAATGCTAAACAAGATAACATAAAGAGTTTTTGTAAAAAAATTAAAGTAGCTGTGAACGCTAAAATATCTGACGATTTTATGGTCATAGCCAGAATTGAAAGTTTTATATTAGGTAAAAACTTAACTGACGCTTTAAAAAGAGCAGATGAATATTCTAAGGCAGGAGCCGATGCTATACTAATCCATAGTAAAGAAAAAAAACCTAACCAAATAATCCAGTTTTCAAAAAAATTTGCCAATAGTAAATTTAAAAAACCAATAGTTGCGGTTCCTTCTACTTACTCATCAACTTATGAAAAAACTTTGCAAAATTCTGGGGTCAATGTGATAATTTACGCTAATCACTTGCTAAGAGCCTCATACCCCTCCATGATGAAAGTAGCTCAAAGTATACTTAAATATGAAAGATCGAAAGAAGCTGAAAAAGATATAATTCCAATCAAAAAGATTATTTCATTAATTAAATAAACTATGAACCAAAAAGAACTTAACGATTATAAAAAAAATGGATATATAATTTTAAAAAATTTTTTTCAAAAGAGAAAAATTGAAAAAATTAGAACCGAAATAATAAAATTATCAAAAAAAAAACAAAATAATCATTTTTATTTCGAAACATTAAGTAAAAGTAATAAAAAAGTTCTTAGAAGAATTGAGAGAATAAGTCAGAATTCAAAACTAATGAAAAGTTTAATAAGTGAGCAAAGACTAAAAATTGTCTTAAAAAAATTTACAGGATTAAAAAGTTTTTTATTTAAAGATAAATTGAATTTTAAATTTCCTGGTGCAGGAGGCTTTGATCCTCACATAGATGGACACTTTTTGTGGAAAAATCAAAAAAACATAATTAAAAAAGGATGGTCGGTTTACGGAAAAAATTTTATCAATGTTGTTATTCCTCTAGAAAAATCAACAATCAAAAATGGTTGTATATATTTAGCAAAAAAAGAATATACAAAAAAATATTTAGGTGATAGTTGGAATACAATTTCAAAAAAATTAATTAAATTCACTCCAAAATTACAAAATAAATTTTTAAAGAAAATAAAATTTAAACCAATGGAGATGAATCAAGGAGATATTATGTTTTTTGATTGGAAAATAGTTCATCATTCAAAAAAAAATAAAAGTAAAAGATCTCGAATGATTTTTTATGCCACATATATTAATTCTAAAAAATCAAAAGAAAATGTTATAAAAAAATATTATCTAGACAAGCTTAAAAGCAAAAATGATTTAAAAGATAAATCTTTAATTTAATATTTGTTCAATGATAAGTGTAAATAATTTTGTAAAATTTTTAAAAAAAAATGGTATTAATTTTTTTACAGGTGTTCCAGATAGTGTTCTAAAAAATTTATCAATTCTAATTGATAATTTTACCTCAAAAAATCATATAATAAGCACCAACGAGGGTAGTGCAGTGGCACTTGGTGCTGGTTACTACTTATCCACAAAAAAAATACCTTTAGTTTATATGCAAAATTCGGGACTTGGAAATGCGGTAAACCCCCTGATATCTCTTGCTCACAAAAATGTTTATTCAATCCCAATGCTTTTATTAATTGGTTGGCGAGGTGCTCCAGGTACAAAAGATGAAGTTCAACATCAAGAAAAAGGCAAAATTACAAAAAAAATTCTAAATCTTTTAAAAATTAAAAATATTGAAATCAATAATGAAAAAGATTTTAAAAAACTTAAAAATTTAATTAAACATTCTAAGGAAAAACTAGAACCCGTTGCATGTTTAATTAAAAAAGAAAAGTTTTTTGTTTCCAAAAAATTAAATGTACAAAAAAAAAAGAAAAACATCTATACTAACGGTTTAGAAAGAGCATATGTGCTCAAACAAATTCTGAAAAATATAAGAAATAATACTGATATAATTTCGACTACCGGATTTACATCAAGAGAGATTCATCAATTAAGATTGGAAAAAGGTTTTAAAAAAGGAAAAGACTTTTATATGGTTGGTGCAATGGGCCATTCATCAATGGTAACTTTAGGAAATTCAATTTTTAAAAAAAAAACATCAATTTGTTTAGATGGAGATGGTGCAGCACTTATGCATTTAGGTGCCTTAGTTACGATGAGTAATTATGGAAAAAAAAATTTAAAATACATATTACTAAATAATAGCTCACATGAATCAGTAGGCGGTCAAAAAACATTAGCTTCAAAAATAGATTTTCATAAGATTTCAAAAGCATTTAAATTTAAAAAGTACTTTATGTCTCAGTCAATAAAAAATTTTAACATCAAACTAAGTAAATTTTTTAAATCAAGTGGGCCAAGTTTTTTTGAGATAAAAATCAAAAATAAAAGTATGCAAAATTTAACTAGACCAAAAAATTTAAAGAATATTAAAAGATTATTTCAAGATGGATAATTATAATTTTAAAAATTTTGATGATTTAAAAAAATTTATTGATCAAAAAAAATTTGAAAAAATATTTTTAATAACAGGTAAAAAATCTTATTTTAAATCAGGAGCAGAAAAAAAAATCTCTCCTATATTAAGATTTAAAAAAATATACAATTATTTTAAACTTTCACCTTACCCTGAAATTAAAGAATTAAAAATAATTATTGATTTAATCAATAAATTTAATCCCGATTTAATTTTAGCTATAGGAGGAGGTTCGGTCATAGACTATGCAAAAATAGCAAAACTTAACATCGACTCAAAAAATCTTAAAACAAATATTATTGAAGGTTATAAAGCTAAAAAATGTTTTAAATTAGCTGCTATACCAACTACAGCTGGTTCAGGCGCTGAGGTTACTGAGAATGCTGTCATTTATATAAATAAAAAAAAATATTCTGTTGAAGGCAGAGAAGTTAAACCTGATTATCATTTTTTAATTCCTGAACTTATAGTTGATTCTGCTAAAACTATAAAATCTTCAGCAGGATTTGATGCAATTTCTCAAGCCATTGAGTCATTAATATCTATTAAATCGAATAAGAGTAGCGTGATGTATGCACAAAAATCATTAAGATTGTCATTAGAAAATTTTGAAAATTTTGTAAACAAACCAAACTATAATAATTCTATGAGAATGAGTATTGCAGCAAATTTATCAGGCAAGGCAATTAACATTTCCAAAACAACAGCACCACATGCTTTATCATATCCTTTTACAGCATATTTTGACATTCCACATGGTCAAGCGGTTTCTTTAACACTTAATGAATTCTTAAAATTTAATTATGATAATCACAAAAAATCTGTTTCAACTTTTGATCTTCAAAAAAGGTTCAAATTAATTTTTGATCTAGCAAAAGTATCTAATATTAATCAAATGAACACTTTTTTGAAAAAAATCAAATCTAATACTGGCTTAGAAAATAATTTTAAAAAATTAGGTATTTCTATTAAAAGAGATTATTCAAAAATATTATCGGGGGTTAATATTCAAAGACTAAAAAATAATCCAATAGATTTAAATCAAAATGATATAAAAAATATTTTATTAAAAAAAAATGAAAATTAATAGAAAAAAAGGTATTTTATTTTGGATTACAGGTCTTTCTGGATCAGGAAAAACATCTTTAGCTAAAAAAATCAAAAAAGATATATCAAAAAAGTATGGACCGACTATCGTTATTAGTGGCGATAATTTGAGAAAGATTTTTAATCTTAATAAATACGACTATCATTCAAGATTAACCAATATGCAAAAATTTTTAAAATTTTCAAAATTTATAACAAATCAAAAAATTAACTTAATATTTGCTGTAGTTGGACTTATTGATAAACCGAAGATATGGGGAAAAAGAAATATTGATAATTTTGTCGAGATTTTTATTAAAACAAACATTAAAAAAATTTTAAAAAAAAATAAAAAAAAAATTTATAAAAAAAATAAAAATATCGTTGGCCTTACTATAAAACCTGAATTTCCAAAAAGATATAATATAATTTTACGAAATAATTTTGATAAATCGTTAGAATTATTGTCAAAAGATTTACTTAAAAAAATATTTTTTCAAATTAAATTATAACTTAATGAAAATAATTGTTTTATTAGCTGGAATGACAAGAGGGGGCATTGATCTTTTTCAGAGCTTGTTAGACAATCACCCTCAAATATCACAGTTACCAGGAAAATTTTATGTTGATGATTTTTTAAAAAAGATAAATAAAAATTTTACTAGTAATCAAATAGCTGATCTTTTTATCAAAGAATATAAAGAGTACTTTGACTCAAGATTGAACATAATAGAAAGACATAATAATTTAGGGCCAAAAAAAAATGAATTTTATATTATAGATGAATACAAATTTAAGAACAAGTTTATAGATTTATTTAAAAATAAAAACTTTGAAAAAAAAAATATAATTTTAAATTTACATTTAGCTTACTCTTTTGCAGCAGGGGAAAATATTCAAGATAAAAAAATTCTTATTCTACAAATTCATCATTTTTTTAGAATACAAAGTATTGTAGAGCTAGATTTTGATATAATTTGCACAATAAGAGATCCCATAGCTTCCCATTCTTCATATGTTAAAAATTTAGCTACATTTAATAAAAAACTTATTAATCCATGGCAATATTATTATCATATTGAAAGAAACTTTAGTCATATAATTAATCTTAGTAGACTAAATAAAAATATTAATGTTATTAAACTAGAACGTTTACATAAAAACAACTCCGATGTAATGCAAAAATTTTGCAAGATATATAAAATTAATTATATTAAAACCTTAAACTCATCAACTTTTCAAGGAAAGCTGTGGTGGGGAGATCAAGTGAGTAAAAATTATCTCAACGGTATAAATAAAAAATTTGAGAATAAAATTGATTACAGTTTATTTTTTAAAAGTGATATTGAAACTATAGAGTATTTCTTAGAAAATTTTATAAAATCATATAATTATACGTTTAAAACTAACAAACAATTTTTTAGAATGAAAAAATATTTACCCTTTAAGGTTGATCAGATCATATTTTTACAAAGTTTAAAAAAATTAAATATAAAAAATTTAGCACTATGTATTTATTATTATTTTAAAAGATTAAAGCTATTAAATAAAAAACTTTTAGATATGGCTCAATATCCTTCAGAAATTTAAAATGGACAATTCAAACTTTCTAAATGTATATAAAAAAAAATTTTAATTGGAAAGTTGCCTTAATAGATACAGGAAAAAACACTATGACAGGGGGCAGGCTACTAAGATTAAAAAAGATTTTAGAAAATAATACTTTTTTAATGACTTATGGTGACGGTGTTTCAAAGGTTAAGCAGTTATCTACTTTTAAACATGGGGGATTTTGGCAATGCATGGACACTAAAAGAGACAAAATTAATCTAGAAAAAATTTACAAGTCAAAAAAGTATTTGTAATGAAAAAAAGTATCTTGATAGCAGGGGGCACAGGATTTATTGGTCATCATTTATCTAAAAAATGTATTAAAATGGGTTGGAGAGTAACGAGTATTTCATCAAAAAAGCCGAGAAAAACAAGAAAAATCAAAAAAGTAATTTATGTAACTTGTAGTCTTATTAATAAAAAAAATATTTATAAAAAAATAAGAAACAACTATGATTATGTTGTTAATCTAAGCGGACATGTAAATCACAAAAATAAGGAAATTACATTTAACAGTCATTACAAATCAGTCAAAAATTTAGTAGAATTTTTTATTCGTCAAAATAAACCGATAAAAAAATTTATTCAAATGGGCAGTAGTGCTGAATATGGAGGCCTCACCAAACCTCAAAAAGAAACAGCTAAATGCGTGGTAAAATCTTTTTACGGAAGGGCAAAATTAGCATCTACACGTTATTTAATTAAACAACATAAATTAAAAAGATTCCCAGTAACGATTTTTAGATTATACCAAGCTTATGGACCTAATCAGGATAATAATAGATTAATACCAATAGTAATTAATGCTTGTAAAAATAATCAAGATTTCAAGTGTTCAGACGGCAATCAATTTAGAGATTTTGTTTATATTGATGATATTATAAATGCAATAATTAAAAGTATTAAGATTAGAAACCAAGAGGGGCAAATATTTAATTTAGGATCTGGTAGAGCTTACCAAGTAAAAAAAGTAATATCTACAATTTCCAATTTTTTTAAAGGAGGCAAACCACTTTATGGAAAAATTAAATTACGAAAAGATGAATCAAAAATAATATATGCAAATATAGATAAAATTAAAAAAAATCTTAAGTGGAAACCTAAGGTTAAATTTAAAAATGGATTAAGAAAAACTATGAATTTTTATAAAGAAAATAATGAAATCTGATCTAGTTAGTATTATTATGAATTGTCATAATATTGAAAATTAAATTATCTTTTTAAAACTTTTTATGCCAAAATTTATTAAAAAAAGATTATTTATTTACAGTTAAATAATGAAATTTTTATTGCACCTTGCAAAACATCTTAAATCATTTATTTTTTACCCCTTTAAAACTACTAATTGGTTTGCAAAAGATTTAAAAAAAGATATTTTTTTTAAAAATACAATTTCTAAATACAGATTCGTTTGGTGCGCAGGATTACCAAAGTCAGGAACAACTTTAATTGAAAATATCTTTGATTATTTACCTTACGTAAGATTTAACTCATCAATTTTAAGAATATATGACACAAGAAATTTAGATCATGGACATGGTATTTCAGATAAAATGTTTACTAATATTCCTGAAAACAAATACACATTTTTAAAAACACATACTCACTTTTCAAAAAAATATGAGGATATTGCAATTAAGAAAAATGCAAAAATAATTATTTCAGTTAGAGATTTAAGAGACATGTTAATTAGCAGATATTATCATATTAAATCAGATCAAAATCATTGGCTTCATAACAAATTAAAAAATTTAAATTTTTCTGATGGTTTCTTAATATCTTTAAAAGAAAAACCCCCATCTAGCTCAGAGAATTCATTAACATACTATTATTTTTGGATAAAAAATTGGATTTTAGAAGGAAAGAAAAAGAATTATTTAATACTTTGGTTTGAAGAATATAAAAAGGAACCAATAAAATATATTAATAAAATTTTGGAATATACTGATAACAAAAATTTTTCTGCCGAAAAAATTTACGATAATATAAAGAATAATAGAAATACCAATAATCTTTCTCAAGGATTAAAAAATTACGGAAGATCTAAGAGTACTTTTAGAAAAGGTGCAGTGGGCGAGTGGTATAAATTATTTGATAATAAAATTTCTAGTTATTTTTATAATAATATACCAGGAGATATAAAAGATATAGAATTTGATAATTAGAAAAAAACATAATGATTGGGATTTTTCTAATGCAGGAAGAATCAGGCAGGCTGAAAGAATGAGAGATCTTACTGATAATTTTCTCAGAATGGGAAATAACGTAGTAGCAGATTTTATATGCTCTACACCAGAATTAAGAAAATTGTTTAATCCAAATTTTACTGTATGGGTAAATACAATTGAAAGTAGCAGGTTTAGTGATACAAATAAAGTATTCGTAAAACCAACAAAAATTGATATTGAGGTTAAAACAAAATATGCAGATTATTGGGCGCCTATAGATGCAAAAAAAATTAATGAGATAAATCAAATTCAAATTATTTAAAATGGATAAAAAAAACTTTCTTAAAACATATTTTCAAAATCTCGAAAACTTACTCAAATTTTCTGATAATGATATAAAAAATTTAATCTTAGTAAGTGAATTAATGATTGAAGCTAATAAGAAAAAAAAGAAAACATTAATTTTTGGTAACGGAGGAAGTGCTGCTATTGCGAGTCATTTTAGTGTTGATGTAACAAAAAATGCTAGGGTGCGGTGTATGAATTTTAATGAATCTGACTTGTTAACTTGTTTTTCGAATGATTTTGGATATGAAAAATGGGTAGAAAAATCAATTGAGTTTTATTCAGATCCAGATGATATATTAATACTTATTTCTGCAAGTGGTTCATCAAGAAATATGATAAACGCTGCAAAATTTGCAAGAAAAAATAAAATAAAATCTATTATTACATTTACTGGAAACAACGAAAACAATGAATTAAAAAAACTTGGCGATATTAGTTTTCACGTAAATAGTGCCGCTTATAATCACATTGAAAATGTTCATCAAATTCTACTCTTATCACTAGTTGATTTAATTATTGGTAAATCAGAGTATTCACCCAATTAAAATTTCATTAAACCGAATTAATCATATCTAATTTATCTATGGAAAATAGTCCTTTAGTTTCTATTTTAATTAATTGTTATAATTCTTCTAATTTTATAGTTCGAGCTGTATCTAGCGTAATAAATCAAACATATCAAAATTGGGAACTAATTATATGGGATGATGGATCAACAGATGATACAATTAAAATTTTAAAGAATAAATTTAACGACAAAAGAATTAAAATTTTTTCGCAAAATACAAATGAAGGTTTAGGCCCTAGTAGAATTAATGCAATAAAGAAAATAAATGGGTCCTTAGTTTCAATTCTTGATGCCGATGATTTTTATAATAATCAAAAAATATATAAGCAAGTCGAAGTTTTCAAAATGAATAAAAAAGTTGCGATATGTGCTACATGGGCTAATTTTTATGATGAAAGTTTAAATTTGGTTGAAAAATTTGAAAGTGAATTAACAAATGAAGAAATTAAAAGAAGATTATTATTAGTTAATATATTTCCTCACTCCTCTGTAATGTATAGAAAAGATTTGGCCATTAATTGTGGATGGTATTCTGAACTATATGAATATTCTCAAGATTTTGATTTAACTGTGAAACTGATAAAAAATAATGAGTTATACTTAGTAAAAGAGAATTTAACAAATATAACTCAACCATCAGATAGTATGACTAAATCTGAAAAATATAATTTCATCAGAATAAAAGAAAATATAAAAATTTTAGAAACTAATTTAAAACATGATAAACTTTCAAATAAAGATTTTAAAAGAATTAAGTCTATAATTGAAACTAACTATTTGAAACTTTCAATTAAACAACTTAAAACTGATTTTTTACAATCAATTATTAAAATTTTTTCCATAATTTTTAAAAATCCTTTAATATTTTTCAAATTTAAATTAGTAAGAACTCTCTTAGAAAGAAAAAAAAGATGAAAGTTTTAGTCACAGGCGGCGCAGGATATATTGGTAGCCATTTAGTATGGGAATTTTTAGGTAAAAAATGTGATATCTCTATTATTGATAATTTAGAATTTGGAAGTCAGTCTTTAATACCCAAAAATATAGATATATTAGTTGCGGATATTTCTGACGAAAAAAAAATTTTAAAATTATTACAAAAAAAAAAATTTGACATTGTTATTCACTTAGCCGCTTATACTAAAGTAGCAGAGTCAGTTAGAGATCCAAAAAAATATTATGAAAATAATTTTGAAAAATCGAAAAAATTTTTTAATTTTTGTATAAGAAATGGCATAAATAAATTTATTTTTTCATCAACATGCGCTGTTTATGGAAATTCAAATGATATTAATCTTTTTGAGAACTGTAAAAAAAATCCGCTCAATGCTTACTCTGATAGTAAATGGAAAGTGGAGCAATATTTAGAGAAAATTTCTCTAGAAAATAATTTATCAATAGTTACTTTGAGATATTTTAACGTTACAGGGGCAGACGATCAGATGAGATGTGGGTTAATTTCAAACCCAGAAAATTTAATCAAGGCTCTTTGTGAATTTATTTTAGGTAAAAGAAAAAAATTTATTGTAAATGGTCTAGATTATAATACAAAAGACGGTTCCGCAGTAAGAGACTTTATTCATGTTTCTGACTTGGTTGATTTACATTATCTAGCAGCAGAAAAACTTATAAAGCAAAATAAAAATTTTTATGAAGTTTATAATTGCGGTTATGGCAAAGGTTTTTCCGTTCTAGAGATAGTGAATGCTTTTGAAAAAATAATAAAAAAAGAAATTAATTATAAAATCGGCAAAAGAAGAGATGGAGATGCTGAGATTGCAGTTGCAAATGTAGATAAACTTTTAAAAGAGTTTAATTGGAGTCCTAAAAGGAATAATTTGGATATTATTTTAGAATCTTCTTTGAATTGGGAAAAAAAAATATTAAATTTATAAATTTAATATTTTTGGGCATGTAGTTCAGTGGTAGAACGCTTCGTTGACATCGAAGAGGTCATAAGTTCAATTCTTATCATGCCCACCAAATATAAGTAAAATGCGATCAATCAACTGTTTACTTATTAATTCAAAAAGATTATAAAACTTTGCCTGGTAATTATTGCGAAGGGGCCACACCCGATCCCATCCCGAACTCGGAAGTTAAGTCCTTCAGCGCCGATGGTACTTTGTCTTAAGACGTGGAAGAGTAGGACGTTGCCAGGCTTTTAAAATTATGAAAATAGCTAGCTCATTAAAATCATTAAAAAAAAGAGACCTTAACTCAAAGCTAGTTAAGCGTAGAGGGAAGCTTTACGTAATAAATAAAAAAAATCCAAAGTTTAAAGCTCGCCAAGGTTAAAATGAGCGAGGAAGATTTCAAAAAAACTTATAACGGTTTTACAAAGTTTGTTCTTTGGGGAACTCTAGCCGTTGTCTTAATATTAGTAATACTTGCAATAACTTTATTATAGGTCTACTTCTATTAATATTAAGTTGATTAATATAAATAAAAGTGTATCAAAACTTAAATTAAAACAAAAAATATTCTAAAATGAAAAAAAAAATTTTAATAATGGGTTTACCAGGAGCAGGAAAGACTTATTTAGCAGAAAGACTTGCTCCTTTATTAGACGCTAACTGGCTAAATGCTGATAAAGTTAGGAAAGAAGCTGATGATTGGGATTTCAGTCCAGAAGGGAGACAAAGACAAGCTAACAGAATGAAAAATTTAGCTGAAAAATCTATAGTCTCTGGAAAACATGTAATAGCAGACTTTGTTTGCCCCACTCCAAAAACAAGAGATGATTTTCAAGCAGATATAACTATTTGGATGGATACAATTTCCGAAGGTAGATTTAAAGATACAAATAAAATGTTTGTACCTCCAGAAAAATATGATTTTAGAATTAAAGAAAAAAATGGAGAAATTTGGGCAATGAAGATTTCAGATAAAATTCAAGAATATCAATGGGACAACAAAAAACCCACAGCACAGATGCTTGGCAGGTGGCAACCATGGCACATTGGACATCAAAAATTATTTGAAGAAATAATAAAAAAAACTGGTCAAGTAAATATTATGGTTAGAGATGTTCAAGGAGTGGGAGATAATCCTTTTGATTTTGATTCTGTAAAAAAAAATATTGAGAGTGCTTTAGTTGATTTTAAAAAAAGAGTAAAAATTACTTTAGTTCCTAATTTAACAAATATTTGTTACGGAAGAGGAGTTGGTTATAAGATTGAAGAAATAGTTTTAGACGCAAATACTCAAAAAATTTCAGCTTCTAAAATTAGAGATAAAATGAGACAAGAAGGAAAACTTTAAATTTACATTCAATTACGATAAATATAATTAACTCACTTTAGAGAAAATTTAAAAGAAAAATAACATTTATGATTGTTGGTTCAATAAAAGAAGACATAATTTCAGAGAAAAGAGTTTCTATCACTCCTGAGACAGCAAAAAACATAATTAATTTAGGATTGAAAGTGTGTATTGAAAAAAATTACGCTACTCATTTAGGTATCGACGATAACGAATATAAAAAAACTGGAGTAGAAATCAAAGATTCCTCAAGTGAAGTTTTAAACTCAAGTAATTTGATTATTAAAGTAAATTGCCCTTCTGAAAATGAAATCAGTTTATTAAAAGAGAAAACAATTTTAATTGGAATGCTCAACCCGTCAAAAAATAAAGATCAAATAGATAAAATTGTTAAAAAAAAAATAAAAATTTTTTCACTTGAATTATTACCTCGTATCACACGAGCTCAGTCCATGGATGTATTATCCTCTCAATCAAATTTAGCTGGATACAGAGCGGTAATAGATTGTGTTGCTGAATTTGAAAAAGCTGTCCCTATGATGATGACAGCTGCTGGAACCGTACCAGCTGCTAAAGTCTTGGTCATCGGAGCTGGGGTGGCAGGTTTACAAGCAGTTGCGACTGCAAAAAGATTAGGTGCGATAGTTTCAGCAACTGATGTTAGAGCAGCATCAAAAGAACAAGTTGAAAGCTTGGGCGGAAAATTTTTGACCGTTGATCAAGCAGAGGATATGGAAACAACCGGAGGATATGCAAAAGAAACCACAGAGGATTATAAAAAAAAACAAGCTGAAATGATGAAGGAAGCACTTAAAAAAAATGATATAGTCATTTGCACTGCACTAATTCCAGGTAAACCGGCACCAAGAATATTAACCGAGGATTTAGTGAAATTAATGAAACCTGGATCTATAGTTTACGACATGGCAGCAGAACAAGGAGGTAACTCTGCATATTCGGAAGCTGGAAAAATAAATACTATTCAGGGAATAAAAGTAATCGGTGTGAAAAGTTTAATGAATAGCTTACCACTTACTGCATCTAGTTTATACGCTAAAAACTTGTTTAGCTTCTTAAGAAATTTATATAGTAGAGAAAAAAAAGATTTTAATATTAATTTAGAGGATGAGATAATTACAAAATCATTAATAGGGGAAGTTTAATTATGGAAATAGATCCGTTTATATTTAGATTAAGTATATTTATTTTATCAATCTTTATCGGCTATTATGTTGTTTGGAGTGTTACACCATCTCTACATACACCTTTAATGTCAGTAACCAATGCAATTTCATCTGTCATAATTGTGGGTGCTATAATAGCTGCATTAGCTGGATCAACAGAGAGTATTTTTGATATATCAAGTATTTTTGGATTTTTAGCTATTGTATTAGCCGCAATAAATATTTTTGGTGGATTTTTAGTAACTCAAAGAATGCTTCAAATGTATAAAAAAAAAAAAGATAAAAAGAAATGATATCCTCAAATTTATCAGCAATTTTTTATTTAATCTCAGGAATATTATTTATTCTTGCATTAAGAGGATTGTCTTCCCCGGATACATCCAGACAAGGAAATTATTTCGGGATTGCAGGTATGATAATTGCAATTGTAGTAACATTTTTATCAGTTGGAAATTTTTCTAATTCAATAGTTTATGTCGTAATTTTTTTATTAGTAGGCGGAGCTATTGGAGCTTTTATAGCCTTTAGAATCCCAATGACTGCAATGCCAGAGTTGGTTGCAGGTTTTCATAGTTTAGTCGGATTAGCTGCAGTTTTTGTTGCTATAGCAGCTTTCCAAAATCCTGAAGCTTTCAAGTTAGGAGTAGTTGGCGGAATTAAACTAGCAAGTTTAATAGAAATGTCTATTGGTGCTGCAGTAGGAGCAATTACCTTTTCAGGATCTATAATAGCTTTTTTAAAATTAAGAGGAATAATGTCTGGCTCTCCAATAACTTTTGGTGGTCAACATTTTTTAAATTTGACACTAGGAATAGGAATTTTTGTACTAATTTATTATTTGTGTATGAGCCAGTCAGCAAATATTTTTTGGACTGTAATAATAATTTCTTTTCTAGTGGGTGTTTTACTAATTATACCTATAGGTGGCGCAGATATGCCTGTAGTAATTTCAATGTTAAACTCATACTCAGGTTGGGCTGCTGCTGGGATAGGTTTTACATTAGAAAATACTGCTTTAATTATTACAGGAGCACTAGTGGGTTCTTCAGGAGCAATACTATCATACATAATGTGTAAAGCCATGAATAGATCCTTTGTAAGTGTAATACTTGGAGGTTTTGGTGCAGACAGTTCATCTAATACTACAAAAGAAAAGAAAGATCAAAAACCAGTAAAGAGTGGTAACGCTGAAGATGCAGCTTTTTTAATGAAAAATGCTTCGTCAGTGATTATAGTTCCAGGTTATGGAATGGCGGTTGCACAAGCCCAACATGCTTTAAGAGAGATGGTAGACAAATTAAAAAAGAACGATATTAAAGTTACATACGCCATACACCCCGTCGCTGGTAGGATGCCTGGACATATGAACGTTCTATTGGCAGAGGCTAATGTTCCATATGATGAAGTGTTTGAGTTAGAGGATATAAATAATGATTTTGCAAACTCTGACGTTGCATTTGTGATTGGAGCAAATGATGTGACAAATCCCGTAGCTAAAACAGATCCAAAGAGCCCAATATTTGGAATGCCAGTGCTTGATGTTGAAAAATGTAAATCTGTTTTATTTGTCAAAAGAAGTTTGTCCCCTGGATATGCTGGAATAGATAATGAATTATTTTATAAAGATAATACTTTAATGTTGTTTGCAGATGCAAAAAAAATGACAGAGGATATTGTTAAAAATTTAGATTAATTAAAACAAAGATATTCTGCGATATAGCTGACTATAAAACAATCAAGTTTTTTAACTGATAGTAAAAAGACGAAATTTAGTCTTTAAGAAGCTTTAGATTTAGCTCTAGATAGCCTTTTTCTTTCGTGAGGATCTAAAATCAACTTTCTTAATCGGCAGGATTTAGGTGTTATCTCCAATGCTTCATCGGTATTTAATAAACTTAATTGTTCAGCAATAGCCATTTTTCTAACCGGTGTTAAAACAACATTTTCATCAGTATTTTGTGTTCTCATATTTGTTAATTTCTTTCCTTTCATTACATTAATTTCAAGATCTCCAGCTTTTGATGAAATACCCACAATCATTCCTCCATAAACAGGGTCATTATGAGTAACGAGCATTTCTCCTCTAGCTTGTAAATTAAAAATTGCAAACGCGACTGCCTTACCTGTTTCCATAGATATAAGAGCGCCATTTCTTCTCCCTTCCATTTCACCAGTGTAATCTCCATATGAATGAAAGATTCTATTTATAACTCCAGTCCCTTTAGTTAAAGTCAAAAATCTACTTGTGTAACCCATTAAGCCTCTAGTTGGTGCATTAAAAATTAGTCTTTTCTTATTCTTGCCTGTATCTTTAAGATCAACAAGTTTACCTTTCCTTCTGTTCATTGAGTCAATGATTTTTGATGAGTATTCTTCATCTAAATCCATAGTGATCTCCTCAAATGGTTCTTGTTTTTTTCCATCATTATCCTCTTTAATTAATACTTTTGGAGGACTAACAGTCATCTCAAATCCTTCACGCCTCATTTGGGTCAAAAGAATTTCTAACATTAACTCTCCACGACCACTTATTACAAATGAGTCTTTGTTAGAATTTTCCTCAAAAGTTATCCCAACATTATTTTCAGCTTCAAGAATTAGCCGTTCCCGAATCTGAGTGCTAGTCAATTTCTTTCCTTCCGTTCCAGCTAAAGGAGAGCTATTAACTGTTATTGTAATCGACATTGTTGGAGGATCAATCGGTGTTGCACTAATTGGTTTATTTAACTCTAAATCACAAATTGTATCTGCTACGTTTGCTTTTTCTAAACCTGCAATTATAACTATATCTCCAGCTTCACCTGTTTGAATTGGTACTTTTTTAGTACCTTCATATCTAAATATTTTTGTTAATCTTCCTTCATCAACTTTTTCACCATCAAGATTTATCGCTTTAATTTGTTGATTTGCTTTTGCAGTTCCCTGGGCAATTTTTCCAACTAAACTTCTACCTAAAAAACTGTCGGCATAAAGTAGAGTAGATAACATGGCAAAAGGCTTATTCTTGTCTAAATTAGTTGGAGAGACATGATTCATTATTAAATCAAGTAACGGAGTTAAATTCTCCCTAGGAGCATTAATATCATTAATGGCCCAACCTGATCTTCCACTAGCATACAATACTGGAAAATCTAATTGTTCTTCACTAGCATCTAAACTTACAAAAAGATCAAAAGTTTCGTCTAAAACTTCATTAGCTCTTTGATCGGATTTATCCAATTTATTTATAACCACTATTGGTTTTAAACCTTGTTTAAGGGCTTTAGCCAATACAAATTTTGTTTGAGGCATTACACCTTCCGAAGAGTCAATTAATAATAACGCTCCATCAGCCATATGCAAAACTCTTTCTACTTCAGCAGCAAAGTCTCTATGACCAGGAGTATCGATAATATTAATTCTTGAATTTTTCCAATTTATAGATGTAGGCTTTGCTAAAATTGTTATACCCCTCTCTTTCTCTAATTCACCAGAGTCTAATATCCGCTCTTCAACATTTTCATTTTCTCTGAATGTACCGCTTTGTTTCATCAAACTATCAATCAATGTTGTTTTTCCGTGATCTACATGAGCTATGATAGTTATATTTCTGATTGTATCTGTCATTTTGGTTGCGGGGGTAGGATTTGAACCTACGACCTTCAGGTTATGAGCCTGACGAGCTACCAGACTGCTCCACCCCGCGTTAAATTATTTTTTTTTAATATTAATAGCTTGAAGCTTATCCTTTTCTTCCTTGATATCGTAAGAAATTGTTTGTTCTTCTCTTAATATTCTTAATTTTGAATTTTCAAGAGCCGAAACATGTAGAAATATATCTTTTTTAGTTTTATCGTCAGTTATAAATCCATAACCTTTTTTGGCGTTAAACCATTTTACTTTACCAGATGGCATTGTTAATCCTCTCATTTGATTTAATAAGTTAATATCTATTTTTTAGTTTTTGGAGTTTTTTAATTCTTTTAATGTTTTCTGTCTGAACTCTTTTTTTCTTCTCTGATGGTTTTTCATAAGTACTTTTCATTTTCATTACTTTAAAAAAACCTTCTTTTTGAAGTTTTCTTTTAAGAACTCTTATAGCCTGTTCTACATTGTTATCTTTGACATCTATTTTAATAAAAACCTCCGGTTAATTTTCATGGTTGTTATCATTTGGTTCTTCTTTTGTCTATAGAGCTGCTTGCGCTTTTTTTTCCTCTCTAATTTTAGCTTTTTTCTCTCTTTCAACTCGTCTCTTAGCTTTTTCTAAACTTTTTTGAAAAGATTCTTGTGAACATAAAGCTAATATTACTGGATCTCGGGCTTTTAAATTTGAAAAATTCCAATAGCTTCTTTTTCTTATTAGAGAAACAGTTCCTTTAGTGCTACCAACGAGTTTAGATATTTGACCGTCTGTTAACTCAGGAGCATTTTTACATAACCACAAAATAGCATCGGGTCTATCTTGTCTTTTTGATAATGGAGTATATTTAGGTTTTTTTCTTTCTTTGACCTCTACTTTATCTAATTTTTTTAACAACTTTAATTTTTTTGTTGGATCCTTAGAACAAGTCTCTATTTCTTCACGAGAAAGCTGTCCTGCTAAAATTGGATTATAAGCTTTTATGCCTTTAGCAACGTCTCCGTCTGCAATACCTTTAATTTCTAATTCATGCAAATTGCAAAATTCTGCGATTTGTTTAAAAGTTAGAGTGGTATTTTCTACTAACCAAACAGCAGTAGCTTTTGGCATAAATGGTGTTTCAGTCATAGTTTATTTTTTTGTTCTTAGATTACTAAATTTTTTGTTATATTTGCTTACTCTTCCTTTATCTAAAATTTTTTGTGTTCCGCCTGTCCAAGCATAGTGAGATTTAGGATCAATATCTAACTTGAGTACATCATTTTCTTTACCCCAAGTAGACCTTGTCTCAAACTCAGAGCCATCAGTCATTACAACTTTTATTTTATGATATTTAGGATGTATGTTTTTTTTCATCAGCGGAGTTTTATATTAATAATTGTTTTTACTCAATATCTTTTTTATTTATTAATCTTGCAAATTCCTCATGAATATCTGAATTTGATGCAATAATATTCTTCTTTACGCTGTTGATTTTATCTTCGTCAAAAAAATTAACAAATCCCCCAGCCTCTTTAATTAAAATAATACCAGCAGCTATATCCCAATAATTTAATTCTCTCTGCCAATATCCATCAAATCTACCACAAGCAACATAAGCCATATCAAGAGCAGCACTTCCAAATTTTCTTACATTAGAAACTTTTTTCGAAACATTTATATATTCTGAAAAAATCTTATCTTTAATATTACTTACATATTTTGGACCACCAGTTACAATTAGAGAGTCAGACATCTTCTTTTTATTTGATACTCTAATCCTAGAGTTATTTAAAAAAGCCCCGTTTCCTTTCTCTGCTAAAAACATCTCATTTGTAATGGGGTTAAAAATTACTCCACATATAACCTCATTGTTTTCTTCAAAAGCAATTGAAATAGCAAATTGAGGAATACCATTTAAAAAATTTATAGTTCCATCAATTGGATCTATAATCCATCTGTTTTGAGTATTGGATTTATTTATGTGTCCAGCTTCCTCTGTAATTATACCATAATCAGGATGAGCTTTTTGAAGTTCATCAATAATAATTTTTTCAGTTCTTTTATCTGCAGAAGTTACAAAATCACCTGGAGCTTTAGTCGAGACTTGTAAATTTTCTATTTCTCCAAAATCTCTTATTAATGCTTTTGATGCTTTTTGACATGCTTTAATTATTAAATTAATTTTCGGTGAATTTAATCTCATCAATTTACTCTTTTTACGTATTCTAATGTTCGAGTATCAATTATAATTTTTTCTCCACTTTCAATGAATGGTGGAACATTAATTTTTATTCCACAGTCAAGTATTGCAGGCTTGTAAGAGGAAGAAGCAGTTTGATTTTTTATTGCAGCATCAGTTGTTGCAATTGTACACTCAATGTTATTTGGCAACTCCATAGATATCGGTTTTTCTTCCATAAATGAAATAGTGACTTCTAAATTTTCTTTTAACAGTTTAAACTGTTCTCCAGTAATTGTTTTAGGTATTTCTACTTGTTCAAAATTTGAGTTATCCATAAAATGGCAATTATCACCATCTATGTATAAAAAATTAAATTTTTTTTCATCAACTTCCGCTTTTTCTACAGTTTCACTTGATCTAAATCTCTCGTTCAATTTTGTTCCCTTAACAACACTTTTTAATTCTACTTGATTAAAAGCTCCGCCTTTACCCGGTTTAACATGTTGGGTTTTTAGAACATTCCAATAGTCGTTCTTATGTTCTATTATCATTCCAGGTTTTATTTCGTTAGCAGTAATTTTCATTTAAATTTTTTAATCGCTTGTTCAGGTTTTAATTTTGGGTTATCCCAAATAAAACTTGATAATGCAATATATTTTGCACCAGCGACAATCAATTTTCTGTAATTGATATTATTAATACCACCAATAACTACAATTGGTTTTTTTATATTTTTTTTTGCCCATTTTAAAATATTTAAATTTGCTTTTTTAGCACTTGGTTTAAGTCTTGACTTAAAAAATGATCCAAAAGCAATATAATCTGCTTTATTATCAATAGCATTATTTGCAAGGATTTTAGAATTATGACATGTAATTCCCAATATCTTTCCTTTAAGTTTTTTTCTTGCAACTTTAAAAGAACCATCAAGTTGACCCATATGACAGCCATCAACTTTAATTTTAGAAGCTAAAATAAAATTGTCATTAATGATAAACTTAACCTTATGCTTAGTGGTAATCTTAATAATTCTTTTAGAAAAATTTAGAAGTTTTTTTTGGCTCAAATTTTTTAATCTTAATTGAAAAAACTTCACATTCTTAAACGACAATACTTTATCTAAACAAGCGAAAAAATTATCATCAATTTTATTAGGTGAAATTAAATATACTAATTTCTTCAAATGTTTTAGGCCGCAAATTCTTTCTCTAATTCTTCAGACCACTCCCCTTTAGATGACAGACCATTCATTTTAGCTCTATGGTTAAAGGCTTTTTGAATATTTTCTGTATTTTCTTGATTTTTTCCAAATTCCTTTAATGCACTTGCTTGCAAGCCTCTTCCATAAGAGAAAGTAATTAAAAAATTACTATCATTTATTTTGTTTATTTCATTAAGATTTTTACTAGACTCTATTTCTGACTGCCCGCCAGATAAAAAAGCTATGCCTGGTACTTCAGATGGAACATTTTTTTTTAAACAATCTAAAGTTTTTTTTGCAATTTCTTCAGAATTAGATTTATCTTTGCACTCCAAGCCAGGTATAATCATATTAGGTTTAAGAACAGTTCCTTTCAAATCAACTTTATGTATTTCTAGCTCATTATAACATTCATTAAGTACATTTGTTGTAACTTGATAGCATTTATCAATATTGTGTGAACCATCCATCAAAACTTCTGGTTCGACTATCGGCACCATTTTAGCTTCTTGAACTAAAGCAGCGTATCTTGCTAATGTGTGAGCATTAGACTTAATAGATTGGGCAGATGGAAATTTATCTGAAATTTTATAGACAGCTCTCCATTTAGTAAATCTTGCACCTAAGTCATAATACTCTTTTAATCTTTCGCGTAATCCATCTAAACCCTCTGTTACAGTTTCATCACTAGATCCGGCAAGAGGTTTAGCACCTTTATCAACTTTTATTCCTGGTAAAGCTCCATGTTTAGAAATTAATTCTGGAATTGATGGACCTAAGGTAGTTTTTTGTCTTATTGTTTCATCAAATAAGATTACTCCCCCAATAAAATCCTTCATAGCACTTGAATTAAAAAGAGTTTGTCTAAAATTAAGTCTATTTTTTTCTATATTTTCGACATTTATACTTTTAAATCTTTTAGCTATTGTTCCAGTGCTTTCATCTGCAGCAAGAATACCTTTTCCTTTAGTGCACATTTTTTTAGCAATTTCATTTAATGTCATAGCGATTATTTATTTTAAAACACTTATACCAGGCAAGTCTTTTCCTTCTAAGTACTCTAAAAATGCTCCTCCTGCTGTTGATAAGTGAGAGAAAGTAAGTTTGGCATTACTTTTATTTATTGCTGCGAGAGTATCTCCACCTCCAAGAATAGATATTAAAGATTTTTCAATAGTATTTTTAGAGATATTTTCTGCAATCGATAACGTGCCTTTTAAGAAGTTCTTATTTTCAAAATACCCAGCTGGTCCATTCCACAAAACAGTATTTGACTCGTCAATCTTTCTTTTAATTTTTTTGATTGTATTGAAGCCAATATCTAAAATTATTTCATTTTCTAGAATCTCATCAAGATTTTTATTTTTACCAGTTCCTTTAAAGTCTGTTCCTACCATGCAATCTTCAGGTATTAAAATTTCACAATTATGTTCTTCTGCTTTTTTATAAATATTTGCTATTATCTCTTTTGAATTTTTTTCAATTAAAGATTTACCAACTTTTAAATTCTTATGAAAGAAGAAATTATTAGCCATTGCCCCAACAATTACTATATTGTTTACTTTTTTTAAAAGACTAGAAATAACATTAATCTTTGTAGAAATTTTTGATCCTCCGATAATGCAAGTGACTGGTTCCTTTTTATTTTTTATTACAAGATTTATTGCCGTTATTTCTTTTTTTAATAACGGACCAGCATAACTTTTTTTTACAAATTTTGTTATACTATGCACAGAAGCTTGTTTTCTATGAGAGCACGAAAATGCATCATTAATATAAATGTTCCCAAGTTCACCTAACTTTTTCGAAAAATCTTGGTTATCTTCGTTTTCTTCTTTAAAAAATCTTATATTTTCAATTAATATTACCTCACCCCCTTTTAGGTGAGAAAATTTTTTTTTAGTTTGATCATCAAAAGTTCCTCTAAAAAAATAAACATTAGTTTTAAGCGCATCTTTGAGATATTTGTAGATAGGTATTAAAGACAGGTCGGGGACATTAATTCCTTTTGGTCGACCTAAATGACTTATAATTATAATTTTTGCTTTTTTTTCAATTAGTCTATTTATAAATGGTAAACATAAAATTATTCTTGTATCATCTCTTATAACTTTGTCTTTTATTGGAACATTTAAATCTAATCTAAGAATTATCTTTTGATCTTTGATTTCTAAATCATCAGGAAAGAAATTTATTTCGCCCATCGACTTCTATTACTCTCTCAATTTTTTTTGAATAAAATTTGTTATATCTTCCTCTGATAATTTAAAATGTTTGTAAACTTCTTTGTAAGGAGCACTTTCACCAAATTTATTTATGCCTAAATTGGCACCTTTATTTTTTATATATTTTTGCCAAGACATTACACTTCCAGCTTCTAATGTGATGATCAATGAGTTTTCTTCTAAAATATCTTTCCGGTAATCTTCAGGTTGTTTATCAAAAAGCTCCATACATGGCATTGAAACTACTTTTGAGTGGATATTGTTTTCTTTAAGTTTATCTTGAACTTTTAAGGCTAGTTCTACCTCAGTACCTGAAGCAACCAATGTTACATTGCTCTCATGCGAAGTTAAATTAACTACATAGGCTCCTTTTTCACATTTATTCTCTTTAGAATTGCTTGGATTAACGTAAGGAACTTTTTGTCTCGATAAAGCAATTGCACTTGGGGTATTTGAACTTTTTAAAGCTATTTCCCAACATTCAAATGTTTCATTAATATCTGCTGGCCTGAAGACATTTAAATTCGGAATTGCTCTTAACCCAGTTAGTTGTTCTATAGGTTGGTGAGTAGGACCATCTTCACCAAGACCAATCGAGTCGTGTGAAAAAACATAAATTACCTTAAGACCCATTAAAGCAGAGAGTCTTATAGAGGGTTTACAATAATCTGAGAATATTAAAAATGTTCCGCCATAAGGTATTATACCTCCATAAAGTGCTAAACCATTCATAACCGCTGCCATACCATGTTCTCGAACTCCGTAATGAATATAATTTCCATTGAAATTTTTAGAATTAATAATTTTAGAATTATTTGTTTTTGTATTATTAGAACCACTTAAATCTGCAGACCCACCTATTAATTCAGGAAGAAAAGCAGAAATTTTTTCTATAGCGGCCATTGAGCATTGTCGTGTAGCTAAACTTGGCTTAGATTCAAAATGTTTATCTTTTTCTTGATGAATTAAATTTTCTAAACCGTTCAAATCCAATTTCTCATTAACACTGTTAAGCTCACTTTTAATTTTAGGATTTTTTTTATTCACTGTTTCAAGCCATTTATTTTCTAGTTGCTCACCCTTGTTACCTATATTTCTCCATTCATCCAGTATTTCTTGTGGCACCTCAAATGGCTGGTTGTTCCATTTTAGCTTTTTTCTCACTAAAGCTATTTCCTCATCTCCTAAAGGGGAGCCGTGAGAGGAAGCTTTACCAGATTTATTAGGTGATCCAAATCCTATTATAGTTTTACAAGATATTATTGTAGGTTTTTTTGATTTTGATGCTTTTGTGATCGCTTTTGAAATTTGTTTTTCATTGTGACCGTTTACTTCTATGAAACTCCAACCGTACGACTCAAATCTCTTTTTGTAATTATCTGAAACACTAAGCGATGTTGAACCGTCAATTGAAATTTTATTGTTGTCAAAAAAAACTATTAAATTCTTTAATTTTAGATGACCAGCTAAACTCATTGCTTCATGACTAATTCCCTCCATTAAGTCTCCGTCGCTCGCAATTACATAGGTTTTGTTATTAATGACAGAAGAACTAAATTTTTTTCTGAATATTTCTTCTGCTATTGCCATACCAACAGCGTTGGCCAATCCTTGACCTAAAGGTCCTGTGGTGGTTTCAATTCCAGTTCCTTTTTTATACTCTGGATGTCCAGCACAAATAGAATTCAATTGTCTAAAGTTTTTTATGTCTTCAATTGAAATACTTTTATAACCGCACAGGTAAAGTAGAGAGTAAAGCAGCATTGAACCATGTCCTGCAGACAAAATAAATCTATCTCTGTTAATCCAATTTGGATTTTTTGGATTAAACCTCAGGTGGTATTTAAATAAAACTGTAGCCACATCCGCCATACCCATAGGCATTCCAGGATGACCAGAATTTGCTTTTTGTACAGCATCGATAGATAAAAACCTTACTGCGTTAGATAATTGATTTAATTTTATGCTCACTTTTAATTACGTATATAGACTTAAAGTAAGTATATCAATAATATGATATAAAATATTATGAGTAAAATTGAGAAGAAAGAAAAAAATTTAAATCTGTTAATCGACAAACTAAACTCAATAACTTTAACTTATTCACAACCTACATATGAATTGGAAAAAATTAAAACAGAAAAAAATGAAATATTAAGACAAAAAATTGAAATTGAAAAAAAAAATAAAGAACTTCTCAGGGAACATAAGTACTTAAAAGAAAAAATTACCAGCTTACAATTAGAGGTAAGAAAAAGATCCGAATTTGAGGAAAACTTTAATCAAGAAATAGAGGAACTCAGTCAAGAAACTGAAAATTTAGTTACTGAAATTGAAAAATGGCAAACGTAAATATAAAGTTTAATAACAAAGACTATTTACTCTCTTGTGATGATGGACAAGAGGAGTCTCTTAAAAAATTAACTAAATTCTTAGATAAAAAATATTTTGAGCTCAAGGATAAACTCGGTAATATAGGAGAAAATAAGCTTTTATTAATTACCACGATCCAATTGATTGATGAGTATTTTGATTTAAAACAAAAAGTGCGTCAACAAAGAGAAAAATTAGATAACATTTCAAGCAAATTTAAGGAAATAAGATCACTAGCAATAGAATATAAAAAAGATAAAGATTTTGAGGTGCAAAAACTGAATGAAGAGCAAGAAAATTTAAGAAAAACTATCGAAGAGAGCAATAATCTTTACGAATCTATGCTCGACAAAACGACCCAATCTCTTGAAAAGATAATTTCTAATACTGAGTCCATATCTAAAACACAATAGATGGATAAAAAGCGG
>CACEBD010000007.1 GCA_902557775.1 uncultured Pelagibacteraceae bacterium
TGAGGTTAAAAAAACTACATTTTTATAAGTGACAACACTTTGATTTTTTGTCTTAGAAAACGATATAAAAGATCCTTTTTTATTCAAAAATTCTTTGAAAACTTGAATTATCGTCATAGTTGTTTTTTTACAAAAATTATAAGAAGTTTGCAATGCGAAGAAGGCTAAAAAGCCCAGTTTTATTAATTATTTTGAGTATTATACGCCTTGACTTATAACAAAATTGTAATAAAACGGGCCCTCACCTCTACAATATATTATTTAAACATTGCTAGAGGTGTGTAGATTTTAGAACTCTAAAATCTTAGCTTTTTTACATTGTAAATTTAAGAAGAGAAGTGTGGACGGCTAGGTTAATAAAGAAATTGTCGTACACGCTTCAACGAAAGATAACTTTGATATACCTCAAAGTTATTGAAGCTAGTGTGCGCCGTTATTAAACTTGAGAGTTTGATCATGGCTCAGAACGTACGCTGGCGGCACGCCTAACACATGCAAGTCGAACGCAGTAGCAATACTGAGTGGCAAACGGGTGAGTATAATGTGGGAATCTGCCTTTTGGTTTGGAATAACACGGGGAAACTTGTGCTAATACCGAATAAGCCCTTACGGGGAAAGTTTTAATGCCGAAAGATGAGCCCGCACTTGATTAGCTAGTTGGTAAGGTAAAAGCTTACCAAGGCAACGATCAATAGCTGTTCTTAGAGGAAGACCAGCCACATTGGGACTGAGACACGGCCCAGACTCCTACGGGAGGCAGCAGTGGGGAATCTTGCACAATGGGGGAAACCCTGATGCAGCGATGCCGCGTGAGTGAAGAAGGCCCTTGGGTTGTAAAACTCTTTCGTCGGGGAAGAAAATGACTGTACCCGAATAAGAAGGTCCGGCTAACTTCGTGCCAGCAGCCGCGGTAATACGAAGGGACCTAGCGTAGTTCGGAATTACTGGGCTTAAAGAGCTCGTAGGTGGTTAAAAAAGTTGATGGTGAAATCCCAAGGCTCAACCTTGGAACTGCCATCAAAACTTTTTAGCTAGAGTGTGATAGAGGTAAGTGGAATTTCTAGTGTAGAGGTGAAATTCGTAGATATTAGAAAGAACACCAAATGCGAAGGCAACTTACTGGGTCACTACTGACACTGAGGAGCGAAAGCATGGGTAGCGAAGAGGATTAGATACCCTCGTAGTCCATGCCGTAAACGATGAGTGCTAGACGTTGGAAATATATTTTTCAGTGTCGCAGCGAAAGCATTAAGCACTCCGCCTGGGGAGTACGACCGCAAGGTTAAAACTCAAATGAATTGACGGGGACCCGCACAAGCAGTGGAGCATGTGGTTTAATTCGAAGATACGCGCAGAACCTTACCAACGCTTGACATGTTCGTCGCGAGACTAAGAGATTAGTCTCTTCAGTTCGGCTGGACGAAACACAGGTGCTGCATGGCTGTCGTCAGCTCGTGTCGTGAGATGTTGGGTTAAGTCCCGCAACGAGCGCAACCCCTACTTTTAGTTGCCACCATTTAGTTGGGCACTTTAAAAGAACTGCCAGTGATAAGCTGGAGGAAGGTGGGGATGACGTCAAGTCCTCATGGCCCTTATGTGTTGGGCTACACACGTGCTACAATGGCACTTACAATGGGATGCAAAGAGGTGACTCTTAGCTAATCCCAAAAATGTGTCTCAGTTCGGATTGTACTCTGTAACTCGAGTGCATGAAGCTGGAATTGCTAGTAATCGCGGATCAGCGCGCCGCGGTGAATACGTTCCCGGGTCTTGTACACACCGCCCGTCACACCATGGAAGTTGGTTACACCTTAAGGCAAAGCTAATACCTTTGACTACGGTACGATCAGCAACTGGGGTGAAGTCGTAACAAGGTAGCCGTAGGGGAACCTGCGGCTGGATTACCTCCTTTCTAAGGAAGACCGAAAAATTTCTTTTGGTCTAAAAATATTAAGTTAATGTGGCCGTCCTCATTTCTCTTCTTATATAATTAAAGTGTCTCATAAATGCTTAGGGGCCGGTAGCTCAGGTGGTTAGAGCGCACCCCTGATAAGGGTGAGGTCGGACGTTCGAGTCGTCCTCGGCCCACCATTTTTCACGGGGGATTAGCTCAGCTGGGAGAGCGCCTGATTTGCATTCAGGAGGTCAGCGGTTCGATCCCGCTATCCTCCACCAATGACACTTTTAGTTTTTTTAAATTGTAAATAATAATTATCAATTTTGATTGTTCACAGTTAGAACAATCAAACAATATCTATATCCGATTGTTCGAAAAGATGAACAATCTAATAAATATTCGAATAGAAGAATATTTTATCAAAAATTTAATTTAGACAGAAAATTATTTTCTGTGCATAAATCAAGCGTTTAAGGGCGTATGGCGGATGCCTAGGCACTGAAAGGCGATGAAGGACGTGGTATACTGCGATAAGTTTCGGGGAGCTGTATGCAGGCTTTGATCCGAAAATTTCCGAATGGGACAACCCACCACTTTATGTGGTACTTCAAACCTAATTCATAAGTTTGAAGAGCTAACCCGGAGAACTGAAACATCTAAGTAACCGGAGGAAAAGAAATCAATTGAGATTCCGTTAGTAGTGGCGAGCGAAAGTGGAATAGGCCAGCAACAGTATTAAGATAATCTAAATAGTTTGGAAAAACTAACCACAGAGGGTGATAGTCCCGTAGGAGTAATGCTTAGTGTTGTTCTTGAGTAGAGCGGGACACGTGTAATCTTGTTTGAATATAGGGGGACCACCCTCTAAGCCTAAATACTCTTCAGTGACCGATAGTGAACTAGTACCGTGAGGGAAAGGTGAAAAGAACCCCTATTAGGGGAGTGAAATAGAACCTGAAACCGTATGCCTACAAACAGTCGAAGCTCTTTTTAGAGTGACGGCGTACCTTTTGTATAATGGGTCAGTGACTTAATTTATCCAGCAAGCTTAAGCCGTAAGGTGTAGGCGCAGCGAAAGCGAGTCTTAAATGGGCGCAAGTTGTATGAATTAGACCCGAAAACGAATGAGCTTACCATGAGCAGGTTGAAAGCAGGGTAACACTTGCCGGAGGACCGAACCAGTTGACGTTGAAAAGTCTTTGGATGACTTGTGGTAAGGGGTGAAAGGCCAACCAAATTCGTAGATAGCTGGTTTTCCGCGAAAACTATTTAGGTAGTGCGTTGAGTAAATTAATGTTTGGAGGTAGAGCACTAAAGGGGCTAGGGGAGAGAAATCTTTACCAACCCTCATAAAACTCCGAATGCCAAACATTTTACCTCAGCAGACAGACTGTGGGTGCTAAGGTCCATGGTCGAAAGGGAAAAAGCCCAGATCACCAGATAAGGTCCCTAAATCATGATTAAGTGTGAAAGGATGTGGAGATTCCTAAACAGCCGGGAGGTTGGCTTAGAAGCAGCCATCCTTTAAAGATAGCGTAACAGCTCACCGGTCTAATAGAGTTTCTGCGCCAAAGATGTAACGGGGCTCAAATCATGTACCGAATCTGTGGATTTATAATTTCTTTGGAAATTATATCTGGTAGCGGAACGTTCTGTAAGCCTGCAAAGGGATACTCGTGAGAGATCCTGGAGGTATCAGAAGTGCGAATGCTGACATAAGTAACGATTAACAGAGTGAAAAACTCTGTCGCCGAAAATCCAAGGGTTCCTGCGCAAGGTTAATCCGCGCAGGGTTAGTCGGTCCCTAAGTCGAGGGCGAGAGCCGTAGACGATGGAAACAAGGTTAATATTCCTTGACCAGATGGAAGTGACGGATTTTGTAAGTTGTTAACTCTTAATGGATTGAGTTAGCCGCGAAAAAGTCCCAGGAAATAGCTCCATCATTAGACCGTACCCGAAACCGACACAGGTGGATTATTAGAGTATAATTAGGCGCTTGAGAGAATGATGTTGAAGGAACTCGGCAAAATGCCTCCGTAACTTCGGAAGAAGGAGGACCCATTTTTAGGCAACTCTAAGTGGGTGGCACAAGCCAGGGAGATGCGACTGTTTATCAAAAACACAGGGCTCTGCTAACACGTAAGTGGATGTATAGGGTCTGACGCCTGCCCGGTGCTGGAAGGTTAATGCGATTAGTGCAAGCTAATTTCTGAAGCCCCAGTGAACGGCGGCCGTAACTATAACGGTCCTAAGGTAGCGAAATTCCTTGTCGGGTAAGTTCCGACCTGCATGAATGGCGTAACGATATCTCCGCTGTCTCCAACATCAACTCAGTGAAATTGAATTCTCCGTGAAGATGCGGAGTTCCCGTGGTTAGACGGAAAGACCCCGTGCACCTTTACTACAACTTTATATTGGTGTTAGGAATGATATGTTTAGCATAGGAGGGAGACTTTGATGTTTGGGCGTCAGCTCAAACGGAGTCGTCAGTGAAATACCTCTCTTATTATTCTTGACATCTAACTGCTTGCCGTAATCCGGCAGCAAGACATTGTATGGTGGGTAGTTTGACTGGGGCGGTCGCCTCCCAAAAAGTAACGGAGGCGTGCGAAGGTAGGCTCAGAACGGTCAGAAATCGTTCGTAGAGTGCAATGGCATAAGCCTGCCTGACTGCGAGACTGACAAGTCAAGCAGAGTCGAAAGACGGTCATAGTGATCCGGTGGTTCTGAGTGGAAGGGCCATCGCTCAACGGATAAAAGGTACGCCGGGGATAACAGGCTGATACCCTCCAAGAGTCCATATCGACGAGGGTGTTTGGCACCTCGATGTCGGCTCATCACATCCTGGGGCTGGAGCAGGTCCCAAGGGTTTGGCTGTTCGCCAATTAAAGTGGTACGTGAGCTGGGTTCAGAACGTCGTGAGACAGTTCGGTCCCTATCTGCCATGGGTGTAGAAGAATTGAGAGGATTTGTCCCTAGTACGAGAGGACCGGGATGAACATACCACTGGTGGACCGGTTGTAGCGCCAGCTGCAGTGCCGGGTAGCTAAGTATGGACGGGATAACCGCTGAAAGCATCTAAGTGGGAAACCCACCTCAAAACTAGTTCTTCCTATAGAGCCGTAGTAGACCACTACGTTGATAGGCTGGGTGTGGAAGCGCGGTAACGCGTGTAGCTGACCAGTACTAATAGCTCAATTGGCTTGATTTATGCACTGAAAAAAATTTTCTATATATAGTTGTATCATTCAAATACTTGATAAGATCTAGGTTTTAAAAAAAATTTGCATTGACTGTTCAAAATTTGAACGTTAAAGGTGTTCAAAAATTGAACAATGAAAAAAAACTTAGAACAAGAGAATTTTGAAATTTTAAGAAAAATACAAAACGAACCTGAGTTTTCTCAACGTCAGTTGGCAGAGTCTCTAGGATTTAGTCTTGGTAAATTAAACTACTGCTTACAAGAGCTTAAAAGAAAAGGGCTTGTAAAAATAGAAAATTTTGGAAGAAAAAAAGAAAAATTAAATTATTTACGCTACATAATAACTCCTAAAGGAATCTCATTAAGGACCAAATTAACATTAAATTTTATGAAGAGAAAATTTGCAGAGTATGAGGAATTAAAAAAAGAACTTGAACGTAAAAGAGATTAATATGTGGGCAGTTTTGAAATATGACAAAAAATATCTTAATGTTCTTAAGTCTGAATTTTTAAAAAAACTAGGAAAAAACTGTAGATTTTATCAACCTAAAATTAAATACGATAAATATTTTAAAAATAAATTAGTTCAAAAAGAATTTTTATTATTAGGAAATTATTTATTTTTATATCATAGTAATCTTAAATATGAGAAGTTTTTAAAAAACTTGAAATATATAAAAGGTCTCAAATATTTTCTCAGTGGTCACTCAAGGTCTCAAGAAGAAATAAATCATTTTATTAACTTATGTAATAAAGCAGAGGATAAAAACGGTTACATAAAAAATAATTTTATTAATCTTATATCGAACGGATATTACAAATTTAAAACAGGCCCATTTGCAGACAAAATTTTTAAACTTTTAAATTTAAATAGAGAATATATCGAAATCATGCTCGGCAATCTAAAAACCAAAGTAAAATACAAAAATTACATTGTAGAGCCTGTATAAAAAAAAATGTTATTAAAAAAAATTGTAAAAAGTCTTTTTTACAAAGTGCGGAGCTATGGAAAAAAAAATTTTTTGTTTTGATCTTGATAATACAATTTGTATAACTTCAGGAAAAAATTATTTTTCTGCAAAGCCTAAGAAAAAAGTAATTAAGTTTATTAATAAACTTTACGAAAACGGTCATCACATTAAGGTTTATACTTCGAGATTTATGGGCAGAAATAAAGAAAATTATAATAAAGCAAAAAAACAAGGGTTTAAAAAAACTGAATTACAACTTAAGAAATGGGGATTAAAATATGATATTCTTTTGATGGGTAAGCCATCATATGATATTTTTATTGATGATAAAGCTTATGGGTATAATTATAAATGGCTTAATTATTATAAAAAATATGTTAATTAAAATTAACAATCTTTAAAACTGAATGAGTCATACTGAAAATTATTTTAATAAAGTAAAAGAAATTATTAGTCACATTAATCTTGAAAAAATTAGTGAGATAGCTTCAAAATTAAGTGAAGTTAGAAAGAAAAATGGAAGAATTTTTTTTATTGGAGTAGGAGGAAGTGCAGGAAACTGTTCTCATGCCGTGAATGATTTTAGAAAACTTTGTGAAATAGAGTGCTACTCACCTTCGGACAATCAATCTGAACTTACTGCTAGAATAAATGATGAAGGATGGGATACCTGTTATTCAGAATGGTTAAAAATTTCAAAATTAAAAACAAATGATTGCTTATTTATAATGTCAGTAGGTGGGGGAGATCTTGAAAAAAAAATCAGCGTTAATATCATAAATTCAATAAAATACGCTCAAAAAGTTAATTGTAAAGTATTTGGAGTCGTAGGAAAAGAAAATGGTTTCGCTGCAAAATCTTCTGACGATATAATCGTTGTTCCAAATGTAGATGAAAAATTGATCACACCTCTTACTGAAGGATTTCAGGCTATAATTTGGCATTGTTTAGTCTCAGACCCGAAATTACAAACAAAAAAAACAAAATGGTAAAATTGAAAATCAAAGATTTTAATATTAAAATTTTTGCTGACGGGGCAGACGCCCAAGGTATTTATGATCTAAATAAAAAAGATTATGTAAAAGGTTTTACCACAAACCCCTCCTTGATGAGAAAAGCAGGAATAAAAAATTATAAAGCTTTTGCACTTGAGGTTTTGAATAAAATTAAGAATAAACCAATCTCTTTCGAAATTTTTGCTGATAATTTAGATGAAATGCAAAATCAAGCTGAGGAAATATCAAAATGGGGTGAGAACGTTTATGTCAAGATACCTGTGACAAACACAAAAAAAATTAGCACAAATGAGATAATACAAAATCTCTCTTCTAAAGGTATTAAACTTAATATCACTGCAATATTCACAAACGAGCAATTAAAAGAAACATTAAAAAACATAAATAAAAATACCCCAACAATTTTATCAGTATTTGCCGGAAGGATCGCCGATGCTGGTTATGATGCTGAAAAAATTTTAAAAGAGTCGGTAAACTTAGCAAAAGGTAATTCCAATTGTGAGATTTTATGGGCAAGCACAAGAGAAATTTATAATATTATCCAAGCTGAACATTGCGGATGTCATATAATTACGGTGCCAAATGGAATTTTAAATAAAATTGAAAATTTAGGCAAAGATTTGAATCAATTTTCGTTAGAGACTGTAATTGATTTTTACAGGGACGCTAAAGAAGCTAAATTCGAAATCTCATGAATAAGAGGATTTTTATTACTGGCGGAGCTGGTTACGTAGGTAGCTTGCTCGTTCCATATCTTTTAAAGAAAGGCTACAGTGTTACAGTGTATGACATCATGTATTTCACAGATGAATTTCTTCCAAAAAATAACAAAAAGCTTAAAATAGTAAGAGGAGATATAAGAGATAAAAAAAAACTTGAAGAAGAGTGTAGAGAACACGATGTTTTTGTTAACTTAGCTTGCATATCAAACGATACCAGTTTCGCAATTGATGAAAAACTGTCTACTAGTATTAATTTAGATGCGTTTAAACCAATGGTTTTAATAGCTAAAAATAATGGAATAAAAAGATTTATTTATGCATCTTCTAGTTCTGTTTACGGAGTTTCTAGCGAAAAAAATGTTAGAGAAGATCACCCATTAGTTCCATTAACTTTATACAACAAATATAAAGCGATGTGTGAACCTATGTTATTTGAGGAAACGAATAACAACTTCGAGGGCGTGGTGTTTAGGCCAGCTACAGTTTGTGGTTACGCCCCAAGATTAAGATTAGATCTGTCAGTAAATATTCTTACAAATTTTGCAGTTAACAAAAAATTTATTAAAGTATTTGGTGGAGACCAACTTAGACCAAATTTACACATTTTAGATTATTGTAAAGTTGTTGAATTATTAATTAATGCTGAAACTAGTAATATTAAAAATGAAACTTTTAATGTTGGATACCAAAACCTATCAATAATAGAGATCGCTGAACTAGTTAAACAAGTAGTACAGAAAAAATTTTCACTTACTAAAGAAATTGATATAATTAAAGAGCCGTCAAATGACAGGAGATCATATCACATAAATTCAGATAAAATAAAAAAAGTATTAAATTTTATACCACAAAATTCAATTGAAAATTCAGTAGAAGATCTTTGTAATGCTTTTCGAGAAAAAAAAATTCCATCTTCGTTCGAAAAAGATATTTATTTTAACGTAAATAGACTGAAAAATATTGGAGCGAAATAAATTGAAAAAGGCTATAGTAACAGGTGGCGCCGGTTTTATTGGAAGCCACATGGTAGATTTACTTTTAAAAAAAGGTTTTTCAGTTATAGTTCTTGATAATTTTTCAGGTGGTCATAAAAAAAATATTAAACACCATGTTAATAATAAGAGATTAAAAATTATTAAATTAGATATTAGAAATTTAAAAACTAATGAAAACTTCTTTAAAAAAATTGATTACGTTTTTCATTTTGCTGGAATTGGTGACATAGTTCCTTCAATAGAAAAACCCTCAGAATACATGGATGTTAATGTTCAAGGAACAGTTAAGGTTCTTGAAGCTTCAAGATTAAATAATGTGAAAAAATTTGTTTATGCAGCCTCAGCTTCTTGCTACGGATTAAATGCAAAAAAAATTAATGAAAAAGAAAAAATTAGATTAGAACACCCTTATGCACTTAGTAAATATTTAGGTGAAATGGCTGTGTTACATTGGAATAAGGTTTATAATCTTCCTATAAACGTAATAAGAATTTTTAATGCTTATGGCCCAAGAGTTAGAACTACAGGTGCATATGGAGCAGTTTTTGGAGTTTTTTTTAAACAAAAATTAAGTAGAAAACCTTTAACAATAGTTGGAAACGGTAAACAAACTAGAGATTTTATATTTGTAACTGATGTAGTTGAGGCTTTCTTTAAAGCTGCAAAAACAAACTCTGTTGGTGAAATTTTCAATTTAGGTAATGGAAAGCCAATACAAATTAAATATTTAGCTAATCTTATTGGGGGAAAAAAAATTTTTTTACCTGATAGACCTGGAGAACCTAGAAAATCTGAGGCAAATATAAAAAAAATACGATCCAAACTAAACTGGTATCCAAAAGTAAATTTCGATGATGGCGTAAAAATTATGCTACAGAATATCAATGATTGGAAAAAGGCTCCATTATGGACTAAGAAAAAAATTAAAATAGCTACAAGAAAATGGTTCAAAATCTTAAAATAAAATGAAACTAAAAAAAAACCCTAACTATTCAAAAAAAATATTAAGTTTAAAAAAATTAAAAAAAATAGTTAATAAATCAAAACAAAAAATAATTTTGTGTCATGGTAATTTTGATGTAGTCCACCCTGGACACATAAGACATTTAACTTATGCTAAATCAAAAGCAGACATCCTAATTGTAAGTATTACTGCTGATAGGTATATTAAAAAAGGAACCTATAGACCTTTTGTTCCTGAAAATATAAGAGCCACTAGTCTAGCAGCTTTTGAGATGGTTGATTATGTAGTAGTTGATGATAACGAAAAACCTTTAAACCTACTAAAAGAGATAAAGCCAAACTTTTTTGCTAAAGGTTTTGAATATTCCTCTGCCGGATTACCTCCTGCAACTGAAGAGGAAAAAAATTTAGTAGAAAAATATGGAGGTGAGATGATTTTTACACCTGGAGATATTGTTTATTCTTCCACAAGTCTTCTTAAACTTTCTGAACCAAAAATAGAAAATTATAAAATTTTAGATTTAATGGAAGAAAATAATATTTCTTTTGAAAAAATTGTTAAAGATTTATCTAAATTTAAAAACAAAAAAGTGCATGTAGTTGGTGATTTAATAATTGATACATACACAAATACGACTTTAATCGGAGGACAAACTAAAACACCTACTCCAAGTGTTTTGTTTAATTATCAGCGAAATTTTGTTGGGGGCGCAGGAATAGTGGCAAAACACCTTAAAGCTGCTGGAGCCGATGTACATTTGACTACGGTTTTAGGAAACGATGAATTGAAAGATTTTACTATCAATGAATTAAAAAAAGAAAAGATTAAAGTGACTGCAATAATAGACAACACGAGACCAACAGTTAACAAAAACTCTATTATTGCAAATGAGTATAAAATTATAAAAGTGGATAAGGTTGATAATCAACCAATTTCCGATAAAATTTTAAATAAAATTAAAAAATCCATAACCAGTGTTAAAGCAGACGGAGTAATTCTTAGTGATTTTAGACACGGCATTTTTAATAAAAATAGCATTTACACAATAACAAAATCTATCAAAAACAATGTATTTAAAGTTGCAGATAGTCAGGTAGCAACTAGGTGGGGGAATATAACAGATTTTAAAAATTTTAATTTAATTACGCCCAACGAAAAAGAGATTAGATTTTCACTAGCTGACCAAGACTCAAATATAAGTCAATTAACCAGAAGGCTGCAAGAGGTTTCAAATTTTAAGAATTTAATTTTAAAATTAGGATCAAAAGGAGCAGTAGGTGTCTCAAAATCTAGTAGACCAATATCATTTTCAATCCCATCTTTCGTAAATAAATTAGTAGATGCTGTAGGAGCTGGAGATGCATTGCTTGCATACTCAACACTTTCTTTAATTTCTGGATCTAATCTTTTAGCTTCCACTATTGTGGGATCTATTGCTGCAGCGTGTGAATGTGAAATTGATGGCAATCAAGCTATAGAGGTAAATAAAGTTAAAAATAAAATTTTATCTTTAAAAGAAAAATTTAATTATTCTTCTTAGTTATGAAATGCATCATCGTAGGAATGGGAGTACAGGGCATTAAACGAAGAAAATTTTTAAAAAAAAAAGAATTTATTTGTTTTGTTGATAAATTTAATAACAAATCAGAATATAAAACAATTTATAACGTTCCTCTGAGAATGTATGACGCAGTTTTACTTTGTGTTCCTGATGATGAAAAATTTGAAATCATTAAATATTGTTTAGAAAACAACAAGCATGTTTTGGTAGAAAAGCCTCTTATATTTAAAAATAAAAAAAATTACTTCGAATTAGATAGACTTATAAAAAAAAATAAAACACTTTGTTATATTGGTTACAATCATAGATTTGAACCTGGTATTTTGAAGATTAAAGAAATTTTAGATAAAGAAAAAAATAAAATTGGAAAAATCTATAGATGCAAAATATTTTATGGCAATGGTACAGCAAGACTAGTAAAAAAAAGCAATTGGAGAGATAAAGGAAAAGGTGTTGTCACTGATATAGGTTCTCATTTAATAGACATGTCTATGTTTTGGTTTGGTGACAGAATAGGTAAAGTAAGAAAATTTCAAATAAATAAACTGGAGAACAGATCTCCTGATCATTGTATGTTTCAAATTAAAATAAACAGAATAATCGTTGATTTAGAAGCTACACTTTGTATGTGGAAAAATTCATTTCAATGTGACTTGATTGGATCAAAAGGTTCTATTCACCTTAATTCATTAACTAAATGGTCTAAAAGTCATTTAATAATAAGAAAACGAAAGTTTCCATCAGGATACCCAAAAGAAAAAAAAATTACTTTTAAAAAAGGTGATCCAACTTGGAGAAAAGAAATTGAATTTTTCAAAAAGCTTATAAAAACAAAAAAATTAATTTTTACCAAAAAAGATTTATTGATAAACAAAGTCTTCAAAAAAATATAAAATTTCATGGATAGTTTAAAAATTGGATTTGTTGGCATAAGCCATCTGAGCATGAACTATATGGCTGCCGCTCTTAAAAAGGGATTTAACGTTCATGCTTTTGACTATGATAAAAAGCTGATAAAGAAAGTCGAGTCTAAAAAATTGATATATGAAGAACCAAATTTAAATAAAGTTTTTCAGGACTATAAATCTAAAATCCATTTTTCAAATAATTTTCGATTATTGAGAAAAATGAACATTGTTTATTTAGCAAAGGATATTAAGACAGAGAAATATGGAAAATCAAAATTAAATGAAATAAAAAAATTAATCAAACTTTCTTTAAAATTTTTAAAAAAATCATCGACATTAATTATTCTTTCACAAATTCCTCCAAAGTTTACAAGAAAAATAGACTTTCCAAGATCAAAACTTTACTATCAAGTTGAAACACTCGTTTTTGGACAAGCGTTTAAACGAGCACTCAATCCGGAAAGAATAATTATTGGATGTGCCGATAAGACAAAAATTATTAGTAAAGATTATCTTTTCTATTTAAAAAAATTCAATTGCCCAATAATTAAAATGAGTTACGAAAGTGCTGAGCTCACTAAAATTTCTATAAATTTATTTCTAGCATCTACCATAACTTCGACAAACGTATTAACTAAAGTTTGTGAGAAAGTCGGTGCAAATTGGAATGATATAACCCCTGCACTGAAATTAGACAAAAGAATTGGAAAACATGCTTATTTGAAATCAGGATTAGGCATTTCTGGTGGAAATATTGAAAGAGATATTACATCTATAAAAAAACTTCTTATCAATGAAAAAGATTTTAGATTATGGCCTAATGCAATAGATAAAATTTCAACTCAAATGAAATCATGGGTTTGGAACACACTAAAAAAAAATAACCTTCTGACAAGTAAAAATATTATAGGAATTTTAGGTTTAGCATATAAAGTGAATACCAATTCAATTAAAAATTCAGTATCAATTGAAATATTAAAAAAAATTAAAAACAAAATTTTCTTTTATGATCCAAAGGCAAAACTTAATTTTAAATTAAAAAATTGTACAGAATTAAAAAAAGTTGAGTTAGTTTGCAAACAATCAAATATTATTATTTTAATGACACCTTGGCCTAAATTTAAATTTCTTAATAATCAAATAAATCTTCTCAAAAGAAAAAAAGCAATTATTTTAGATCCTTATAAATTATTAAAAAAAGAACTTTTTTTTAAAAATAAAATTAAATACTTTTCTATTTCTTAAAATGAAATTTAAATTCTTAAATAGTAATTTATCTAAAAGAGTTTTAATCTTAGGATCTAGCGGTATAATCTCATTAAACCTTCAAAATTATCTTACAAAAGAAAAAGTACCCTTTAAAGTTCTTGGTAGGTCAAAAGTTAATTTAACTTTAGATAAACCTATTTATAAACTGAAAAAAATAATTTCAAAAAAAGATTGTGTAATTTTTATATCAGCTGAAGCGCCAGTGAAAAACTTAAAAATGTTATTAAATAATATTGTCATGTCACTTAATTTTTGTAGCAAAGTTTCTTTCAATTCTTTAAATCATTTAATATATATTAGTTCAGACGCAGTATACAAAGATATAAAAAAACCCATGACTGAAAAATCTCTAGTAGAGCCAAACTCATTACATGGAATAATGCATAAAATTAGAGAAAATATTTTTAAAAAAACTTTTAAAAAAAAGTTATTGATTTTAAGACCTACTTTAATTTATGGGTTGGAAGATACTCATAATGGGTATGGCCCTAACCAATTTCTAAAAAAAGTAAAGCACAAGGAAGTAATTAAATTATTTGGAAAAGGAGAAGAGAGAAGAGATCATGTATTTATTGACGATGTAACCAAAATTATTTTTGAATGTATTAAAAAAAAAGGTGTTGGTATTTTAAATATAGCTAGCGGTAAAGTTGTAAGTTTTACTAATATTGTAAAAATAATTAAAAATGTATTAGGTAAAAAAATAAAAACAAAAAATTTAAAAAGAAATGGCCCAATGCCACATGGTGGTTACAGAGCATTTAATATTGATTTATTAAAAAAAAATTTTAAAAAAATTAAAATTTCATCAATTCAAAAAGGGATTGAAAAGTACTATTTAAAAAATATAAATAACGATAATGAAAAATAAAGATATTTTATATGATAATACACTAGTTAGAAAACCATGGGGTTACGAATATGTTGTCTATAGAGATAGAAACAATCTGTGTGTAACTCTTTTAAGCATTAATCACAATCAGACAACATCATTACATTGCCATCCTAATAAAAAAAGTGGATTTATTTTATTAAAAGGGAAGGCATTATTTCAATTAGGATTATGGAAAAAAAAATCTGAAGTTCATATTTCACCCTCTAAAAGAATGATATCTAGAGGATTATTTCACTCTATAAAATCAATTTCAAAAGAAGGACTGCTAGCCTTAGAATTTGAGACACCAGTTGATAAAAATGACCTTGTAAGACTAAAAGATTCTTATGGGAGAAAAAATAAATCTTATGAAGGGAAAAAGTTTACTAAAAAACTTGAAACAAATTTTATAAAATTTAAAAAACCCAAAAGTCAGAATAAACAAACTTATAATTTTGGAAAAAGAATTATTTCATTAGAGCTACATAAAGATTTTAAGAAAATTTTAAAAAATAAATCAAAAACAATTTTTGGAATATTAGGTGGCTCAGTCGTTGATAAAAAAGGCAGAAAGGTTTTGTCTTATGGAGATATTGTTAGAACAAATGATATGAGAATTTTTTCAAAAGCATTTAATATTCACAAATCTTTAAGCGTTGTAAGAGTAGTAAAATAATGTATTAATGGAAAAAATATGAAAAAAGGTTTAATTATTTCAGGTAATCTTGCACAGGATCATGAATTTATATATCCATATTATCGTTTACTTGAAGAAAACTTCGAACTCGACGTTTGTTTGCCAGATGGAAAGCCAGTGTTAGGTTTTTTGGGCACAACTTTACCTCCAAATAAAGATCAAATAATAAAGAAAATAAATGAAGTTAGCGTTGATGATTATGACGTTCTTGTTTTGCCCGGTGGCGTGAAAGCGATGGAAAAGATTAGACAAGATATCAAAATAATAGATTTTATTTCCAACTTTAACTCTAAAAACAAAATAATTGCTTGTATATGTAGTGGTGCACAACTTTTAATATCTGCGAAAGTTGTAAAAAATAGAAAAATTGCGGGTTATTACAGCATGAAAGATGACTTAATAAATGCTGGTGCAATTTACACTGATCTACCAGCGGTTATAGATAAAAACATAATTACTACAGCTCACTATAAAGATATGGGTCCTTGGATGAGAGAAGTGATTAAGAGCTTAAAATAATTTATGAAAAATATTAAATTATCAGACTATGTTGCCTCATATTTATTAAAAAATAAACTTAAATATATTTTTAGTGTGACAGGTGCAGGTTCGATGCATTTTAACGATGCAATAGGAACAAAAAAAGGTTTAAAAGTTATATACACTCATCATGAACAATCTGCATCTATGGCAGCTGAAGGAGTAGCAAGAATTACAGGTAGACCTGGCGTGGTAAATGTTTCAACGGGCCCAGGTGGCACCAATGCCCTTACCGGATTAGCTGGTGCTTGGGTTGACTCAATACCAATGTTGGTAATCTCTGGACAAATAATGAGAAAGGACAGAGGACCGAAGCATGGCTTGAGACAAATGGGTGTTCAAGAGATCGACACTATTAGTGTAGCTAAACCACTTACCAAGTATGCAGCAACAGTTGAAGATCCAAAGTTAATAAAATATCATTTAGATAAAGCTTTATATCATTCTATGACAGGTAAACCTGGGCCGGTTTGGATTGAACTACCATTAGACGTACAATCTTCTTTTATTAACCCAAAAAAATTGAAAAGCTTTAAAGTTAAAAAAGTAAAAAAAAAATTACCAATAAAACAATTTGAAAAAAGTATAAAATTAATTAATACATCAAATAAACCATTAATCATTTGTGGATATGGAGTAAGAAGCTCTAACGCTGTCAGCAATTTAAAGAGACTTATAAAAAAAACTAGAATTCCTTTAAGCCCATCATGGAATACAATTGATGTAATGAATTCTAAATCAGAGTACGTTGTTGGAAGAGCAGGATTATTCGGTGATCGAGCGAGTAATTACGCGGTACAAAAAAGTGACTTATTAATTATATTAGGATCGAGACTTTCTACCGCTCAGATAGGCTATATGGACGATCTATATGGAAAAAATGCAAAAAAAATATATGTGGAAATAGACAAAAATGAATTAAGAAAGCCTACAGCTAGAGCTGATTTGCCAATTAACTGTAATGTAAAGGACTATATTGATTATTTGTTAAATAGTAAAAAACTTAAGCTGAAAAAGGAAAGCATTTCTAGTTGGAGAACAAGATTAATTAATTTAAAAAATAAATATCCAATCTCTAAGGAGTTAAAAAATAAACATAAAAATTACGCTAGTTCATTTAAATTTGTAGATGACTTATGTAATATTTTAAAAGATGACGAGATAGTTGTGACAGACATGGGAACTAGTTTCACTTGTACTATGCAAGCATTTCAGGCAAAAAATAATCAGCGTCTTTGGACATCAAGTGGACTTGCGTCAATGGGTTATGGATTACCCGCAACTATTGGTGCGTGCATAGCTAAAGAGTCAAAAAAAAGATGTGTTTGTATTTCAGGTGATGGAGGTATGCTTTTTAATCTTCAAGAACTACAAACAGTTATACATCATAATTTACCAATGAAGATATTTTTGATTGATAACGAAGCATATCTTACTCAGAAATTAATGATGGCTAAAAACTTTAAGAGATTTGCTGGGGCTCATCCAGCTAGTGGTGTAAGTTGTCCAGACTTTATAAAAGTAGCAAAATCTTTCGGCTTTAAGTGCGATCTAATTAACAACGACTTTAGCATGCCACAAAAGCTAAAAAAAATTATGTCAGATAATAAACCACATTTCTGTGTAATAAAAATTCATCCTATGCAACCTCTTACACCAAGGGTTTTGATGAGAATGAGAAGTGATGGATCTTTTGAAAGAACTGGAATTGAAAGTGTTTCTCCTTTTTTACCAGAAAAAGAACATTTAAAAAATCTGAAGTATTTAGATTAACTTTAATGAACATATTGGTTACTGGTGCCTCTGGTTTAGTGGGAAGAGATTTAATTAAAAAATTATCTAAAAAGAAAATAAATATTATCGCGATTTATAACACAAACTCTAAAATTAAAAAAAAAATTAACTCAAAAAGAATATCTTGGATTAAGCATGATTTAAAAAATAATCTTAAGATAGATACTAAAATTGATTATATAATTCATTGTGCTGTTACTCATCATTTTTCTAAAAATAAGAGTAAAAAAAAATTTCAAATATCAAATATTTTGTCTGTTAAAAATTTAATAATTTTAGCTAAGAAAAAAAAAATTAAATTATTTATTAATTTATCTACAGTTTCAATTTATGGAAAAGTAAAAACTAAATATCTAACGGAAAAGTATTTGCCACAAAAAAAGATTTCTCTACTTGGAAAAACAAAAAAAATGGCAGAGGATTTATTAATTAGATCAAAATTACGATATATAAATATAAGATTACCAGGTGTTCTTTGTTCAAATATGAATAAATCGAGTCCAATTTGGCTTCAAAAATTAATTTTAAATATAAGACAAAAGAAAAAAATTAATGTTTATGACTCGGAAACTTTTTTTAATAACTTAATTGATGTTCATGAAATTGCTAAATTGATTCTTCATTTGTTATACAAAAAAAAATATTCCAAAGGAACTTATAATTTTGCAGCCACTAAACCAACCAAACTTGTTGAGATAATAAATTTTTTAAAGAAATTATTTAATTCTAATAGTAAAATAGTAAGCAGAACTTCAGGGAACTCATTTATAATCGGAGTAGAAAAATTAATTAAGGAATTGAATTTTCTTCCAAATAATACAATGGTGATTCTAAAAAGATATTTAAAAAATGAAAAGATTCAAGCTACTAGGTAAATATTCTAAATCACAAAAATTTAGGAAGGTTAATACAAAAAAAAGAAATATTTTTCATAAAATCATTGCATCTAAAAGAGGACAAGCTTTTTTTGATGGAAAAAGGTCATTTGGCTACGGAGGGTACAAATACGATGGAAGATGGGTTCCAGTCGCGAAGAAAATTATTCAAAAATTTAAGCTTAAAAATAATTCTAAAATCTTACAGATTAATTGTGAAAAGGGTTACTTATTACATGATCTCAAATTATTAAATAATACATTCAATATACATGGTGTCGAAACTTCTGAATACGCCAAAGCTAAGGCACATAATAAGGTAAGAAAAAAAATTAAGATCTGCAAAGATTATACAAAACTTAAATTTGAAAATAACTATTTTGATTTTGTAATTTGCTTGGGTGCTGTTTCCTATCATGGCTTAAAAGACGCAATTCAACTAATTAGAGAAATAAAAAGAGTTTCCAAAAGTAAAAGTTTTATTAACTTTGCGTCATTTAAAACTCCTAAAGATTATTGGTTAATTAGAGATTGGACAGTATTAGGAAACTGCATTTTGCACGAAAGAGAATGGAAAAAACTTATGAAACATCTTGATTACAAAGGTGCATATGACTTTATAAATGTAAATTCGTTAAATTTGAAAAGAGTGTAAATGAGAAAAAATTTATTATTTATAATTTGTGACGCTTTAACGCAAAAAAATATTGAATTTATAATTGCTAACAAAAAAACTTTTCCAGGCTTTAATAAAATTTTAAACAATTCAGAAATTTACAATAATTTTTTTTCTTGCGCACCCGTAACTGAAATGGTTTTACCCTCGATTTTTAGCGGAAGTTACCCACTGGATAATGGAGGCTATGAAAATGGTATGAAAAATAAAAAAAATAATTTTTTCGATATTTTAATTAAAAATAATTATGATTTAAAAATATTTTCAGCATCTAGCTGGTTGTCAAATATTTATAATTATACAAATAATGAGAATATTATAGAAAATTTATTTAGTGTCGAAAATGCATGGCAATCATTTCAAAAAGCTTACCTCTCTCACATTAAAAAAGATCTGAGCGAAAACAGAATCGATGAAGATTACGTGAAACAAGTATTCACAAAACATTATAAATTTTTTATAAATATAATTCAACATGATCAAAGTTTTTTTACAAAATATATACTTAGAATAAATCATGAAAATACTGTAACTATAGTAAGAAATATCGAGAGTCACCTCGAAAGTTTTAATAACCATCCGAAAAAATATCTGTTTGAAAACTTAGAAAAAATGTTAAGCAAAAATTTTGCCGAGTTCTTTTTTAAATCAAATTTAAATTTAAAAATTTACAAAAAATTTAATAAGTTTTTTTGGAATAAAAAAAAAAGTGTTATTCCTAATATTTTTTTTTCAAAATTTAACTTAGAGATTAGATCACCATCACAGAAATATAATGCCAATGTTTTTTTTGATAGAGCTCTATCCTTTTTAAAAAATAATTCAGTCAAACCAAAAGCTGCGATCATTCATTTTTTTGACGTACATGATCGAAATTTTTCATCAAATCCTATTATAAAAAAATTTAATTCCAGTAACATCCACAATTTCAATATATTAAAAAAAAATTTTAAAGATGATAGAAAGTTTTTAAGTCTTTTATATGTTGATAAGTTGCTAACTAAATTTTTTGAAAAATTGGAAATAAAAAAAGAATTAGTAATAGTTTTGACTAGTGACCACGGAACAACTTTTAGAGGAGATGAGTCTAGCCTGAATTCTACATCTTTAACTGGCTCATTTCACGATGATTATATCAGTATTCCTTTAGCAATTTTTAAAAATGAGAAAAAAAAATTGATCAGTAAATTAGGCTCATCTGTTAATATTCTTCCTATAATTTTAGAAAAACTTGAAATTAAAAATATAAATTTTGAAATTAAAAATTATTCGAAAAATTTGAATGAGGATGACTATATAATACTTGAACATTGCCACAGAGGACCTTGCTCTAGAAATCTAAAAAAAAAAATTATCTACCATTGTATAAGAACAAATAAATTTAAGTACATTCATAAATTTAATATACATCCAAAAGATCCATCAAATAATATTAAGGAAGTTTTTATTAATTTATATAAAGATAATTTAGAAAAGTTTAATTTAATAAATGATCAGAATTATTATCAGAACATAAATACATTTAAGCAAATAGTAAAAAAAAGAATAGAACACATTTTTCAAGAATGAAAATTAAAATAAATATAGTTGATGCAGGTTCAAGATATGGAATTCATCCAAATTTTGAAGAACTTAGAGAGATTGCAGATTTTCATCTATTTGAAGTAGATAAAGAAGAGTGTTTGAGATTAAAGAAAAAATATAAATCACGTAAAAATATAAAAGTTTACAATCAAGGACTTTTTTCTAAAAAAACTACAATGAATTTAAATATTAGGAAACATAATGCATTAAATTCAATTTATGAAACTAACGACCTTTTTTTAAAAAAAAATAAATACAAAAAAAATGAATTTAAGAAAAAAAAATCAATTAAAGTAAAATTAGACACTTTGGATAATTTTTTAAACAAAAAAATTCATTTTTTAAAACTGGATGTCGAAGGAGCAGAATTAGATGTCTTAAAAGGTTCAGAAAAAAATCTAAAAAATAATTGCGTGGGTATAAGATCAGAGGTTACATTTTCGCCTGTTTACAAAAATGCTCCTCTGTTTTCAGAAATAAATGATTATTTATTAAAAAGAGACTTTGAATTGATTAACTTTGATTATAACGGTAAAGGATCAAAATTTGGAAAATATTCTAAAACAAATAAGTTTGGACAACTTATTACCACAGATGCAGTTTGGGTAAAGAAAATTATAAAATATAATGAGAAAAAAATAGAGAAATTATTTTTAATATCTACATTTCTATTTTTAAATAATTGCCCAGATTTAGCAATAGAAAATTTATTAATTTTTGTTAAAAAAAATAAAACTTCCTTAAAAAAATATTCAAGATATCCAATCGTAAAATTTTTGAGAAAAAAAACTCTTTTGTTATTTAAAGATTTTTTAAATACCCCTCATTTTAAAGATATTGATATCTTTAATGACTATAAAAAATTGTTCGGTGAAAACTTTCCCAGATTACATAATTTTTATCAAAAAAAAATTTAAATAATTCCTAAAATGAGCATTCATTTATCAACACTGAACTTTCTTTTAGCCATCAATAAAAAAAGAAATATAAGTGGAAAATTTTTAAGTATAGGAAAACAGACAGTTTATATTCCAGTTTCAAAGGTTTTCAAAACTTTAAAAAAATATAATTATAATATTGATGAAATAAAAAAAAGTAATTTCAAAATAGATACTAATACAAGAAATAAAAATGATCTCAACATGGAGGATGAGTCATTGATAAATACTTTTACTAAAACTGACTATAATTCTTTAGATAAATCATTTTATGAGAATGCTAATAAAATTTTTGATTTAAATTCATCTAAGTTGTCAAAAAAGTTAATTAATAGTTATGACTTTATATATGATGGAGGGACCCTAGATAATGTCTTTTCACCAGCCAACGCAATTGTGAGTTTTTCTAAAATGTTGAAAGAAAATGGAAGAATACTTCATTCAAACATGGGAAGTGCGTGGCCGGGTGCTTATTGTTCATTTTCTTGCGAATGGTTTTACAGTTTTTACTCAAATAATAACTTTAAAAATGTTCAAGTTTATTTACTTGTCCCAAAAGATGGTAAGTGGCCCAATCCTAATTATTTTGTCTATTTATTTAATCCTTATTTTATAAGAAAAAAAAATTACGATCCATTTACAGCGACTAAAAATTTAAATGTAAGCGGCTCTACAATTATTTGTTTTGCTGAGAAAGGTAAATCAAGCAGTAATAATAATCTACCTATTCAATCACATTACATTGAAAAAAAAGATATTGATTGGAGAAAAAAAAATAAGATTTACAAAAATAAAAAGATCAATAAATTAAAACTTAAGAAAATATCTTTCAAAAAAAGACCTTTTTTATCAGATCATTATAAATTTCTTGGAATTTTAGAATAAAATTAACAATTAAATCTAGCAATTATTATTTAAATGAAAATAAAATATAAAGGTCTTTGGTTTGTGGGTTTAGCTGGTGTCGGAAAAACCTACGCTAGTAATTATTTTATAAAAAAAATTAAAAATAGCGTTAAAGTTGATGGTGACGAAGTAAGAAAATATATTAGTTTTGATTTAGGATATGGAATTGAGGATAGAAAAAAACAAATTCAAAGAGTTCTAGGTATAGGTATAATTTGTATAAGATCGAAAAAAATTCCAATATTATCAACGGTGTTTATGAATAATGAAACTATTTTTAAAGCCAAAAAAAACAAAATTAAAATAATTAAAATTGAAAGAAATATGAATTATTTAAAAAAAATTAGAAAGATATATAAAAGCAAAAAAAATGTAGTTTCTAAGGATATTTATTACCCAAATATGAAAATAGATAAAGTACTTAACGAGGGAAATTCTAAGCTTATTTTAGATATAAAAAAAATCTTATGAACATAAAATTTAATTATTTAGACAGAGGATTAATAGATTTTGCTAATTTAGAAGGTAAGCTACTTTTGCCGAACATAAATTTTTGTAATAGGAGATCTTTTTATCAAAAAATAAATAAGTTAGAACTTGGAATTCCAATGTTACTAAATGCACATGATAGTAGATTTAATAAAAAAAAATTTTTCAAATTAAGTAAAGATTCAATTCAAAAAAAGATTTTTTTTACTAGTAACAGGGATTATATTCCACTTAAAAATTATTTAGAAAAAGGAAATGAATATTGCGAAGCTATTAATGTAAAAAAAAAATTTTATAAAAAATTTCAATTTATATTAAGACATAATCAAAGTTTAAAGAATTATATAAAGAAATTGAAAAGGAAAAAATTGAAAATTTGTTCTTTTCAAACTAGAAATATTCCTCATCTTGGACATGAGGAAATAATTAAATATATTTTAAATTTTTGCGATCATGTTGTGATTAATCCAATAATTGGATTAAGAAAAAGCGGAGACATTAACAATTTTTTTTTAGAAAAATCTTTTAAATTTTTGATTAAAAAAAAATTTAAGAATAAGGTGAGTTTCTTTCCATTAATTAGTAATATGTTTTATGCAGGCCCCAGAGAAGCTTTACATCATTTACTTGTTAGACAAAATCTAGGTTTTGATTATTTTTCAATTGGAAGAGACCATGCAGGTGCTTTCGGTCAGTATAAGCCTTTAAGTGCTGTAAATTTATGTAAAAAATTTTCCAAAAATTTTAAGATTAAGACAATTTATCATTCAGGCGCTTATTATTGTGAAAAATGTCAAAAAATTGTAATAAGTAACACTCATCTAAAACATAAAAAATATTTCAAAAATATTTCTGGTAGTGAATTTAGAAAAAAATTACAAAAAAAGAAAATATATAAATATGCAGATCCAAATCTTCAAAAATATTTATTTAACTTTAAAAGAAGTTTTTTTATACAATGACAAAAATTTTAGCTACTATTGGACCAGAGTCCGACAAGATTAAAGATCTTTTATTCATTTTGAAAAAAACTGATTTTGTTCGACTAAATGGAAGCCATAATACAATTATTTGGCACAAAAAAACTGTTGAAAATTTATCAAAAATAAAAAAGGAAATTAATATCTTATTAGACTTACCTGGGATTAAGCCAAGAACAAATAATGCAAAAGATATCTTTATTTCAAAAAATCAAGAAATTAGCTTTTATTATGGAAATTTTAGAAGAAAAGATAAAAAAATTATGTCTATTCAATTGACTAATAAAATTCCCGAAACAAAATCAAAAAATAAATTTTTTACTATTTCAGACGGGAGATATAGGTTTAAAATTTTAAAAGCTAATAAAAATATGCTACTAGCAAGATCTGTCAGCTCATTCAATTTAAAACCAAAACAAGGTTTAAATATACCTTTCTCAATTTTTGATGAAAGAAAACAATACGAAATATATGTAAATTTCTTAAAAAATTATTTAAGAAAGATAAAAAATATTTCCTCTATAGGTTTAAGTTATATTCAATCAGAAAATGTTATCAAAAAAATAAAAAAAAAATTTCCTAACTTACTCGTCGTTTCAAAAATAGAAAACTATAAAGGACTTCAAAACATAAAAAAAATTTGTGAGTTTTCAGATGGAATTATGATTGACAGAGGAGATCTTTCAGCTGAAATTGGAGAAGATAAGTTATATGATGCGGTAATAAATATTATAGATAATTCAAAAGCCTTTAACATTCCGGTTATATTAGCAACTGAAAACCTCACAAGCATGCTAAAAAATCCATCACCTAGTAAAAGTGAAATTTTTTCCTTAGATTATTTGCAAGCTTTAAAAATTGATAGAGTAATGCTTAGTGAAGAAACTGCTATATCTAAAAATTGGAAGATAATAATAAACTGGTTATCAAAGCATTTAGAAAAGAGGAAAAAGTCACAGATTAAAAAAAATGAGTTTCTAAAGACACAAAATTTTTGGGAAATATTTAACAATATTAAAAATTTACGTACAGTTTTATTTACAAAAAAAGGTTATGCAATAAGTAAAATTTTAGAAAATAAAGAAATAAAAGAATTAATCGTTTTTACTGATAATCAAAAGCTCCATAAACTTAATATGATCAGGGATAATCTCAAATCTTATCTGATAAATAAATTTAATAATGAAAAATTATCTGAATTTATTTTCAAAACTATTAAAAAAAATAAAAAAGCTATTTTTAAAGATATTAATGACCCTGTGGCATTAATCTATATTAGTAATCCAAAAAAAAAATCAAGAGCTAATACGCTTCAATTTGTTTTTAAAGAAGATTTTCAATAATTAAAATTATTTATCTATAATCCTATTATTTAAATGAAGAAAATAGTAAAAAACTTAGCTTTTTTAGTATTATTGCCAATTTATATATTCTTACTCTTAATTAAAAAATATTTCGCTATTAATTTATATACTTACGATTGCTCAAGATACGGTAATTGTGTTGCGGCTCCAGAAATATTTTTAAAAAAATTCAAAAAGGTTTACCAAAACCATTTTACTATAATTTTTTTGAAATATAAAAATGAACCCTCTAATAAATTTGTTGTAGAAAAATACTGTGAACTATTTAGGTTAAACAAAATAAAAGTTATAAGATACAATCTTTTTATATCAGCTCTTGATTTTTGTCATCAGTTTACCTTTAAAAAAAAGTTTTCAGTTCAACTAGAAGTAAATAGAAAATATTTTGGAATTTATAAAAGTAAACAAATATTTAAGTTAACTAATGCAGAAATTGAAAAAGGCTTTGAAATATTGAAAAAATTTAATGTAAAAAAAAATTCAAAATGGATATGTGTGCATAACAGAGATAAAAGTTTTTTAGAAAATTTTCATGGTTACCAAAGTTGGAAGTATCATGATTATAGAGATTTTTCAGTTAATGATTACGAGTTAGCTATCAAATTATTTATTAAAAAAGGTTTTTTTGTTTTTCGTATTGGAAAGGGGAGCAATCATCAACTTCAAATTTCAAAAAAAAATAAAAAAGTAATAGACCTAACAAGGCATAATTTACGAACCGATTTTCTTGAAGTTTTCTTAATAAATAATTGCTCATTTTATCTTGGAACTTCAAGTGGGCCAATAAAAGCAGCTAGAATGCTGAGAAAAAAGATTTTTCTTATAAACGTCTGTCCTCTAGAAAGTGTATTCGTAGAAGATTGGAATTTTCCAGTTATTTTTAAAAAAGCTTTCTATTTCAAGAAAAAAAGATATTTAACAATTAAAGAAATTTTAAAAGAAGATATTCATAATTGTTTTGAGATTGATATACTCAAATCAAAAAAAATTAAACTAATCAACAATTCTAGAAAAGAAATCTTAGAATATTCAAAAGAAATATTTAAATATCTTAAATTTGGTAGGTTCATTTACAACAAAGCTTATTTGGCAAAAAGAAAAAAATTTAATAATTTAATTATTCAAAAACGATATTTAAAAAAGATGAAATATAAAAATCCAATTGGACAAAATTTTTTTAAATCTATTACCCTTCATTAAATAAAAACTTTTTAAAAATAATCAATACACTCTAATTATAATTTATTTGTATGTTTATTAATAATTTAAAAAAAATTAGCAGCCAAAGTAGTAAAAAATCAATAATTATTTTGTCTTTACTGATAATAACATCAATGGTTATTGAAACATTAAGTATTGGTCTTATCATACCGGCAATAGCCTTCATTACCGAAGAGGATTTTTTTGAAAAATACTATTTTATAGTTAATTTTCTGTCAAACTTTTCTTTAATTTCTTTTGAAACTACATCAACTTCATTAAGTGTAAAAAAAATAAATTTTATTATTTCAAGTCTTACAATTATTTTGTTTGTTTATTTCTTAAAAGCGATAATTCTTTCACTAATAAATCTTTTTCAAATACGATTTACTAAATTGTTAGAGTTAAACATATCAGTCAAACTTTTTAATATTTACCTTTCACAACCTTACACGTTTTTTCTTAATAGAAATACTTCTGTACTTTTGAGAAATATTGATGAATGCAACACAGCAGCTAATGCTATTCAATCTCTAATTATCTTAGTTACTGAAATTTTTGTCTTAATAGGAATTAGTATTTTATTATTTGTTTTTACCACATTTAGTTCATTGTTTGTTTTGGTCTTTTTTTTATTTGCAATAGTAATATTTTATTATTCTACTAAAGGATACCTCTTGAAATGGGGTAAAGACAGACATCAATTGGTCTATTTTATAATAAAACAATTACAACAAGGATTTCAAGGTATAAAAGATGTTAAAATTTTAGGGAGACAGAACTTCTTCCTTAAAGAGTTTAAGCAAAATAAAATATTTTATTATTCAAAATTATTCAAAAGCGAGTTTATTAAATCGCTTCCTAAGTTGTGGCTTGAATTTTTAATAATTTCAGCTCTCATAAGCTTGATTTTAATACTATTAATAAATAATGAGGATCTAACCAGTATATCATTTTCTATAGGTGTTATAGCAGCTACTGCTTTTAGAATTTTACCTTCAGTAAATCGAATAATAAACTCTTTACAAAGTCTTAAAAACGATTTTTCTGCTATTGAAAACATTAATAAAGAATTAGAATTACCAATAAAAGATAATCAAAATAGCTCAAATAAATTTAATTATATAGACAACAAGATAGTTTTAAAAAATGTAAATTTCATCTATCCCAACGAGACAAAAACCTCGCTAAAAGGGGTAAATTTGACTATAAATAAAGGTGAAACTATTGGGATAATAGGAGAAAGTGGATCAGGCAAAAGCACCTTACTTGATATTATACTTGGATTGTTACCAACAAAAAGTGAAAACATTTCTATATTTGGAAATAATCTAAAAGATTCATCTGAGTCATGGCAAAGAGAAATAGGGTATGTTCCACAAAATATCTATTTAATTGATGACACCATTGAAAAGAATATAGCATTGGGATTAGCAGTAAGTAAAATTAATCAGGAAAATCTCTTAAATTCTATTCAACAATCTCAATTAAAAAACTTTATTCAAACACTAGATAATGGACTCAAGACAGTTGTTGGAGAAAGAGGTTCAAGAATTTCGGGAGGTGAAAAACAAAGAATAGGAATTGCGAGAGCTCTTTATAGAAATCCTTCAGTTTTAGTCCTTGATGAAGCAACAAGTTCACTAGATTTAAATAATGAGGCAGAAATAACTAAAACAATAAGTAATTTAAAGGGTAAAAAAACAATAATCATAGTTTCCCACCGAATTAGCACTGTAAAAAATTGCGACAAAATTTTCAGAATGGAAAATGGAACACTTACACTTGAAAAAAAAACTACTAATGAAAAAAATTAATCTATCAATTGTTCAAGATATTAAAGAAATAAAATTTATCCAAAAAAAAATAAAGAAAAAAATTACATGGTTACCATTGAATTTGGAAACATTGCTTTATTTAGATTTAAATAAATATGACTATATAAATTTATCTAATTATTTTAATAATAATTTGCATCGAGATGGATTAATTTTTTCATCTAAATTTATTAACAAATTAGATAAAAAACCTTTGTATGACAGCAGTTTACATAACAGGTACAAAGGCATAATTAGAAAATATTTAAATAGTATATTTTTTATTATTGAAGCAATTATAAAAATCAAAAAAAAATATAAAATAAACACAATATTTGTTTCAGGATGGAACAACTATAACCCAAAATCTATTAATGGAAATTATATCGTTTCAAAAATTGTTTATGAACTTTTTAATAAAAAAATGAATATTAAAATCATATCAAAAATTAAAAATAACTTTGATAAATCTATTTATGAATATTCTATTAAATTTAGAAGAGATGA
>CACEBD010000008.1 GCA_902557775.1 uncultured Pelagibacteraceae bacterium
AGATATATTTTTATTTTTTTAAATAGTATAATTTTATATGAAAAAATTTATTGCGATCATTACTCTTAGTGTTTGTTTAATATCTCCATCCAAGGCAATAGATGTAAATGAATTTGAAATTGGTGGTATTGGTATTGGAGATAGTTTGCTTAATCATTTTACAGAAAGAGAAGTTACATCGGCTCGGAATTATGATGAGTATCCCTCTGATATGAAGTTTAGAATAATAGATATAGATATGCGTCTCAAAAAAAATATATATGACACAATACAATTTTACTATAAACCAAACGACAAAAAATATATTGTTCAATCTTTAAATGGTAGAAGAGCTTTTGATAATTTTGATAATTGTTTGAATGAAATAAAAAAAATCAGAAAAGAATTAATTGGAATATTTAAAAACGCAACAGTTCAAGATACTGGAATTTTAAAGCACAAAGATGATGCTTCAGGAAATTCAACTTATAAAGGTACATATTTCGATCTTGGAAAAAACAAAGGTTACGCAAATACTGTTTGTTACAAAATGCGCTATGGATCTCAATTTGATATATTTTCTACTGTGTCGATTCAAACTGAGGAAATCTATAATTGGATAAAAAGTGATTATGGGGCTTCAAATTGAAGAGCATCGCTTTAAATAAGGAACTTGGCAAATAACGCCACTGAATATTTAAAAATCATAAAATTTTTGATAGAATTATAAATAATGAGAGAGTCGTATTGCTCTTTAAAATTGAAAGGAGATATTATGGATCCAGTAGTATTTATGGTCGCATTAGTTGCTCTTGCACTGGTAGCTGATAGCTTCATGTAAAAGTTTACGGGGTTTGGGGCACCTGGCAAAAGAACGCCCCACAAAAATTATGAAAATTGCTGTTCATATAACTTCGTTCCACGGAGATAATTATAAAGAGAGAATAATTTTCTTAAAAAAAATAATAAAAAATTATCAAATTATTAGTAAAAAAATAGATATATTCATACATACAAATAAAGTTTCAAAAATATTAGAGTCAAAAAATGTTAAATTAATTTTACATGATTTAGAAAATAAGAATCCTTTTTATTTATCATGGTTAAGTAGACCGATGATAGAAAAGCAAAAAGATAAATATGATTGTTTTATTTATTCTGAGGATGATATTTTATTTTCAAAAAAAAACTTTGAGTATTGGCTTAAATATAAGGAAATTTGTCTTAAAAATAATCATAATTTGGGATTTATAAGAATTGAAAAAAAAAATGAGGAAATTTTTTCTACAGATTTAATAAAAAAAATTAATTACTTTTTAAAAATTGATAATAAAGTATTTGCGGTAAATGATGTAAATTCTTACTGTGCTTTTTGGATTTATGATAAAAAAGAATTTATTAAATTTACTCAATCTAAATTTTGGAACTTCACATGGAAAGGTAAAAATATCCACGCCTTTTATGGAATAAGAGAGATGTCAGCAATTGGATGGCATGGAAAAAATATGTCAAGATACAAACATACATTAATTCCCATGACTAAAAATAAACTTGATAGGGATAGTTATATTCTTCATTTAACAAACAACCATGCATTAAGTAATCATCCAGTTGGATTTGGGTCAATAAAAAAAAACGATATTACAGAGAAAAAATTAATAGATATTCACCTAAAAAAAAAGGAACCGATTTTTTTAAAATTTTTAAAGTACAAATTTAGAAAATTTTTTAATATTTAAAATATATATTTGTCGATCAAATAAATTACAATACCAGTTGCAACACCTAAGAGTATCCAGTGATAATTTTTTCCTATCATGCTACAAATTTTTTTAAATTAGGTTTAAAGTAATTTGGGCCCTTCATTACTTTACCCATGTTATTATAAATAGGTTTTCCATCTTTACCTAATTTGCTCATGTTGGAATTTTGAACTTCTTGAAAACACTTATCTAGATCTATTCCAAAAGCATGACCTGCGCCATATGTAACATACAAAATATCAGTAAGTGCATCAGCAACTTCTTTTAAATCTTTTTTATCTAAAGCATCCCTAAGTTCCTCTAATTCTTCCCTGATTAACTCGTATCTTAATGATATGATTTTATCGTTGGGAAATTCAGCTTTTTCTTTAATTTCTTGACCAAAAATTTTCATAAATTTTTTAACACTCTCAAAATTACTCATTTGTAACCCCTATATGTATTTTATAATTACGTAATAAAAGTGTATTATATCAAAGAATCGATAATGAAATACAGAATAGAATTCGATAGTATCGGAAAAATTAAAGTACCTGGTGATAAGTACTGGGGAGCCTCAACAGAAAGATCAAATAAATATTTTAACATAGGCGATTTTTTAGTAAGGCCTTTAGTTATCCACTCTATAGCAATTATTAAAAAAGCAGCTGCAATAGTTAATACCAAAAACAAAGACTTAAATCCTAAAATCAGCAAATATATCGTTAAAGCTGCTGAGGAAGTGATTAAAGGAAAACACGACGAACATTTTCCTTTAAAAGTATGGCAGACTGGATCTGGCACTCAAACTAATATGAATGTAAATGAGGTGATCGCAAATAGAGCCATTCAACTGATGGGTGGTAAGATGGGATCAAAAAAACCAATTCACCCGAACGATCATGTAAATAAATCTCAATCTACTAATGACGTTTTTCCAACTGCAATGCATATCGCCATAGCTTTAAAATCCAAAGAAAAGCTTTTACCTTCTTTAAAAATTCTTGAGAAAGAACTTAAAAGAAAATCTAACGAATTTAATAAGATTGTAAAGGTTGGTAGGACACATTTACAAGATGCAACACCTTTAACATTAGGCCAAGAATTTTCTGGATACCATGCTCAATTAAAAAAATGCATACTAAGAATAGAAACCGCTTTAAAAGAAATTTATAATCTTGCACAGGGCGGAACTGCGGTTGGTACAGGGCTAAATACTAGAAGAGGTTTTGATAAAAAAATTGTGAGAGAAATTTGTAGAATAACAAAACTTCCTTTTAAATCCTCTGCTAATAAGTTTGCTGCACTGGCGGCTCATGATGAAATCGTAAACTTCTCAGGTACATTAAATACAACGGCCGTATGTCTGATGAAGATAGCAAATGACATAAGGTTTTTAGGCTCAGGTCCTAGAGCAGGGTATGGAGAGTTAATTTTACCTTCAAACGAACCAGGCTCATCCATTATGCCAGGTAAAGTAAATCCTACTCAGTCGGAGGCTGTAACTATGGTCTGTGTAAAAGTTATAGGCAATCATAACGGAATTACAATGGCCGGATCTCATGGGCATTTTGAATTAAACGTTTTTAAACCGCTAATAATTCATAATATTTTGCAATCCATAGAAATTATGAGTGACTCTGCAAAAACTTTTGCTTTGTATTGTGTAAAAGGAATTAAAGCAGACAAGAAAAGAATAAAATATTTATTAGACAATTCGCTGATGCTTGTTACAGCCTTAGCCCCAAAAATTGGTTATGATAAAGCTGCTAGTATTGCAAAAGCTGCTCATAAAAACGGAACAACGCTAAAAGATGAGGTGATAAAGTCAGGCTTAATAGGTGAAAAAGAATATGATAAAATTATGAATCCTATTAAAATGACTAAGCCTAAATAGTTTAAGAAATTTCTAAAATAAACTTTTCAAATTTTTTCAAATTAAAAATTTTTAAAAAATTATCATTAAACATGGTTTTCTCAAATATTCTTTTATAGTAGAGCAAATCTTCTTTATTGGCTTGATAAATTCCGTCCATATCAATAGATGAAAAATTTATTTTGTTATTATAAATATTTAAGTTTCCTGCAAAGTTTAATTGAAGAGAGTTTTCATTGTTATTTTGTAGGTTAATTGAAAATTTTTTAAATAATTTTCTAGTATTTTTTGAATTTATATTACACTCAAAAAAAAGAACTGGGTTTTCCTCCAATAAGTTAATCTCACCATTACAAATAAATTTGGTATCAAGTGCAGAAAAGATTTTATTAAAAGAAAGCCTTCCATAAATAAGAGAATTTTTGATAGTAAAATTGTTTACAGTTTTATTATTTAATTTTTTTTTATCATAATTAATTTCACTTTTGATATTTATTTTTTTTAAAATTTCTTTTGCTTGTAAAACTTTTTTTAAATCAATAGTTTGCAATAAATATAGATTGAAATCTTTGATTTCAGATTTAAGGTCAATTAATAAATAAGGATTAATAATAATGGAACTATTATTATTTAGAGAGATATGTTTGTTTCTAAAAAATAAATTTGAAACTAATAGTTCATCTTTATCGTAGAAAAAATCAAATTTTAGTTTTGATCTTAATATTTTTGATTTTACGCTTCCTTTATTTTTTTCTATGAAATTTATAAAAATTGAAACACCGGTATTTAAAAGTTTAAAATCAATAATTTTAGAGTCGTCTTTTATATTTATTTTAAATTTATGCTCTAAAAAATTGCCTTGAATTGAGTTTTTTTTATATCCATAATTCGAAAAATCTAAATTTTCTAATTTAAACAAAGGATTATTTTTATCTTTTAAAATAACATCCGAGTTCGAAAACTGTATTTTCTTTTTCAAATTAACAACATTTTTAATAAAAATTTTTAATTCAGGAAATTCTGTAGAGATTTCATTACTAAAAAGTTTTATTTTATTTGCTTTGAAATTTTCAAAATTATAAATACTAAGTAATTTCGGATAAATAACTAATTTTTTTGTTTTAAACTTAAAGTTTTTTAATTGAGTTGCATAAATAACATTTGAAATCTCTAAGTTAGGAACAGGGAAAAAATTATAGCTAATTTTATCAAATCCTTTTATTTCAAAATTATAGGTTTGCATGAGAAAGTTGTTTATACTTACTTCTTTTTTTTCGTAATTAAAAAATTTAGGAATTAGAAGAAATAGAGTTGAAGAAATAAAAAAAATACTAATCAAATAACGTAAAAAAAATAAGAATTTAAATAAACTTTTGTATTTTGTGTGAGTTCTTTTAAACAATTTATTTATCATTTTTTTTATTTTTATAACTAGTATATAAATGAAAATTCTTTCGTATGAATAGTATTGATAAATTAATTAATAATTTAAACAAAGAGCAAAAAGATGCAGTTCTCAGCACTGAAGGACCTAACTTAATAGTTGCTGGAGCGGGCTCAGGAAAGACTAGGGTTTTAACAACTAGGCTAATACATTTAATTGATAAAAAAAAAGCTTTTCCTAATCAAATACTGTGTGTGACTTTTACTAACAAAGCGGCGAAGGAAATGCAAAACAGAGTAATGCAAAATCTCAAAGGAAGCTCTAATGCGATACCATGGTTAGGTACGTTTCACTCTATTAGCGTAAAATTATTAAGAAGGCATGCAGAGGCTCTTGAATATAAAAGCAATTTTACAATTCTAGATACTGATGACCAGAAAAAACTCATAAGAAATATTGTAAAAGCTGAAGACTTGGATGCTAAAAAATTTTCACCTCAGTTAATTATGTATCATATTGATCAATGGAAAAATAAAGGTTTTTTACCAGAAGATGTAAGAATAGAAAAATCAAGTACAATTATAAAATCTATCTTAAAAGTTTACAAAATATATCAAGCAAAAACAAAAGATCTAAATGCATTTGATTTTGGAGATCTAATATTATTTTCGGTCAAGCTTTTTGAAAAGCACAAGGATATAAGAGAAATATATCAAAACAATTTTAAATATATTTTAGTCGATGAGTTTCAAGATACAAATTTTATTCAAAATAAATGGCTTAATTTACTCGTAAATAAAAATCAAAATATCTGTTGTGTGGGTGATGATGATCAGTCAATTTATAGCTGGAGGGGTGCTGAAATAAAAAATTTTTTAACATTTGATAAAATTTATAAAAATTGTAAAGTTTTTAAACTAGAACAAAACTATAGATCAACAAAAAATATATTGCAAACTGCATCTAATTTGATCTCAAATAATTCGAATAGAGTTGGAAAAAATTTATGGTCATCTGCAAATCAAGGTGAGTTAGTAAAATTAAATTGTTATAGAAGTGGAAAAGAAGAAGCACAAGGTATTAGTGATATAATTGAAAAAAAAATTAAAAAAAAATATTCTTTAAATGATGTTGCAATTTTAGTAAGAGCAATTTACCAAACAAGAGAATTTGAGGAGCGTTTTCTACAGATCGGTATAGGCTATCGCGTTCTTGGTGGTATTAAATTTTACGAGAGAGCAGAAATAAAAGATGCTGTTTCTTATTTAAGAATAGTTAATCAAAAATTTGATGATTTAGCACTAGAAAGAGTTATTGGTGTACCAAAGCGAGGTGTTGGAGATAATAGTATTAATCAAATCTACTCTTTCGGTAAAAAGAATAAATTAAGTCTAGAAGACTCAATTATAAAATTAATAGAAAAAGGAGATTTTAAACCTAAGATTAAAACATCATTAACACAATTAATTAATATGATACATAAATGGCGTAGAGACTCCTTGCATATGAAACATTTTGATTTATTGAAATTAATACTTGACGAGTCAGGTTATTCCTCAATGCTTAAAAATAAAAAAGATTTGGAAAATGAAAATAGATTGGAAAATTTGAAAGAATTGTTAAGAGCGATGCAAGACTACGATAATCTACAAAGTTTTCTTGAACATGTTGCTTTAGCTACTTCAATTGACCAAGAATGGGAGGGTGCAAAAATAAATTTAATGACTATGCATGCTGCTAAAGGTTTAGAGTTTGATGTAGTATTTCTTCCTGGTTGGGAGGAAGGATTATTTCCTCACCAAAAATCCTTAGAGGAAAAAGGAGATTTTGCTTTAGAAGAAGAAAGACGATTAGCTTATGTAGGAATTACAAGGGCAAAAAAAGAAGCATTTTTGTCATTTGCCATGAAAAGAGCTTATCATGGAGATTGGATGGATGCGCTTCCATCACGATTTATCAATGAGATACCTGAAGAAAGTGTAGAAAAAAATGAGGTACAAATTAACGAACCTGATGATTTTGAATTTAATCAAGACAATACTTTAGAATATGATGAAGAATATAGAAGTCCAGGATGGGATAGATACAAAAAAAATAAATTACTTAAATGGAAAAAATAAAAAAATTAAAAAAATATTTTAAAGAAGAAAATATTGACGGATATATTATTCCAAAAAATGATGAATTTTTTGGAGAATATATAGCTGATTACAACGATAGACTTAATTATATTTCCAATTTTTCCGGATCTTATGGATTTGCTCTTATACTTAAAAATACAAGTTATTTATTTGTTGATGGAAGATACACTGTGCAAGCAAAAGCCCAAAGTGGGAAATTATTTAATATCATTACTTTTCCAAACAAAATGCCAAATGATATTTTAAAAGATAAAAAATTGACTATAGGATTTGATCCAAAACTACTTACCAATCAATCAAAAAATATTTTCTTTAATAAAAAGAATTATAAATTTAAGCCTTTAAAAGATAACTTAATTGATAAGATTTGGAAAAGAAAAATTAGAAAAAATTTTAAAAAGTTTTATTTAATGCCAAAAAATTCTATAGGTGATAATTATAAATCTAAGATTGCTAAAATTATATATTATTTAAAAAAAAATAATTTAGATTACCAATTTATAACTGCAAGTGAAAATTGCGCATGGTTACTAAATATAAGAGGAGGAGATTCAAAATATACTCCAATCCCGCATTGTTATATTTTAATTAAAAAAAATAAGAATATAAAATTATTTTGTGATTTAAAAAAAATATCATTGGCATTTAAAAACAATTTCAAAGAAATTAAATTTTTAGATATTAGCAAGACTGTAAAAATATTAGAAAAAATAAAAAAAAAGCGCTTTATTATAGATAAAAAGACTTGTTCTGTTTATTTTGAAAATTTGATTCAGAAAAATAATAAAATTTTTGATCATCAAGATCCTATCTATTCTTTTAAGATGATAAAAAATCACAAAGAAATTAATAATATTAAAAAAGCACATGTACAAGATGGTGTGGCTCTTACTAGATATTTATTTTGGCTTAAAAAAAACTTAGGAAAAAAAACGATTACAGAAATAAGTGCATCACAAAAATTACTTAGTTTTAGAAAAAAAAATAGAAATTTCAAAACTCTTAGTTTCCCGACAATTTCTGGAACTGGTCCTAATGGAGCAATAATACATTATAAAGCAACGAAGAAATCAAACAGAACTATAAAAAAAGGAGATATTTATTTAGTTGACTCAGGCGGGCAATATAAGTTTGGAACAACAGATGTAACAAGAACCATTTCTTTTGAAAATTCTAATAAAAAAATTAAAAATATTTTTACGAGGGTTTTAAAAGGTCATATCGCAGTAGCAGATTATAAATTAAAAAAAAATACTACTGGTTCTAATATTGACAAAGAAGCAAGAAAATTTCTTAAACAAATAAATCTTGATTACTCACACGGAACTGGTCATGGTGTTGGATATTTCCTAAATGTTCATGAAGGACCAATTTCAATTTCAAAAAATAATAAAATTAATTTGCAAGATGGAATGGTATTATCTAATGAACCTGGTTACTACGAAAAGGATAAATTTGGAATAAGGATTGAAAATCTAGTGTATGTAAAAAAGGATAAAAATAAAAGAATGTTTGATAATTTAACTTTAGTACCGATTGAAAAAGATCTTTTAGATTTATCACTATTAAGTAAAAGAGAAAAAATGTGGATTAATAACTATCATAAGAAAGTACTTATAAATCTCAGTAGCGCAATGAACAAAAAAGAAATTGTATTACTTAAAAAAGCTTGTTCAGCTATTTAACATCTTATTCCATTCTTTTTCTGTCATAATTTGAATTTTTAGTTCTTTAGCTTGGTCTATTTTTTTTTTTGTAGGTTTTGAATTTCCAACTACTAGAATATCTAATTTTTTAGTCACAGAGCCTAACACTTTTCCACCATTGCTTTCCGCCAATGATTTTGCTTCGGATCTGCTCATATTATCGAATCCTCCAGTAAACATAATTTTTTTATTAGAAAATTTTCCACTTATATTTTTTCTAGAATAATTTTTAATTGTAAGTTGATTAATCAAATTCTTGGTTATTTTAGTGTTCATTTGATTAGAGAAAAAATTTTCGATAGATTCTATTTGAGTTTCTCCAATTCCATCTAACTCCTTTAAGTTTATTAATATTTGACTTATTTTTCCTTTATCAAATAATTTTGAAAATTCTTTAATAGAAATAAAGAAAGCTGCAAGAACTTTTGCGTTTTCTTGACCTATATGTCTTATCCCAATAGAAAAAATAAATTTTTCTAAACTAATATTTTTTGATTTAAAAATTGCTTTTTTTAAATTTTCTATTGATAAATTCCCCCATCCTTCAAGGGTTTTTATTTTATCAAAATTTAGGTTAAAAATATCAGAGGGTTCTTTAATTAAATTTAGGTCCCAAAATTGTTCCACAACTTTTTTTCCTAGACCTTCAATATTGAAAGCCTCTTTAGAAACTAAATGCTTAAGCTTCTCTTTGGCAATGAATTTACATTCATATCCTTTAGTGCACCTTCTGACTGCGTCCTCTTTTTTGGTACTTTTACTAAATTCTTTCTTCGTTAAAGAACCACACAAACATTTATTTGGAAAAATGAATTTTTTACTATCTTTATTTCTTTTGGAGATATCTACTAAGACTACTTGAGGTATAACATCTCCTGCCCGTTGAATTTGAATTGTATCACCGATTCTAATATCTTTTCGTTTGATCTCATCTTCATTATGTAACGTCGCATTGGATACAACAACTCCGCCAACATTGACCGGCTCAACTTTAGCAACTGGTGTTATTGCGCCAGTTCTACCAACTTGAATTGTTATATTTTTAATTTTTGTCAAAGCTTTCTCAGCAGAGAATTTATATGCTATAGCCCAGCGAGGAGCGTTTGAAGTGTTACCTAATCTTTTTTGCAAATTTAAATCGTTAACTTTATATACAAGACCATCAATATCATAATCTAAAGAAGATCTTAAATCGTCAATTTTTTGATGTTGTTTAACTATATCTTCAATACCACTGATTGTTTCAGATAAAGGGTTAGTTGAAAAACCCCAATTATTTATTTTTTTCAAAAATTCTTTTTGAGTCGTAAATATCATTGGCTCAACTGCTCCAAAACCGTATGCGAAATACTTTAAAGGAATTTTGGATGTCTCTCTGGGATCTTTTTGTCTTAAGGAGCCGCCAGCCGCATTCCTTGGATTTGCAAATTTTTCTTTTATTTTGATAAAATCTTTTTTACTTATAAAAACTTCACATCTTATCTCAATTAAATTTGGAACATCGATTCCATTTATTTTTTTGGGTAATGTTCGAATAGTTTTTAAATTTTCTAATATATCTTCTCCGGTTACACCATCACCTCTTGATAAACCTTTTGACAAAAGTCCTTTTTCATAAATTAAAGTAGCAGAAATACCATCAATTTTAGGTTCGGAGTATAATTCTAAATTATTGTTTTGTTGATTCAAAAAATTATCTATTTTTTTTAGAAAATCTTCCATATCTTTTTTTTCAAAAGCATTGGATAAAGAAAGCATTGGTTTTAAATGTTTTATTTTTTTAAAATTATTTGATGGTTTAGATCCAATAATATTTTGAAGTAAATTAAGTTTTTTTAAAGAAGTGTTACTCTCCTCTAATTTTATCAGTTCTACTTTTAATTTATCATATTCAGCGTCTGAGATCTTCGGATTATCTTTATTAAAGTATAAAAAATTATGTTTTTTTAATTCTTTAATTTTATCCTTGTAAATTTTAAGTATTTCAGATTTTTTCATTGCTAATTTATTGTATTATTTTATTTTTTTTATAATTCGTTTTAAAAAATTTTCTTTTTTTTCAACTGTTTGTCTTTGTTTAATCTTATACTCTTTATTTAAAATTTTATAAGATTGCTTGAACCATTCTCCAGAGTTGTAGTTATACCCTAAAATCTTAGCGTATTTTTTTGCTTCTTTTTCAAGACCAATAAAATAGTGTACTTCAACTAATCTATGTAATGCCTCTTCTATAAATATAGTTTGATCATATTCTTTGACGATAAGTTTCAGTCTATTTATTGCAGGTATCCATTTTTGGACTGAAATATAATATTTTGCTATATATAATTCTTTTGCAGCGATTTGATTGATTATTAAATCTTTTTTAAATCTTAAATCGATAGCATATTCATTATCTGGAAATTCTTTTAGAAAAAAATCAATTTTATCTTTCGTTTTTAGTAGTGGATCTAGATCTTTTTTTTCATCAGATATTTGTTCATAATAAATTATCGCAATCAAATAATGAGCGTACGCAATATTTTTATCTACTGGATATTTTCTTAAGTAACTATTTAAGCTTTCTAAAGCTTCATCATAAAAATTAATTCCATAAAGGCTATAGGATGACATTATAGATGATTTTGCTGCTAGTTCGATTTCAGTAAAATTTAACTCTGCTTCAGAAAATTTTTTGTGAGCATAAAATAAATCTCCTTTTTCAAAAGCCTCGTAAGCTTCTTCATAAATTTTGTATGGATCAACTTTTTTTGACGGTTCATAGTTAACTTCTTGCTTTGAGCATGAAATTAAAATTAATGAAATTAATACTGAAATGACTCTGAAAGACATCGATAATTTTATCTTAACAGATTTAGATTGATTGGTAAATTCTATTGATTATTATGCGTTAACTGCAATTGAAGTTATATTATTTTTTTTGTAGGAAACCTTAGTTATATTGTCTTCTTTTTTCACATTTAATTCTATAAATTCAAATTTATCATTATTTTTCTCAAATAATTGTCTTAAAAATAAATTAGATAGTTTATGACCTCCTTTTAAACATTTTACTTTTCCTAAAAAATTATAACCAGATAAGAAAAAGTCTCCAACTAAATCTAAAATTTTATGATTAACAAATTCTTTCTCATTTCTTAACCCGCCTTTATTTAAAACTGTTTTATCACTAATTACAACTGCGTTTTCAAGTGAACCACCTTTTGCTAAACCAATTTTTTTTATTTTTTCGACATCTTCTAAAAAGCAAAAAGTTCTAGATGTGTAAATATTTTCTAAATTATCGTTGAAAATATCTACTAAATTTTTTTGATTTCCCACTATTTTATTTTCATAGTTTAATTCAAAATCAATTTTAAATGATGAGCTTGGTTCTATTGTTATTTCTTTATCCTCATAATTAAAGTTTATTTCTTTATTTATCTTAATGTATTTTTTTTTTGTTTTTAGTTCTTTAGTACCTACAATCTTTAAAATATCTAAAAAATTTTTTGATGAGCCATCCATTATCGGTATTTCTTCGTTATTGACCTCAATTATTGCGTTATCAATTCCTAATATAGATAAAGCTGCCAAAAGGTGTTCAACTGTTGAAACCTTAACTTGAAATTTATTCTCTAACGTTGTGCATAAATTTGAAGATGTTACGTTTGTATATTTAGCATCAATCAAATTATTTTCCTTTAAATCAACTCTTTTAAAAATTATTCCTTGATTTTCAGCGCTTGGTAAGATCTTAACTGTTGAAGTTTTACCCGTATGTAAGCCTATTCCTTCGAAAGAAACTGGTTTATTGATAGTTTTTTGGAATATATTAAACATCTGTAGCTTTATACTCAAATATTCTAAGGGGTTTAAAACAACTAATGTTTCTAAAAAATACAAAATATATATTTAAAAAAGATCGAAAAACCTTGCTAATATTGACTTTTTTATTTGGATAATCGGCAAGGCTTCTTTTTTCCAACCAAATTGGACAATGTTAGATGCAGTTTTAAAAGTCTCCTCAATTGTAATTGATTTAATAATCTCAATAATAAACTTTTTTTCACAAGAAAATGATTTTTCAATGATATCTTTAAATGATGTGTAAATATCATCATCAAATATTTTTATAAACAAGGTTGTGTCTTTTCTAATAAAATTTTTTAAATTAATATTTTTTATTAAGAAAATTTCTGACATTTCTTGAAGTCTTGCATCAGCAATATCATAAATGAGCTTTTTTTTTACTTTTCTATAAATAGTATCGTCAAAGTATTCTTTTTCAACTAATTCATTTTCAGAAATATTATTTTTAAAAATATTTTTTTTAATAAGTTTTCTTAAATTACTTTTTCTTATGGAAACAATTTTGCTTATATCGTTTATTATAATTTCAGACCCAAAGGCAAAACTTTGAATATATTTTAAGGCATCATTTTCAAAATAAAAAAGTTTTGAATAATTATCTCTTATCTCTAAATTAAAAAAATTTTTTAAAGATTTATTTTTATTTTTATTAATTATATTAACACCATCAATGTAAGATTTCGAAAGTATTCTTTCAATTTTAAAATTGAGCTTTTCAAAAATATTTGTTAAATTTTTATGATCATTTGTATTTATTAAAAAAAAAGATAACTCATGAGTATAAAAATCTCCAAATAGTCCAATTGGTAAATTTTCAATGTTCTTGTTATCTAAAGAATATTTGGAATTAAAAATGTGGATTACACTTTTTTTATTTTCAATTTCACTTAAGTTTGATTTTAAAGAGTTAATAATATAAGAAATATTTTCTTTTAACAATTGAGAACCGTTAAGTTTTTTAAATCCAGATAAATTAATACAAAATTTATCAAAATTATCTAAAACTAAAATAATATTTTTAAAATTTAAATTTAGTTTTTGTTCTATCGAATAAATACCATTTTTTAAAATTTCCGAAATACGTTCTAATTCTATAATTTTATTATCAACAATTCCTTCAATTGGTGTTGTATGGTTATATAATAATTTAAATCCACTGGTTTCATCAAGTTCACCAACACCAAAAATAAATTCTAACTTATTAATTTCAATAAACAAAATTGGTGAATTTAAATTCATTTCTTACTTTAAGATAAGTTGATCTTGAATTCTATAATCAAAAACCTTGTATTTGAAAAAATTATTGTGATCTTTTAAACTTAAAAAATTTTTCAAACTTTTTTCATAATTCTCAACAGGTAATTTAATTAATTGATTGCTAATAGTTTCTATATCCCATCTTCGAGAGTCAAAAAAATAAAAAGTTTTTATTGTATCAACCGGAAATTTAATTTTATTTAGTTTGAAATAAAAAACTGTAAAATTATCTTTATCGGCAAATACTATGGGAAGGTTTTTATACATTTCTAGTTCAGAAAAATTAATAATCTCACCTTTTTCTGTATAATAATTTTTTTCTTTTTTATTTTGTATAATAGCTATAGGTTTTTTTTCGACAATTTTAATTACTAATTTGTCAGGGTATATTTTTTTAATTTTTAAACTCTCAATAAAATCTATTTCTTTTAATTTTATTTCTAAATTTTTTCTGTTAAAAAATAAAATGTTTTCATCATATAAATATGACAGTTTTTTTTCTACAATTTCATTTTCTATTATTAAATTATTTTGGATAATTATTTTTTTGATATTAAATTTTGAGGAAAAGAATGAACGATCCTGAATACTGTAAGTGCTTAGAAGTAATAGCATAATCAATGCTATTAATAATCTTTTTTTTTTCATCTATTCAAGCTTGCGTCTAAAAGAATTTTTTCAATCAAATTTGGGAAAGAGATTCCATAATAGTTCGCTATCTCTGGCACTAAAGAAAGATCTGTCATTCCAGGTTGAGTATTTATTTCTAACAAATAAAATTTATTTTTATAAAATTTGAAATCTGATCTGGTAACACCCCTGCACCCCAAAAGATCATGAGCTCGTCTAGCTAATTTCAAAACCTCAAAATATTTTTTTTTACTTAATTTTGCAGGCATCAAATGTTTTGTTTTTGCACCTTTGGTATATTTTGCTTTATAATCATAAAAAAATCTTTTTGGAATTAATTCTATTGCGCCAATAGGAATATTATTTAAAACTGATGCTTGAATTTCTTGGCCTGCTATATATTTCTCAAATATAAGTTCATTATATTTTTTAAACAAATATTTAGATTTTTTATTTAGATCTTCAATATTTCTAGAAATGATAACACCTAAACTTGAACCCTCATTAATAGGTTTGACAACTACAGGAAATGAAATTTTTTTGGAAGATAATAGTTTTTTAATTTGACTTCTTGATGCTTTGTTTTTGTTAAGTGTAAAATATTTAGGGGTTAGTAATTTATTTTGCTGGAAAATCTTTTTTGAAATAATTTTATTCATCGCGTTATAAGAACTTAATACACCAGAATGCGTGTAAGGAATCCTTAAGTATTCAAAATAACTTTGGGCTATCCCATCCTCACCATTCTTACCATGTAATGCATTGAAAATAACGTCAATTTTATTTCTATTTATTAAATTAAAGTTTTTAAACTTTGGATCAAACTTAGATACAGTATATTTTTTTTTTTTTAATGCTTTAATGCAAGCTTTTCCACTCTGTAGACTTATGGCTCTTTCGCCAGATGTACCACCGAGAACAACTAAAACTCTTTTAAATTTTCTTTTACTCACCTATTATTTTTATCTCCAACTCGAGATTAACTCCTGATTTTTCATTAACTTTTTTTTTCACTTTATTAATCAATTTTTCAATATCAGCAGATTTTGCCTTTCCATTATTAACAAAAAAATTACAATGTTTTTCTGAAATTACCGCATCACCCTCTCTAAATTTGTCACATCCAGTTTGTTTGATTACTTGCCATGCTTTTTTTTGATTACTTAAATTTTTGAAAGTACTGCCACATGTTTTTATCTGGCTTGGTTGAGATAATTTTTTTTTTTTTATAAAATTATTCTGCTTTTCCTCAATAGTACTTTTTGATTTTATTTTACCTTTTAATTTAGCTGAAACGATAATATATTCTAAAGGCAAATTTGTACCTCTATAAAAAAATTTAATATCTTCTCTTTTTATCACTTTTTCTTTGCAATCTTTAATGTCTATTACATTTATTGAAATTAAAATTTTTGAAATATCATCACCATAACATCCACTATTCATGATTACTGCTCCTCCTATCGAGCCCGGTATACATGAAAGAAATTCAAATTCACTTAATCCATTATCTTTAGCGTAATTGGATACTTTACGATCTAATGCTGCAGCTCCTACTTCTAAAGTATCACTATTTATTAATTTAATTTTGGAAAAACTTGAGCCAAGCTTTATCACAACACCTTTTATTCCATTGTCCCTAATTAAGGTATTTGAACCAGCACCAAGTACGGTTGTGTTTAGTTTAAAAATTTTATTTTCTCTTAAAAATTCAATCAATTGTTCTTTATTTTCTGGCTTGAATAGATATTCAGCTGGCCCTCCTAAATTAAACCAATTATAGTTGGATAGGTTAACATTATTTTTAATATTACCTTTAAACTTATTAAAGAAGTCTTGAGTAAGTTTCATAAAATTTTTTTAAGTTCTCTCATCCATTTTGTAATTATTCCAGCTCCCATACCAATTATAATTTCATTACTTTTTAAATGTTTCTTAAAAAAATTTACTAAATCTTGAAAGTTTTTAATTACAATTACTTGAGTTTTTGAAAAGTCTGAAATCAATTTTGCAAACTTTAATTGATTAAATTTTGGATTTTTCTTTTCACCCGCTGCATATAAGGGGCATAAAAGTACAAGAGTTGTATTAGAAAATGACTTGGCAAAATCTTTTTTCAAAGACAATACTCTTGAATACCTATGAGGTTCAAAGACTGTTATAATTCTTTTATTTTTATAAACATTCTCTACACTCTCCAGTGTAGATTTTATTTCTGTAGGGTGGTGTGCGTAATCGTCGTAAAAATCATTTTTATTTTTAGTAAAAATTTTAGTCATTCTTCTTTGAACTCCAGAAAAATTTTTCAGGGATTCTTTTATTATATTTTGTCCTACTCCTAAATTTACACACACAGTAACCGCTGCAGCAGCATTCAAAACGTTGTGTTTTCCTAGTAATTTGAGACGGATATTTTTAATTTTTTTTCTTTTTTTTCTAAGGTCTCTAAAACTTAGATCAAATATGGATGAGTCAATCTTATACCTTATATTTGAGATATGATAGTCGGCATGTTTACTTTCACCATAAGTAAGTATGTTTTTACTTTTAATTTTTTTGAAAATTTTTTTTATATTTTTACTGTCTATGCAAATTATTGCTTTTCCAGTAGGTGGTGTTTTCTCAATAAATTTTATAAATGAATTTTCTAAATTCTTATAGTTTTTGTAAAAATCTATGTGTTCATAATCTATGTTTGTAACTATTGAGTAATTAATTGGTAATTTTAAAAAGCTACCGTCAGATTCATCTGCTTCTAATATTGCCCAAGCACCTTTTCCTAATTTTGCATTACTTCCAAATGAATTTATTATACCTCCGTTTATAATCGTTGGGTCTAGTTTTTGGTCTGTTAAAATTTTAGATATAAGAGATGTTGTTGTTGTTTTGCCGTGAGAGCCTGTAATTATAATATTTTTTTTCAAAGATACTACATCTGCAAGAACTTCAGCCCTTGAGTAAATCGGTATTTTTTTTTCTTTAGCATATTTAATTTCATAATTATTATTTTTGATTGCAGATGATCTTACCAATATTGTGGAGCTCTTTACGTTTTTTCTAGAATGCCCAATAAATACTTTAATTCCCATCTTTGAGCAACTGACAGTATTTTTATTTTTATTTTGATCACTACCTTGTATTTTAAAACCCATATTTTTCATTATTTGAGCGAGGCCACTCATTCCTATTCCGCCTATTCCAACAAAGTGTATGATTTCTTTTTGACCTAGATTAATTTTTTCCATTGATTATTTCTTTCAGCACTCTGTCAATATTGTTGTAAACATTTTTGTCAGAAAATTGATTTTGATTTTTTCTGATTTTATCTAATATTGAATTATTATTATAAATATCTTTAATAAGGTAAAAAAGTTTTTCATTCAAATCTTTTTCTTCCACTAAAAATGCAAAATTTTTTTTTTCATAATAACCGGCATTCTTGAATTGGTGATTGTCTGCTGATGAGGGCAATGGTACAGAAATAAAAGGAATATTAGCATTTGTAAGTTCAGCTAACATAGATGAACCAGATCTCGTAATTGCCAGATCAACTTTAGAAAAATACTCTAAAACATTATCACTAAAATTAAATATCTCAAATTTTATTTTAGCTTTTTCATAAAATAATTTAAGAATTTCATTCTGATTAGGCAAACATTGTTGATAAATTTTTAAAAAAATTCCATTACTCGAACACTGGTGAAATATATTAGGAAGTATCTCCGCGAAAATTTTAGCTGCCTGACTACCGCCAAGAATAAGAATACTAATGCCCTTTGAAAAGTCAAAATCTTTATTACTAAAGTTTGAAAAATAAATTATTTCCTCTTTTACAATATTTCCTATCTTATAGATCTTATCACTATATTTTTTTGGAATACCCTCAAGTTTTTCATTAGCCACTAATAATTTTTTTGCAAAGGGTAATAAAATTTTATTTGCTTTTCCTATAATAAGATTATTTTCATAAATTACATACTTTATTTTTAAAATACTTGCAGCGATGCATAATGGAAAAGATGCGTAACCACCCATTCCAAAAATAAGTGAAGGTCTATTAAATGTAAGAAAAATAAGCGATCTGATTATCGAGTAACAAATTTGAATGGAAGATATCAATATTTCTTTTAAATTTTTTTTATTCAATGGATAAGAGGGTAATTTAAAGATATTATAATTTTTATGATTTTTGAGAAATCTTAGTCCCCGATAATCTGAAACTAAATTAACATCTAATTTATTTTTTAATAAATGTTTAGCTAAATTAAGACCTGGAAATACATGGCCACCAGTTCCACCAATTGCTATAAGTATTTTTATTTTTTTAGTCATATAAATAAGACTTGTTTTTGGTATAATTTAAAATAATCCCAGCGAGTATTGCACTTCCAATTAAAGAGGAGCCTCCATAACTTAAAAATGGTAGTGTCATTCCAGTTGTTGGTATGAGATTAGTATTTACACCTACGTGAATAAATGTTTGAAATATAAGTAAAGAGGCTAACCCGCACAATGAAACTTTTAAAAGTTGGTCTTCTTGATTAACGCAATTTTTAATTATTCTAAAAGATATATATAAAAATAAAGAAATAATTATTATTGAAATTATTGAACCGTACTCTTCTGAAATGATCGCAATTATATAGTCAGTATGAGCTTCTGGTACTCTATCTTTTAAAATTCCCTCACCCATTCCTTGTCCTTTTAGTCCGCCAAGTTTGATTGCATCTAATGCTGATGAGGATTGAAATCTATCTCCTTTACTAGGGTCAACAAATGAAACTAAACGTTCAATTATATAACTAAACTTTTCAGGCATTAAAAATAATAATGAACTAAACGAAATTAAAAATATTAGAAAAAATCCAAATATATAAAATAAATTCACACCAGAAATGAACACGGTTGCTACCCAACTTCCAGCTAATAAAATTGACTGCCCAAGATCTGGTTGATCAATTAAAAGGATAATCACAGAGGATAATAATAAAAAACTTAATATATATTTGACTCTAGAACTTTTAAACTTTTCTAAAGTAAGTATTTTTACTGTGGTCAGAATAAAAAATGGTTTTAACAATTCTATTGGTTGTAATCTAAAATAATAAAAATCCAACCATCTCTTAGCGCCTTTAACTTCAACTCCAAAAAAAGGAACTAATGCTAAAAAAATAAAAAAAATAGCGAATAGGGGAATAATTATCTTATTTAGAAATATGGTATCCAAAGTCGAAATAATAACCATGATTAGTAATGCAAAAATGGCAAAAATTAAGTGTTTTGAGAAAAAGAAATAATAATCTTTATTCAATCTTTCACCTGCTAAAAAAGACGTAGATGAAAAAGAAAAAAATAGTCCTAAAAAAAATAAAATTATAAAACAAAAAAAAATCTTTTTATCAATAACTCGCCAATAATTAAAAAACATGAGTTTAAAGGAATGATCTGACATAATATTTACATATTTTTTTAAACCTTTCACCCCTATCTTCAAAATTTGAAAATTGATCAAAAGATGCTGATGCTGGGCTTAATAATACTGTATTATTTTTTTTCTTATATAGTTTTATATCGCTCAAAATTTGAATTACTGATCTTTTTAAATCTTTGGTTACATGAAAGTTGATTTTATTTTTTAATTGATTTTCAAAAAATTTTATATTTTTACCAATTATATATGATTTTATAATATTTCGCTTTAAATCTCTTAAATTAATCTTATCATTCTTTTTTGGTAAGCCGCCAACAATCCAAAAAATGTTATGAGAATTTTGTAAGGCAAACTTAGCAGAAATAAAAGAAGTTGCTTTTGAATCGTTTATAAAAATACAGTTTCTCTTTTTGAGAAATATTTCGTATCTATGTGGCAATCCTACAAAAGAATTTAAAGATTTAAATAAAATTTTTTCCTTTATTTTAAGTAATTTTGATAACGCAAATACATAAGACATATTCTCATTATTTATATCTAATTTTAAATAATGATTTTTAATTTTGTGTTTCAGTTTCATATAATATTTGAGTTTAGGAATAATTAATTTTCCCGATAAACTTCTTTTCTTAAAGTCTGATTTGAAATTTTCATTTATGATAGAGTATTGGTTTGGTCTTTGATTTTTAAAGATTTTAAATTTTGAATTTTTATAATTTTTCATGTTACCGTGCCAGTCTAAGTGATCATTTGTGATATTTAATAATATTGCATAGTCTGGGCAAATAAATTTTGAATGAGAAAGTTGAAATGAGGATGCTTCAATTACTAAAAAATCAGTTTTATTGATGTTTAAATCTAAAATTGGAGTTCCAATATTGCCGCCTAATAATGTTTTATATCTATTTTTTTTTAATAAATGATAAATTATTTTTGAAGTTGTAGATTTTCCGTTAGTTCCTGTAATGACAATACTTTTTGAAAATTTTTTAAGTAAAAAAATTAAATCTAAATCAGTAATTATTTTCTTTTTAAATTTTTTTAATGTTCGAGCATTTTTTGATCTATTCAAACTTACACCAGGACTTAAAACTACATAGTTAACTTTTTTTAAGGTTTTTGTCAGATTTGAGGTTCTTTTTTTTTTTAAGAAATCTTTATTTTTATCATCCCATACTTTGTAATTATTGATATTATTTTTTTTAAAAAATCTTACTACTGATTTACCTGTTTGACCCAATCCGTAAACTAGGAAAGATAATTCTTTAAGATTATTTATTTTGACCATTTACTATCTTAGTTTTAATGTCGCTAATCCTATTAAAGCTAAAATTATTGCTATAATCCAAAAACGAATTACGATTGTAGACTCAGCCCACCCTTTTTTTTCAAAATGATGATGAATAGGTGCCATTTTAAAAATTCTACGACCAGTTAATTTAAAAGATATTACTTGAATAATTACTGAAACTGTCTCAAGGACAAACAGTCCCCCAACAATCGCTAATACTATTTCATGCTTAACTATTATTGCTATAGCTGCAAGTGATCCTCCTAAAGATAGAGAGCCAGTGTCACCCATAAATATTTTTGCTGGTGGAGCATTGTACCAAAGAAAACCTAAGCAAGCTCCTACAACTGAACCACAAAAAATTGCTAGCTCTCCAACATCTGGTATGTATTGTATTTGAAGATATTCAGAGAAAATTGTATTACCAACAACATATGAAATGAAAGTAAATGAAAGTGCTACTAACATCACAGGCACTGTTGCTAATCCATCAAGTCCATCTGTTAAATTAACTGCGTTTGATGCTCCAATAATTACAAAAAGGCCAAATGGAATAAAAAATAAACCCATATTCCAAATTAAATTTTTAAAAAACGGAAAATAAAGATCAAATAAATATTCATGATTAGAAAATTTAATTAAAATAGTTAGCGCGAGTGTTCCAATTATTAATTGCCCTACAAATTTATATTTTGACTTTAAACCACTTGAGTTTTTATGTTTTATTTTCAAAATGTCATCTAACAAACCCAAACCTCCTAAACTTAGAGACACAAATATTAATGTCCAAACGTAAATATTTGATAAATCTGCCCAAAGAAGAGTACTAGAAATTATTCCAATAATAATTATTACTCCTCCCATCGTGGGTGTTCCAGACTTTTTAACAATATGATCGATTGGCCCATCCTGTCTTATAGGTCCAGTTATCATTTTTTCTGAAAAAATCTTTATTAATGGTGCTCCAATTATAAAAACTACTATTAGTGATGTCATCACAGATAAACCTGTTCTAAACGTCAAGTATTTAAAGACATTAAAAAAGGAAAACTGATCAATTAGTGAAGTAAAAAAATGGAATAACATTTATTGTCCTTTTATAATTTTTTTGCTTAAAATATTTAAACCTGTCGCATTAGAACCTTTAATCATCAAATAATCATTATTAGCTATAATGTTATTTAAAGTAAAATCTATATCTTCCTCTTTTTGAAAAATATTACCTCTCTTTTGTTTTTTAATTTGTTTGTAAGTTTCGAGAGTTTTTTCACCTTTAATGAACACTTTATCAATATCTGAGTTGTTAATAACTTTAGACATATCTTTATGTAAAATTTCGGACCGTTTTCCTAGTTCAAGCATGTCTCCAAGAATTAGATATTTCTTAAAATTGTCTTTCTTAATAGAATCAAAATTTTGTATTGCGCTTTTCACCGAAAGAGGATTAGCGTTATAGCTTTCATCAATTAATTTGAAATTTCTATTATATCTATTGATGCTATGAATCTTTCCTCTTCCATCTGACGGTTGATAAGTTTTATAATACTTGAGGATTTTATCGAAATTAAGATTTAATACCTCTAATAATGTAATTGAAGATAGAACA
>CACEBD010000009.1 GCA_902557775.1 uncultured Pelagibacteraceae bacterium
TTGCTGCAAGACCTCCGCTTCGAGTTATAGCAAAATCATGAAATGCTTGCGGCTTTTTGAAATCTCTATCAAGTAAAACTCCATAGTTTATTTTATGAGAATATTTATTTGTTATAAGATAAATAAAAAAACTAATAAGTGCAAAAATCGAAAGAAAGCTTGCTTCAATTGATTCTGTCCCCATTTTAATTTTTTATACCTTTATTGTTTTTTTTAAAAATATAAATTCCCGTTAGAATTATAACTAATGACAATAAAACTCTCCATGTAATAATTTCGTTCATTAAAAAATAACCGAATATTATACCAAATATAGGGATCAAGTATGCTACCTGTGTTTGAAAGACCAAACCGTTAACAGTTAATATTCTAAATCTAATCAACCATGCAAGCCCTGTTGCAATAACTCCTAAATATAAAAGTGATAAAGTTGAAGCAAGAGTTGGATTTGAATTCCATGGTGTTTCAAAAATTAGAGAAAACGGAAGTAAAAAGATTACTGACCATAAAGTTGTAGATGTTGTAACATTCTCATTTCGCTTATTTCTTAATTTTAATGTCATCAAACCACCGATACAATAGAAGGTAGATCCTAATATTGTGATTAAAGCATAAATATAATTTTCACTATTAATTATAACTCTGTCAAAAAATAATAATATTATTCCACTAAAACCAATTAAAACGCCTAAAGACTTAAGAAACGATAATTTTTCATCTTTGGTAAAGAAATGTGCCATTATAGATCCGCTTAAGGGGGTAGTACTCATTAATATAGCCGCAAGATAGCTATTTATTTTTGCAGTACCAATAGCAATAAGTACAAATGGGATAGCAATATTGCACAATCCTATTAAAGCATACCAATTCCAATTATTGCCAAATGCCTCAATCTTAATCTCTTTTAGTTTGCACAGTATTAATAAAGGCACGCTAGCAAAAACAACTCTAACCAGTGCGAGAGTTATTGGTTCATATGAATATGTAGCTATCTTAATATTAAAAAAAGAAGACCCCCATATTATAGCCAATAAAATTAATAAAGAAAAATCAAAGGTATTTGCTTCTCTCATTTTGGGTTCTGATTGTATATATGTGATAAATGCATAGCTGATATATATTTTTAATATTACTCTAAAAAAGTTCCTTATATATGTTCAAACCGATTTTTAAAAACTAATAATTAGGGGAAACTAATGAGTTCAAAAAACATACTTAAGCTTATGAAAGATAAGCAGGTAGAATACGTTGACTTGAGATTTACTGACCCAAAAGGTAAACTTCAACATTTAACAATGGATGCTACAGTGGTGGATGAAGACATGCTTGACAAAGGTGTGTTTTTTGATGGTTCTTCAATAGCAGGGTGGAAAGCAATTAACGAGTCAGATATGATCTTAAAACCAGATCTTGAAAGACCAATTATTGATCCATTTAATTCTCATACAACTTTAAATATATTTTGTGATATTTTAGATGCAGTGAAAAAAAATCCTTATGAGAGAGATCCAAGAGGTACAGCTAAAAAAGCTGAGGCGTATTTAAAAAAAACGGGTATTGGCGATAAATCTTACTTTGGGCCTGAGCCTGAGTTTTTTGTTTTTGATGATGTGAGATTTAAAAATGATATGAATGAAACGAGCTTTAGCATTGACAGTTCAGAGGGACCTTACAATACAGGAAAAAAATACGAAAATGGTAATATGGGTCACAGACCAGGGATTAAAGGTGGTTATTTTCCAGTACCTCCGGTTGATAGCGCACAAGATATGAGAGGTGAGTATTTAAAAGCACTTAAAGATATGGGTGTTAAAGTCGAAAAACACCATCACGAAGTTGCTCCAAGCCAACACGAATTAGGGATGTACTTTGGAACTTTAACAGATCAAGCAGACAACGTTCAGCTTTATAAATACGCTGTGCAAATGGTAACTCATTCTTTTGGAAAAACGGCAACGTTTATGCCTAAACCTGTAAAAGGAGATAATGGATCTGGAATGCATTGTCATCAATCTATTTGGAAAGGTAGTTCACCAGTATTTATGGGTAAGGAGTATGCTGGTTTATCCAAGGAAGCATTATATTACATTGGTGGAATTTTAAAACATGCAAGAGCAATCAATGCTTTTTCAAACGCCACAACAAACAGCTATAAAAGATTAATTCCTGGATTCGAAGCTCCAGTTATTTTGGCTTACTCAGCTAGAAATAGATCTGCTTCTTGCAGAATTCCGGTAATAATGAATCCAAAAGCAGCTAGAATGGAAATTAGATTTCCAGATGCTGCAGGAAATCCTTATCTAACTTTTGCGTCAATGTTAATGGCGGGTATTGATGGAATTAAAAATAAAATTGATCCAGGTAAAGCTTTTGATCAGGACCTATATTCTTTATCTGAGGATGAAGTAAAAAAACTTCCAACAGTATGCGGATCTTTAAGAGAGGCAATGCAAAATTTAGATAAAGATAGAAAATTTCTAACTGAAGGTGGTGTTTTTACTGATGATCAAATCGATGCATACATTGAATTGAAATTCCAAGAAATTTACAATTTCGAACATACGCCACATCCTATAGAATTTGAAATGTATTACAGCGGCTAAATTTTAAAAGACTCTCCGCAACCACATCTCTCAGTTTCATTTGGATTTTTGAATACGAACTGAGAAGAAAATTGTTCTTTTTTATAATCCATTTCAGTTCCTAACAAATACATTATAGCTTTAGGATCAATTAAAACTTTTACTCCTTTATCCTCTATAATTTCCTCATTTGGTTTAATTTCTTTTGCGTACTCCATTATGTAGGACATACCTGCGCAGCCACCAGATTTCACTCCTACCCGTACACCTATCGCAGATTTCTCAGCTTTAGACATAATTTGTTTAATTCTTTCCGCTGCATTATTACTTAATTTAATTACTTGTTCGCTCATAAATTTAACTCTAATTTTGCTGCCTCTGACATTTTATCTTTTGTCCAAGGAGGATCCCAAACTAATTTAAGATCAACATCCTTTATACCCTCAATTTTTAGTATATTATTTTTTACAGAATTAGGCAAACTTTCAGCTACTGGGCAGTTTGGTGAAGTTAATGTCATTTCAATAATTGCTTTATTCTCTTCATTAACTTCGATTTTATATATTAAACCTAATTCATAAATATTAACTGGAATTTCTGGATCATAAATTTTTTTGATTTCAGTAATAATTTTTTCTTTCAACTCACTCATTATTATTTTGAACCTTTTTTTTCTAGCGCCGATAGGAGTGTGTGCCATGCCATAGTGGCACATTTGATTCTCATTGGAAATTCCTGAACTCCTGATAGAGAGGATATAGTTGTAATTTGATCTTCTGATAAGCTGTTTAAAGTGATTTTTGATTTATTTTTTAACATATTTAAAAAGTCTTCAGTCACTTTTTTTGAAAATTGTAAATCTCTACCTTTTAAAGTATCTGTAAGAATTGAGGCTGATGCCAAAGATATTGCACATCCCTCGCCTTCAAAACTTAGACCTGAAATACTTTTATCTTTGTCTAATTTTAAATAAATATGAACTTTATCTCCGCAAAGAGGATTGTGTGCTTTGGCATCATGATTGTATCCTTCGCATTTACCTTTGTTCCTAGGATTCTTTGCGTGATCTAAAATAATTTCCTGATATAATTCTTTTAACTCCATTTAAATCTGAAATACTTTCTTACATTTTTTAATTGACTCACTTAGAGCATCAATATCTTCTTTGTTGTTGTAAACTCCAATTGAAGCTCTCGCAGAAGCAGGAATGCCTAATTTATCATGTAAAATTTGACAACAGTGGTGGCCAGCTCGAATTGCAACACCATCATCATCTAAAATTGTAGCTATGTCATGAGGGTGAATTCCCTTTATTGTGAAAGAAATTATAGACGCTCTATTTTTAGGATTGCCTATAATATTGACAGAATTGTCTTTTCTTAATATTTCTAAACCATACTCAAGAATTTGACTTTCATGTTTTTCAATATTTTTTATTCCAAAATCTTGAATAAACTTTATTGATTTTGCAAAAGCTACTACCTCTGCAGTTTGCATTGTTCCTGCTTCAAATTTATTAGGCGAGTCGGCGTAAGTGATTTCATCCTTTTTTACTTCATTAATCATTCCTCCACCTCCTTGATAAGGAGGTAATTCATCCACCCATTTTTTTTTAGCATATAAAATGCCTAATCCATTTGGACCATACATTTTGTGACACGAAATAGCATAAAAATCACAACCTAAATCTTGTAAATCTAGAGCTGAGTGAGGCGCACCCTGCGTCCCGTCAATTAAAACCGGAATGTTTTTTGATTTAGCTAAATCAGTAACCTTTTTTATAGGCATAATAGTTCCTGTCACATTCGAAATATGAGTAAAAGCAATCATCTTAGTTTTTTCGGTAATTTGTTTTTTAAACTCATCGATATTTATTTCTCCATTTTCATTTACAGATGCAAATTTAATTACTGCTCCCTTTTTTTTTCTTAAATAATGCCAAGGCACATAATTTGAATGATGCTCTAACTCAGTCACAAGAATTTCATCACCCTCTTTAATAAATTTTTCTCCGTAAGTGCTAGCAACTAAATTAATTGCATCTGTAGCTCCTTTTGTAAAAATTATTTCTTCCCTATACTGAGCGTTTACATAAGATTTTACTAAATCTCTAGTTTCCTCAAATTTGTTTGTGGCTTTAACTGCTAAGGTATGTACGCTTCTTCCTACATTCGAAAATTCAGTTTCGTAAAATCTAGACATCTCATCTATTACTGCTTTTGGTTTTTGAGAAGAATTAGCGCTATCTAGGTAAATTAAAGGTTTTCCTTTAATCTTTTGTTTAAAAATTGGAAATTTTGATTTTATATTATCGAATTTCATCAATCTGCACCGCTATGCTTTTTTCTAGAAAAGTTCTAATTTTCTCCTCAGGTATGTTGTCAAAAATTTCATTAAGAAAACCTTTAATCAAAAGTTTTTTTGCTGCCCTTAATTCAATTCCCCTAGTCATTAAATAATGTATAGCTTCCTCGTCTATGCTACCGGAAGAGGACCCGTGAGAACATTTTACATCATCAGCATAAATTTCTAGCTCTGGCTTAGCATTGAATTCAGCTTGATCATTTAAAATTAGAGCTTTGCTTAGTTGATATGCATCTGTTTTTTGAGCAATATCTTTAACAAATATTTTTCCTTGATAAACTCCCTTGCTATCACTTTCTAAAACATTTTTAATTTTTTGATAACTTTTACAGTTTGGCGCCAAATGATTAATTTGAGTTTTAATTTCCTGATGTTCCTCTTTGCTTAAATTTAATCCAGATAGAATATAACAACTACTTTTCTCTTTTTCCAGGATCATATCAATCTCAATTTTATTAAATTTAAGTCCTGAACTTAATATGAAATTTTGATAGCTCGAGTTATAATCTTGTATACCAGAAATATTCTTATAAAAATAACCGTTACATTTTGTTTTTTGTAAAATAATATTTTTTAAAACTCCACCTTTATCGATATTAATTTTTTCAAAGGTATTTTTAAAAAATTTACTTTTTTCACCAATATTATACTCGATTAAAGTTAGTTCGGAATTTTGACTTACTCTTATCTTATTTGAGTTATTGATAATCTTATTATTTAAATTTGCAGTAAAATAATTATAAATTATTATTGGTTTTTTACATTTGTAGTTTTGTTGAACTTCTAAGTTAAACCCGCCAATAGATAAAGCTTTATTAAGATAATCGAGATTATTATTCGACTGATGATGAAAGCCCTCAAGTGATTTTAAAGTTTCAATTTTTACTTTTTCTTTTTCCTCGAAATGTAAATCACAAGATTTCAATGATCCATTTACAAGAATAACTTTATTATGTTCAAAATCATGAATTGTTTCAATTTTTTCATCCAATTTGTAATCATCGTTATTTGTGATATTCTTGAAATTCTTACTAATTATATTGTTTAGGTCAGAAAATTTCCAATTTTCATTTTTTTTATTTGGAAAACCTCCTTTTAAAAATAATTCAAAATTTTTTTTCCTATCTGCTGCCTCTTTATCATTCGAGGAATTTATTCTTTTAAAATCTATGTTGAACAATTGTTCCATTATTTCAATTTTTCATAACCTGTTTTCTCTAGTTCTTGACCTAATTCAGCACATCCTGTTTTAATAATTTTGCCTTTTGACAATACATGAATGAAATCTGGTTTAATATAATCGAGTAATCTTTGATAATGTGTGATAATTAAAAATGCATTGTTCTTATTTTTGTGAGAGTTTACACCATCAGCTACAATTCTTAATGCATCTATATCTAAGCCTGAGTCTGTCTCATCTAAGATAGCTAATTTTGGCTCTAAGAGTTTCATTTGAAGTATTTCGTTTTTCTTTTTCTCCCCTCCTGAGAACCCTACATTCAGTTGCCTAGATAAAAATTTTTCATCGATATTCAATTCAGAGGCTTTTTCTTTAATCAATTTTAAAAGATTTAATGTATCTAATTCTTTTTCACCTTTAGCTTTTCTAATCGAATTTAACGAAGTTTTGAGAAAATTAGTTGTATTAACACCTGGTATTTCTAAAGGATATTGAAAAGCTAAAAAGATTCCTTTTTGAGCGCGCTCTTCAATAGAAATTTCATTTAAGTTTTTGCCCTCATATTTTAAACTTCCACTTACATCGTATCCACTTTTACCAGATAAAATATTTGCTAAAGTACTTTTTCCTGATCCGTTTGGCCCCATGATAGCATGAACCTCTCCAGATTTAATTTCTAAGTTTAATCCATTTAAAATTGATTTATCATTTACTGAGGCCTTAAGATTTTGTAATTGAAGCATTATCCAACGCTCCCTTCTAAACTAATAGAAACTAATTTTTGTGCCTCAACTGCAAATTCCATTGGAAGTTGCTGCAATACTTCTTTGCAGAAACCATTTACGATAAGACTTACTGCTTCTTCTTGGTTTAATCCTCTTTGATTGCAATAAAACAATTGGTCCTCGTTGATCTTAGATGTCGTAGCTTCATGTTCAATCGTCGAGGAGGAGTTTTTATTTCTTATATATGGAACGGTATGTGCTCCACATTTATTACCCATCAATAGAGAGTCACATTGAGTATAATTCCTAGAATTTTTAGCCTTTGCTCCAATATCTACAAGACCTCTATATGTATTATCAGCCTGTCCAGCAGAAATCCCTTTGGAAATTATTTTACTCTTTGTATTTTTACCTAAGTGAATCATTTTAGTTCCAGTATCTGCCTTTTGATGATTATTAGTTATAGCAATTGAATAAAATTCGCCTACAGAGTTATCTCCCTGTAAAATACAACTTGGGTATTTCCAAGTTATCGCAGAGCCAGTCTCTACTTGCGTCCATGAAATTTTTGAATTTCTGCCTCTACATGCACCTCTCTTAGTCACAAAATTATAAATTCCACCAACTCCGTCTTTGTCCCCAGGATACCAATTTTGAACTGTTGAATATTTTATTTCTGCGTCATCTAAGGCAACTAATTCCACATTAGCTGCGTGTAATTGATTTTCGTCTCTCATTGGGGCTGTGCAACCCTCTAAATAACTTACATAGCTACCTTTGTCTGCGATAATTAAGGTTCTTTCAAATTGACCTGTTTCTGATGCGTTTATTCTAAAATAGGTAGAAAGCTCCATTGGGCATCTTGTATTAGGTGGAATGTAAACAAAAGATCCATCTGTAAAGACTGCTGAGTTGAGCGTTGCAAAATAATGATCGCTAATAGGAATAACAGACCCTAGATATTTTTTTACTAAATCTGGATGTTTTTGAATAGCTTCAGAAATAGGACAAAAAATTATACCCTTTTTATCCAGTTCTCCTTTAAAGGTTGTGGCTACCGAAACCGAGTCAAAAACAGCATCTACTGCAACACCGCTTAACCTTTTTTGTTCGTTAAGAGGAATACCCAATTTGTTATAGGTCTCAATAAGCTTTGGATCGACTTCGTCCAAATTTTTTGGTTTGTCTTTCATGCTTTTTGGAGCAGAATAATAATATAGGTTTTGATAATCAATTTTTGGATATTTTGGTTTTTGCCAATTCGGCTCCTCAAGCACTTTTAACCTATTAAAAGCTTTTAATCTCCAATCTAACATCCACTTGGGCTCTTTTTTGATTTTAGAAATAAATTTTATGGTTTCCTCAGTGAGACCTTTTGGTGCTTTTATATTTTCAATATCAGTTGTGAAACCGTATTTATACTCTTGATTTTTTAATTCCTCGCTATTCATAAATTAACCAAGTTTTGCCAAATCCTGTAATTTGACCTTTTCAAAAAAACCGATGATATGTTGGTCTAATTGATCCCATAAGTTATGTGTAATACATTTCATAGATTTATTATTGCAACCCCTTTTTGAATTTTTTTTACAATTAAGTGTTCTTACTTCTTCGTCCACTGCATAAATTATATTTGATAGCTTTATTTCTGAAGCTGGTTTTTCTAAAACATATCCGCCATTTGCGCCTCTAGAACTTCTTACTAATTTATTATTTTTAAGCTTAAGAAAAATTTGCTCTAAATATGCTAATGAAATGTTTTGTCTCAATGAAATTTCTGTAAGACTTATAGGTCCATCTTTAGCATTTGAAGCTAGATCAGCCATAGCCATTACTGCGTATCTACCTTTATTAGTTAGTTTCATAATTTTACGTTGTATTACAGTAGTTTTTAAGGAATTCCTACTATTTTAGTAGGGATTAAAAAAAAATATTTGTCGCATGAAAACGTGATATAACTCAGTACTTTTTTTTTTAATAATAATCATTATCAAGTATGAAACCTAAAAGTTTAGAAATTTTTATACCTGGACCTGCTGGAAGATTAGAAGCAAAATATTATAAAAACCCGAAATTTGGTTCTCCAGTTGCTATAGTTTTACATCCTCACCCTCAATATGGTGGAACGATGAATAATAGAATTATACAGCTTATGTATAACATTTTTCAAGAAAATGGTTTTTCTGTAATCAAAGTTAATTTTAGAGGTGTGGGAAAGAGTGATGGTGTGTTTGATAATGGTCAAGGAGAATTATCTGATGCAGCTGCAACATTAGATTGGATAGAAAGACAAAACTTAGATTATAGTCAGTGTTGGGTGTCTGGTTTTTCTTTTGGTTCTTTAATCTGCATGCAACTCATCATGAGAAGGCCTGAAGTAAACAATTTCATTGCAGTCTCACCTCAACCAAACGTCTATGATTTTTCTTTTTTAGCACCGTGTCCTACTTCTGGACAAGTTATATACAGTGAAAATGATGAATTAGTGACTAAAGAGAGTATTATTGAATTAGATAATAGAATTAAAAGTCAAAAAGGAGTAGAGGTAAATTTTTCAAAAATTAAAAATTCAAATCATTTTTTTAAGAATAAAGAAAAAGAATTAAGAGTAGAAATAGAAAAATACCTTAAAGAAAAAACAGCATTAATTTAGTTGTCAACTATTTCTCCTCCAACGCATGCTTGGTTGCAATTTGTAGTGTTTGGAAAAGTTATAGGTAGTTTTTTATAAGTTCTGATAGCAAGAAAAGCAAAAGCCTGGGACTCTACAAAATCTCCATTAATTTCGTATTTATCAACTAATTCAAAACTTAAATTAGTAGGGACATTCTCTTTTATTTTTTTTATTAAATAATCATTTTTTCTACCGCCTCCAGAAAGAATAATATTTTTAATTGCTTGATGTTTGGAAAGTAATGATAAGATACCTTCTGAAATTAAGCTTGCTGTAAAATCAGTAAGAGTTGCTGCACCATCTTCTAGTGATATACCTCTGGCAAATGAAACATCAAAATCACTAGTATCAAGAGAGATCTTTTCTTTTTCAATTCTGTTTGAATAAAGTTCTTGAGCTTGCTCAAAAATAATTTCATTTTTTTTTCCGCTTAAAGCGTATTGTCCATTATAATCAAATTTTTTCTTTGAGTTTTTTCTCACCCACGAGTCAATTAAACAATTTCCGGGTCCAATATCTCTGCTAAATATTTCCATGGATCCTGTTGGCTTTTTAATAATCGTCAAATTTGAAATACCTCCAATATTAAGTATACATACTGGTAATTCAATATTTTTTTGCGTAGCAATTAATTGATGAAAGATAGGTGTTAATGGTGCTCCTTCTCCCCCGTTCAAAATATCATTTTTCCTAAAATTAAAAACTATTTTTTTTTTTGTAAGTTGATTTAATAATTGACCATCCCCTAACTGTTTAGAAATTTTTTCTTTCGCATTATGATATATGGTTTGACCATGAAAACCTACTAGAGCATCATTATAATTATCTAAATTAATTTTCTTAATAATTTTTGCATGAAAAAAAGTTATTTTTCTCTCTAAATTCAATAAATCTTGTGAATATTTTTTTAGGTCTTTAATTGTAAATATTTTTTCTTTAAGAGAATGAAAATTATCATAAATATCAGAATCATACTCAAAATACTCATTTTTAATAATCTCAAATTGATCAATTCCATTAGAATTTATAATTGAAGCATCAACACCATCCCCAGATGTTCCGCTCATTAATCCTAAAGAAGTATACTTTTTTTGCATATTTTTATTTATTTATAATAATTTTTGTATAATAGTAGTTTAATTAAATTGTGCTATGAAAAATAAATTTATAATTGAGATGCAATCTCGTGGATATCTTCATCAATGCACAGATTTAGGAAAACTGGAAGATATTTGCAATAAAAAATCTATCTCGGCTTACATTGGCTTTGATTGTACTGCAAGTAGTCTCCATGTAGGTAGTCTGTTACAGATAATGATCCTTAAACTAATGCAAAAGCATGGCCATCGACCAATTGTGCTTTTAGGGGGTGGAACTACATTGATTGGTGACCCTTCAGGTAAGGATTCCACGAGAAAAATTTTAAACCAACCAGAAATCAATAAAAATATTAAAAGTATCAAAAATGTTTTTAACAAAATACTAGACACAAAGAATAAAAAAACAAAACCAATATTTGTTAATAACGCCAACTGGCTTACTAAACTAAATTATATTCAGTTTCTAAGGGATATAGGAAGTCACTTTACAATAAATAAAATGCTTACCTTTGAGAGTATCAAACTAAGGTTAGAGCGAGAACAATCTCTAAGTTACATGGAATTCAATTATATGATTTTACAAGCTTATGATTTTTATAAATTATTCAAGAAGAATAATTGTATTTTACAAATAGGTGGTTCAGATCAATGGGGTAACATTGTTAATGGCGTAGAACTAATTAGAAGAATTCTACAAAAAGAGGCATTTGGTTTAACTTCTCCTTTAATTACTCTTGCGTCAGGTGCAAAAATGGGGAAAACAGAAAAGGGAGCTGTATGGCTAAATGAGCGATTATTTTCATCCTATGATTACTGGCAATTTTGGAGAAATACCGATGATAGAGATGTAAAAAGATTTTTAAATTTTTTTACAGAAATAGATACAGATGAAATAAATAATCTTTTTCAAAAAGAGAGAAATATTAATAACTTAAAGGTAATGCTTGCGAATGAAGCGACTAAAATTCTCCATGGCGAAGTTGCTTCAAAAAAAGCTGAGCAAACTGCAAAAGAAACTTTTCAAGAGGGTGGATTCGGTAAAGAGCTTCCAGAAATCAAAGTAACCTTAAATGATATTAAAAAAGGAATAAATATATTAGATTTTTTATCGAAAAATCAAATTATGTCGTCAAAAAGTGAGGCTAGAAGAGCAGTTAACAGCAAAGGACTGAAAATTAATAATGTCTTGATTGAAGATGAAAAAAAAATAATTGATTTAAATAACTTTAAAGATAAAGTTTTAAAACTTTCATATGGCAAAAAAAAGCATTATTTAATTAAAATTATTTAGTCTTCCTTTTATCAATTATTTTTTGGATAAACCTTGGTGTCACTGTCCTAATAGGATTTATAGTTGTCTTAACATTATCAGGAGGACCTTTCATCTTAAAACTTATACCAAATAATCCTTCACCTACTTCTTTTGGTATAATTATATCACCTAAAACTGGTATTTTTGAGATAATGGTATTTAAAGTCTTGGCAGGCACTAAATTCCCTTTCAGACTTGTAATTGATGGAGTTTGATAACCTTCCATTAAAACAGAAATGCTTGGACCTAAAGCAATAATTTCATTCAGTTGAAGGGTATCATTAGTTCGCTCCATATTAATTTCTAAAATATCAAAAGATAATCCCTCACCTTCAGCAAGATCAGCTAAGCCACCAAGATCAGCTAAAGCTAGTAACTTAACCATACCAGGTGCATTAATTACTTTAAAATCTTCGATTTTTAATTTTGAATTAGAATAATTACTCTCAATTATTGATGAAAACAACATTTTACCACCTGTGAGTCCTTTAAAAAAACTAAACTCAGCAAGTAGTGGCTGAGGTTTATCTGAATAAATTTCTAAATATTTTTTTTTATTTAAATTATCACTCTTTAAACTAATATCTAAAAAATTATTATTTCCAAAATCTCCTTTAGATGAAATTTTAGTAAATTTTCCATTTTTAATTTTTCCAATCAATTTAAAATTTTTAATTTTTTCAGATAAAGGTACAATTATATTAGTAAAATCTATCTCAATCTCTTTGGAGATAAGTTCTAATCTATTTATATCATTTTTTTGTTTAAAAAATTTAGATAAATTAGATGCATCAAATGCTCTACCTTTAATCATGACTTTTTTTCCGAACGAAAGTGAAAAGTCATTATTTTTTACTCCATCCACCTCTGTTCTAACAACGACTTTATTAAATGACAAAAGCTTATTATCTCTTAATTTAATATCCGAACCCTGAATTGAAGTATTTTTCTCAGAATAATTTATTTTTTTTATAATTAAGTTATCTTTTCTTTTATCTAAATTAAGTGAAAAACTTGCGATTTTGCCTTTCGTTTTTTTATAATTTATTAAATCTAAATTCAAACTTTTGTCATAATCCAAATTAATATCTATTTCTGCGGAGTCTTTTTTAAA
>CACEBD010000010.1 GCA_902557775.1 uncultured Pelagibacteraceae bacterium
CTAAATCCAATAATTGAAAATTATATGAAAGAGAAAAATATAGCAATGATCATTGATAAAAAAAATATTTTATCTGCAAATAACAAGTTAGACATTACAAAAGATATTACAAGCTTGCTGAACCAAAAATTAAAATCTATTAAGATTAATTAAATTTGAATGAATTCAAATTTTTTCTTTAAAAAAAAAATTTATAAATTACAGGAAATTTTATCAAAAGATAAAATAAAAAAAAATTTTATAATTAATGATATTAAACCTTTGCATGTCGCACAAAAAAATGATCTTACCTTTTTTGACTCAATTAAATATAAAGATGAGGCTAGCAAGACTAAAGGAGGTGCTTGCATAACTACCTCTAAACTTGAGCAATTTCTACCTGAAAATACACAAAGAATCCTAGTAAAAAATGTTTTGTTCGATTTATCTAAGATTTTGAAAAAAATTTATCCAACAGCAGATATAGATTATCCGGATTTTTCTTTAAAGAAACCTGAAAAAAACAAATATAGATCAGTTAAATTTGGAAATAATGTTTTAATTGGTAAAAATGTAAAGATTGGTAAAAATACAATGATAGGTTCTAATTCGATTATAGAACAAAATGTTGTGATCGGAAAAGATGTTGTAATTGGGTCAAGTGTAATTGTTAAAAATTCTATTATAGGAGATAGAGTAGTAATGCAAGATAACTGTAAATTGGGACAAAAGGGTTTTGGTTTTATTCCTTTTAAAAATAAAAATATTAAATTTCCCCACATTGGTAAAGTTGTTGTCGAAGATGATGTCGAAATAGCATCTGGCTGCACTATAGACAGAGGTTCAATCGATGATACAGTAATTGGTAAAAATACTTATTTAGATAACCAGGTACACATTGCCCATAACGTAAGCATAGGCTCAAACTGCATGATCGCAGGCCAAGTTGGTTTTGCTGGAAGCGCAAAAATAGGTAATAGTGTTTCAATTGGTGGTCAAGCAGGCGTCTCAGGTCATTTAAAAATTGGAAACAATGTTAAAATTGGTGGAGGCAGTGGAGTGGTTAAAGATATCAAAGATGATCAAACTGTAATGGGATACCCAGCTGTATCCTTAAAAAATTTTTTAAAGGATCAAAAAAAATAATGAGTATTACTGAAATAGATAAAAAAAAGATTGAGAGTTTGCTTCCACATAGAGAACCCATGTTATTAATTGATAAGTTAACAAAAATAGTTCATTTAAAATCAGCAACGGCTATAATGAATGTAAAAAAGACTGGATTTTATGTTCAAGGTCACTTTCCGGGTCAGCCAGTCATGCCAGGTGTTTTAATAGTCGAGGCTTTTGGTCAAGCAGCTGCAGCTTTAACTGCACTTGGAATTGACCCAAAAGAATATGACAATAAATTAGTATATTTGATGAGTGTAGATAAAGCCCGGTTCAGAAATCCAGTTATACCCGATTGTGAATTACATTTAGATATTGAGGCAATAAGGTCTCATGGCAGAGTATGGAAATATAAAGGCACTGCTAAAGTGGACGGAAAAAGAATGGCTGACGCTGAATGGTCAGCTACGATAGTAGACAGGAAATAATGATACATAAATCGAGTATAATAGATAAAAAAGCAAAAATTTCGAAAAATGTAAAAATTGGACCCTTTTGTTATGTTGGTCCGAGCGTAGAATTGTCAGATAATGTTGAGTTAATTTCAAATGTTCACATCGAGGGAAATACTACAATTGGTGCCGGGACTAAAATTTTTCCTTTTGCAAGTATAGGAACACAGCCTCAAGATTTAAAATTCAAAGGTGAAAAAAATAGTTTGATAATTGGACAAAACAACTTGATTAGAGAGTATGTTACGATAAATCCTGGAACAGAGGGTGGAGGATTTAAGACAATAATAGGTAACAATTGTTTATTTATGATTTCATCTCACATTGCTCACGATTGTAAAATAGGAAATAACGTCATAATAGCCAACAATGTCCCTCTTGGCGGACATGTAACAATAGAAGACTCAGTCATTATCGGAGGAAACTCTGCAGTACAACAATTTACAAGAATAGGTAGACTTGCGATGATTGGCGGAATGACAGGAGTACTCAAAGATGTAATTCCATTTGCATTATCATTGGGTAATAGAAATTATTTACAAGGTTTAAATTTAATTGGTTTAAGAAGACAGAAGTATGACAATCAAAAAATTATGGGATTAGATAAAGCTTTTAAAGATATATTTGCATCTAAAAATCTTCACGAAAATTTAAGTAAGATTAATGGTGAATACAAAGATAATGAGTTAGTAAACGAAGTTATTAAATTTATAGAAAAAGATAAAAAAAGACCAATTTGTTCACCACTTAATTAAGATATTTATGATTGGGCTAATTTTTGGAGAAACAGAATTTCCAAAATACATATTAAAAAAAATTAAAAAGAAAAGTAAATATTTAATTATAGATTTAACAAAAAAAAAAATATTTAAAAAAGATATAAATTCTCACTCAGTATCTATTGGTCAATTTGGTAAAATTATTTCAATACTGAAATCAAAAAATTGTAAAAAAGTTTTATTTGCTGGAAAAGTAACAAAACCAAATTTTAAATCTTTAAAATTAGATTTAAAAGGAATTTATTATATGCCAAAAATTATAAAAAGTTCGAAATTAGGGGATGCAGCAATTTTAAAACAAATAATAAATATTTTAAAAAAAGAAAAGATTCAAACTGTTAGCTCAAACAAATTTACTCCAGAAATAAGTCTGCCCAAGGGAAATTACACAACAATTAAACCAAATGCCTCTGATAAAAAAGATATTCTTTGTGGGCAAAAAGCTCTTAAAAAATCTGGTAATTTCTCATTTACCCAAGGTGCTATTTGTAGAAATAATAAAATTTTAACAATCGAGGGAAGTGGCGGAACACAAAAAATGATTAAAAAAGTGAAAAAAATAACAAAATTCCCTAATGGAGTACTAATAAAATTCCCAAAAAAAAGGCAAGATTTGAGAATCGACCTTCCAACAGTAGGATTAGAAACTTTGAAACAATGTAAAATGGCAGGACTAAAAGGAATAGTTCTAAAACATAAATTAAATATTTTTTTAAATAAAAGTCAAAGTGTTCAATATGCAAATAGAAATAAAATGTTTATTTTAATTAAATGAAAAAATTATTATCAATTTTCCTTCTATTATTCACAAATTTAAGTGCTGAAGACTTTAAATTAGAGAAAATTGTACAAGGGTTTGATAGCCCATGGAGCTTAACATTTATAGGTAACCAAAATTTATTGGTTACAGAAAAACCAGGAAATATAAAATTTATAAATTTAAAAGAAAAAAAAATAAAAGATATAAGCCATAATCTTAAAGTTTTAGAAGATGGCCAGGGAGGGTTATTAGATATACTTCACAATGACAGCATTGTATATGTGTCATACTCTGAAAATAGATCAAACGGAATGTCTAGCACATCTGTTGCAAGAGCAAAACTTAATACTGATAAACTTAATTTTAAAAACATCTTTCAAGCCCAACCTCCTATAAATTCAGGATATCATTTTGGATCTAGACTAGTCATAAAAAAAAAACATTTGTATGTAACCGCTGGTGAGAGAGGACAAGGAATGATAGCTCAAGATTATACTAAACATCCTGGAAGTATTATAAGAATTAACTTAGATGGATCGATACCAAAAGATAATCCAAAATTTATTAATAAAAAAGATTGGTTACCTGAAATTTATCAAATTGGAGTTAGAAATCCTCAGGGTATGTCTCTTTCACCATTTGATAATAAAATATATTTGACCAATCATGGTGCTAGAGGTGGTGATTGGTTTGGGACAGCAAATTTTGGAGAAAACTATGGTTGGAAGATTTTAGGTTGGGGAGGAACTAATTACTCTGGAACTAAAATTGGTCCAAAATGGAAACCTGGCTTTACAAAAGCAATAAAGTACTGGGTTCCTTCTATCGCAGTAAGTGCTATGACAATTTATAAAGGTGAAACATTTAAAGAATGGAACGGTGAAGCTTTAATTACATCTCTAAAAGATCAATCTTTAAGAAAAATAAGATTTAATAAATCAAATTTTATCGATGAAAAAATTTTATTCAAAGGTGATATAGGAAGAATAAGAGATATCAAAATACATCAGAGCGGAGATCTTTATTTACTATCAGATAAGGGCGAACTTTGGAGAATGTACAAGTGAAAAAAATATTTATTTTAACAGGTGAGCCGTCTGGAGATAAACTCGCATCAAAAGTAATTAAAGAATTTAAAAAAGATAATTCCAAAATCGAGTATTTAAGTGTGGGAGGTGAAAATTTAGAAGCTTTAGGTATAAAATCGATTTATGATTTAAAAGAGATTACCTACATAGGTTTTACAAATGTTATAAAAAATATTTTCAAAATTAATAAAAAAATTAATGAAACTGTAAAAGCTATAAAAGATTTTAATCCAGATATTTTATTTACAGTTGATAGTCCTGATTTTACTTTAAGAGTTGCTGAACGTGTAAAAAAACAAAATTCAAGTATAAAAACAATTCATTATGTTGCGCCACAAGTTTGGGTTTGGAGAGAAGGAAGGGTTAAGAAAATTAAGAAGTTTATTGATCATATATTATTATTATTTAATTTTGAAAAACCGTATTTTGATAAAGAAAATATGAGCAATGAGTTTGTGGGCCATCCCTTATTAGATGAGTCTTCTGAAGGTAAAATCGACATCAATCAAATATTTGAGAAAAATAAAGCGTTAATATCAATTTTTCCAGGAAGTAGAACATCTGAAATTGATGTCTTAATGCCTATACTCTTAGATTTTATAAGATTAATGAATAAAAATTATCAAGATTTTATTTATATATTTCACTCGACAAAGCAACATTATGATTTAATTCAATCTTACGTAAAATCTCAAAATATAAGTAATTGTGAAATTATTAGTGATGATAAAATTAAGTCTCACACTCTTAAGAAATCCGTATTTGCAGTTGCTAAATCTGGAACGGTCTCGCTTGAAATTTGCAAATCTAAAGTTCCATCCATCATTCTCTATAAAATGAATTTTTTAAACTATTTAATTGTTAGATCTTTGATTAAAGTTAAATTCGCAAATATTATTAATATTGCAGCAGGAAAAGAGGTAATACCTGAATTACTTCAATCTAAGTGTAATCCAAACGATTTATTCAAATCTGTAAGTTCTTTTATTGATGACCCAAATAAGATTAAGGAGCAGGTTGAAAAGACACAATCGATCCTAAATACATTCAAAACTGATATTTCCTCATCAATACTTGCAAGTAAAGCTTTAAGTAAATATTTATAATTACTGGTACCTTGCTTTTTTTAAAGCATCAGCACATATCTTTTGGGTTAATATTGCTTCATTCATTAAGAGATTATTTTTACTTTCAATAAATTTTTTTAAACAATTTAAGTATGACTTTCTGTGTCTTACAGAAAAGTCGTCATATAATGTATTTTTGTCAGAAAAGTCGTCAGAGTCTAATGAAAATTTTTCACCATACACTTTAATTTTTTCAAAATTTCCAAATCTGCACTTTCTACTAAATACTATTTCAACGTCTATTCCATTCCTGAGTTTTAGATTAATTATTGCATCTGAGAAATCTCCATTATTTAAGAAATCCTCGGAACTAATTGATTTTGAAATTACAATCATTTTCTCTGGTTTCGAATTACTCAACCAACAAGCTAAATCAAAAAAATGAAATCCTTTATCAAAAAAAAGACCTCCGTTTCTTACTGACAATTTAATATTATGATTGGCCGATCTAGATATTATTTGGATATAATTAACTTTTCTTTTGTTAATTTTCTTTTTTAAAGCAACATATTCCTTTGAAAATCTACGATTTAAACCAGCACAAAATTTAATTTTATGTTTTTTTATTAAGTATTTGAGTTTATTAAGGCTTTTATTATTATTTGTAATTGGTTTTTCACAATAGATCATTTTCCTAAATTTTATTAATTTTTTTATGTAAAAATCATGCGTAATTGTAGGTGATGCAATTATAAATAGTTCTATATCTTTTTTTTTTAATATACTATCGAAGTTTCTTGAAGTGTTACATTTAAATTTCTTAGATAGTCTTTTGCTTAGATTGTATTTTTTATCAAAAATATAATTTAACGAAGTTTTTTTTATTTTTATTAAACTTCTACAATGAATTATACCAACTTTTGATAATCCTATCACACAGGATTTAATCATTTAAAAAGCTACCCATTTTTTCTTGGATGATGACTTTACACATCCGTCTATAAATCTTGCTGTAAGTAAACCTTCATACGCTGTTGGAAAATAAAACCTTTTCTTACTATTTTTTGAATTAATTTTTGATGCAATTTCTTTATATAAATTTGAAAAAGCACTTAAATATCCCTCAGGATGCCCGTACTTAATTCTTGAAAAGTTTTTTGAAAAACCACTTTCATTGAAACCTCTTTCTAAAACTTTTGTTGCACCATTAGCAGCATTATATTTTAGATAGTTGGGGTCATTCTGTACCCATTCCAAACTTCCCATCGAACCAAATATTCTTATTCGTAATCCATAAACACCCCCTTTAGCAGTAGTTGATGCCCAAAATAAACCCTTTGCTCCATTCTCGTAATTTATGAAAACTTGAGCATTTGTATCAAATTTAATTTTTTTTGAGTATTGCTTGATATCTGCAAATAAGCTTTTTCCTTTAAGACCAGTAATGTAATTACATAAATGATATGCATGAGATCCTATTTCATTAAGCACAGTAGAAACTCCAGCTATTTTTTTATCTAATTTCCATTTAAATATTTTTTTTGCAGAACCCGGGGTAACTTTTTTACCGTTAGACCAATCCTGAACATATTCGACATTAATATATTCGATATTTCCAAGCTTCTTATCTTCTACTAATTTTTTAGCATGTCTTACCATTGGGTAGGCCGAATAATTATGTGTGAGCCCGTAAACAATCTTTTTATTACTTTTAATTGTTTTATAAAGTTTTTTAGCTTGAGGCAGAGAACCAGCAAATGGTTTATCAGATATTACATGAATGTTATTTTTAATGAATAATTCCGCTATTTCTTGATGACTCCCAGGGGGTGTCATAATCGCTACTACATCGATACCATTATTAATTTTTTTTTCAGAATAGCAAAGATCTTTATAATTTTTGTAACATCTATTTTTTTTTATTCCTATTCTTGTCCCAAAAGATTGATTGATTTTATAATTTCTTGAAAAAACGCCAGCTACAATTTCATATTTATCATCGAATCTTGAGGCTATTCTATGTACATGACCAATCCAAGATCCAGGGCCACCACCAATGATACCAAGTTTAAGTCTTTTCATTAGTTTACTCTTATTTTTTTCCCAGTTTTAGTACTTCTTAGTATGGCATCAAATATTTTAAGCGATTGCAAGCCATCATTTCCACTTACTTTTGGTTTAGCTTTTCCAGACACAACATCGCATAAGTGATCAATTTGATTTATTAAAGTAAATCTACTCAAACGAATATTAAAATCTTTATGATAGATTGGTTTCCACCAACTTCTCTCACCCCTATTGTACCAATGTTTTAAATTAGGAAATTGTATCGAGCCTTTTGTCCCCCCAATAAAATATGCTGATTGATTTGTTAAAGGGTATGCAGGGTTTTC
>CACEBD010000011.1 GCA_902557775.1 uncultured Pelagibacteraceae bacterium
AAAAAACAACATCATTTAAAATTTGAAAATATCACTTTCAAATATAAAAGTTTTGACATTACTTCTCTAATTAATTTCAGAACCCAACAGATTAACTTTTTTTTACAAGATCTTAAGGAAAAAAATTTAGCAATAAAAAAACTTTTTATAAATTTTCGTCCTAATTTAATTATTTTTTATAATTTAAGAGGAGTAAATTATTACATTTCAGAATTAACAAAAAAATATAAATTAAATTCAATTATCTTAAGTCATGGCACATTAACAAAAGGAAGAAATAAGTTTGAAAAAATGTATCAAAAAATAATAGCAGATGAATTGATAAACAAATTTGTTAAATTTGTTGGGATTCAAACAAAAATTTTTCTTTCGAGCCTAAGCACTATTAAAGCAAAAAATAAAAAATTCAGTTTAGGAAATATTCTTTTGACCCAATCTAAAAATAAAAAAAAAATGTTTTTTTTATATGCTGTCACGCAAAGAGATTTTGTTAATATGCAATTTTATGGAATAGAAACCTTTTATGAATTCTTTGAAAATCTCAAATTATTTAATAAATTAGCAAAAGACGAAAACATAAAATTTTTAATAAAATTACACCCTAATATACAAAATTTAAAAAAAATACTTCAAGTAAAATTTAAAAATTTGATGTTTTCAAATAAATCTCTTGATCGATTATTTGAAAAAACATCTGCAACGATTAGTTTCTCTTCTACTTCAATAGAGGACTCTCTTTGTTCTAATATTCCAGTTATTTTATTTGATAGGTGGAATAGGTATAATCATGATTTTAAAAAGGATAACCATAAAGAAAAAAGTAAACCAATAACTTATATAAACAAAGTTTCTTTACTTAAAGAAAATTTGAGAAATTATCCATTTGAAAAAAAGTTGAATTTCAATCAATATATTTACAACTCTCATTATAAACAAAATATAAATAAATTATTTCAATTAATTTAAAAGGTATTAAAATCAAATTTTTTGGTATATCAGAAAAGTATTAATGTTTAATAACAAAGTAATTTTAATCACTGGAGGAACAGGTTCTTTTGGAAAGAATTTAATTATTAAAATCTTAAAAAATTATAGACCGAAAAAAATTATTATTTACAGTCGTGATGAACAGAAACAATTTGAATTAGAAGATAAATTAAAAAAATTTAAGAAAAAATTAAGGTTTTTTATCGGTGATGTAAGAGATTTTACAAGATTAAAATTTGCAATGGAAAATGTAAATGTTGTTGTACACGCAGCTGCTTTAAAAATAGTTCCCACAGCTGAGTACAATCCTTTTGAAGTTATTAAAACAAATATTTTTGGAGCTCAAAACGTAATCGATGCTGCTTTAGAGCATAATGTCGAAAAAGTAATTGCTCTTAGTACCGACAAAGCATCATCACCAATTAATCTTTATGGAGCAACAAAATTAACTTCTGATAAATTATTCATCGCAGCAAATAATTACAAAGGAAAAAAATCCTCAAAATTTTCTGTTGTTAGGTATGGAAATGTAACAAACAGCAGAGGTTCAGTAATTCCATTCTTTTTAAAAAAATCAAAAACTGGTGAAATTCCAATCACTGACATTAATATGACAAGGTTTAATATATCTTTAGTGGAAAGTGTGAATTTTGTAATTAAAAGCTTAAGTAAAATGATAGGTGGTGAAATTTTTGTTCCTAAAATTCCGTCTTATAGGCTTATTGATTTAGCAAAAGCAATCGCCCCAAAAGCAAAAATTAAAATAATTGGTATAAGACCTGGTGAAAAGCTTCATGAGGAAATGATATCTTCATCAGAGTCAATAAATACTTTGGAATACAAAAATCATTTTATAGTAACTCCTAATTCCGAGTACATATCATGGAGTAAAGACCAATATAAAAAAAAATATGGTGGAAAAGTCTGCAAATATAATTTTTCTTATAATAGTTTAGAGAACGGAAAGTTTCTTTCAGTTCAAGAGTTAAGAAATATTATATCAAAATTAAAAAACTAAAATGGAAAAGCTTTTATCGGCTCATCAGCCAGTATATTTACCCTGGCTTGGTTTTTTTCACAAAATTATAGTTTCTGATCTATTTGTGATTTTTGACGATGTGCCATACTCAAAAAAAATGTGGTACAATAGAAATTATATCGGCGGCCCAAACAATAAAATTTTATTATCAGTACCAGTCAAGTTTAAAACATCAGAGCAAACTAAACACAAAGATATTTTAATTGATAATTCAAAAAATTGGCAAGACGATCACTGGAAATCTATAAGTCTATCTTACTCAAGCTTTAAATATTTTGATAATTATAAGGATGAATTGGAAAAAATTTATAATACAAAGTGGATAAGATTGATTGATTTAAATATATCAATCATAGCCCTAATTTTGAAGTATTTAAAGATTCAAACTAAAATTGTAAGAGCAAGCAATTATAATTTTAAAAAAAAAAAATCTGAACTAATTTTAGAAATGTGTAAGGAGCTAAAATTTAAAAACTATCTGTTTGGTGAATTGGGAGAAAACTACTGCGACAAAGAACAATTTTTGAAAAATCAAATCACCCCTTTTTTTCAAAAATATATCCATCCAATTTATGATTTAAATAAAAAACGAAAATTTGAAAAAAATCTATGTATTTTAGATTTAATTTTTAGTCATGGGAGTGAAAGTTTAAATATTATAACTAAGGGTAATTATTTAAAAAAAGATTATTTTGATAACTATAAAAATTAAAAATTTATGAAAAAAACATATATAATTGGTGAAATTGGAATTAATCATAACGGGAAATTAAAAAATTGCTTAAAATTAATTAGGACTGCATCTAAATGTGGTGTAGATGCAGTAAAATTTCAAAATTGGGTAGCTGAAGATTTCATTTCAGACAAAAACCAAATTTTTAAATATCAGAGTCGAGGAAAAAAAGTAAAAGAGACATTTTATAATCTCTGTAAAAGAACAGAACTTAAGAAGAAATGGCTTAAGACACTTAGTTCATACTGTAAAAAAAATAACGTAGATTTTCTATCAACTCCTACTTCGAATACGGGAGTGGATGAATTAAAAAAATTAAAAGTTAAATACATGAAAAATGGTTCCGACTATTTAACTAATATTGATTTAATAAAATACATGGCAAAAAATTTTAAAAATATAATTTTATCTACAGGAATGTCTTATGAAGAAGATATTGATATAGCGATAAAGTCAATTAAATCACTTAAAAAAAATAATAACATCATACTTCTCCACTGCACAAGTATTTACCCAACAAAAAAAGAAAGCACTAACTTAAATAGAATGCTTGCTATCAAACAAAAATTTAATACCCAGATAGGTTTTTCTGATCATACGATAGGATGGGAGTCAGCTGTGCAAGCAGTATCTATGGGTGCAAGTTTTTTAGAGAAACATATTACACTTGATCACAAAATGTCCGGTCCGGATCATTGGTTTAGTTTAAATCCAAAAGAATTAAAAAACTATGTAGATAAGGTTAGAGATGCAGAGAAAGCACTTGGATCAAACAAAATTATACCTGACAAATATGAAATGAAAAATTTAAAAGAACAAAGACTTAGCGTTATTATTGATTGTAATGTTAAAAAAGGTCAAAGATTAAAAAAAGATTATATTAAATTTAAAAAGCCAGGCACCGGCATTAGTCCTAACAAAATTGAAAAATTTTTAGGTAAAAAATTAAAAAAAGATGTAAAAAAAAACTCGGTTTTATTAGAGAAACACTTTAAATGAAAATTTTAGTTACAGGAGCTGCTGGTTTTCTAGGATCAAAAGTTTTTAATAATTTAGCTAAAGAAGGTTACAATGTTTTTGGAATTGACAATTTAAGAAGAGGAAAATTATCAAATTTAGAAACCAAAAAAAACTTTTTTAAAATAGATTTAGAAAATTATAAAAAAGTAAAAAGTTTTCTAAAAAATAAAGGACCTTTTGATACGATAATTCACTTAGCAACTATAATTAATGAAGTTTTAGAAAAAGAAATACTTCAACAAGATATAAAAACTAATCTTTTATCAACAATAAATTTATTAGAGCAAGGCTATAAAAGAGGACTTAAAAAATTTATTTACGGATCATCAATTGCTGTTTACGGCAAAATTGATAAAAAAGAAATAAACGAAAAAGACTCAAAAAATCCAATTACTTCTTATGGGATAAGTAAATTAATGACAGAAAAATACATTCAGTATTTAGTGAAAAATCGCTTAAAAAAAGTTCATTATATTATTTTAAGATATTCAAACCTTTACGGTCCAAAACAATCAGACCTTGGGGAAGTTGGAGTTATAAGAAATTTCATCAAAGATTATTTTGACAAAAATGTAATCACAAAACATGGAAACGGAAAACAAATAAGGGATTTTTTATATATTGATGATGCCGCCGAAGCCACAATCAAATCAATATTTTATAAAAAAAACTCAATTTTCAATTTGACTTATGGTTCTAGCAAAAGTGTAAATTATATTATTGATATTCTTAAATCGATATTAAAAAAAAATATTAAACATAAAAAAAAAAAATTTCACACTGGGGAATATCATTATTTCAAAGCATCAAGTAATTTGATCAAATCTAAATTAAAATGGCACCCAAAAACAAATTTGAAAAAAGGAATAGAGACTACAATTATCGACTATTTAAATGAAAAATACTCAAAATAAATATTACAATAAATTATTTAAGAAGTTCAGGTTTGGGCCTAAAATTGTAGGATGGGGAAGTAAAAAATCTCAAGAAACAAGGTTCAAGTCTTTAATAAATAACATTGATACTTCAAAAAAAATTTCAATGCTTGATGTGGGTTGTGGCAAAGGTGATATGTTAAATTTTATTATAAATAAAAAAATAAAAACTATAAAATATAGCGGATTAGACCTAAACAAAAATTTCATAAATATTGCTAAAAAAAAATATAAAAGAAATAAATTTTATCATGGTGATTTTTTAAAACTTGATATTAAGAAATACGATATAATCTTTATTTCTGGCTTATTAAATTTAAAAGTCAATAATCATGAAAATTTTTTAAAAAGAATAATTAAAAAAGGGATTCTAAAAAGTAAAAAAAATTTTATATTTAATATTATGAGCTCTTATTCTCCTTTTAAAGAAAAAAAATTTTATTATTCAGACCCTTTAGTTTTATCTAACTTTTTAAAAACAATTACCACGCAGTTTATTGTTGATCATACTTACTTTAAACACGATTTTACAGTGATAGTTAATAAGTGAAAAAAATTATTTTTAGAGTCGTTTGCAACGAAAAAAGTGGAATCGGACATCTCATGAGGTCTATTTGGCTAGCTAAAATCTTAAAAAAAAAAAATAAAATTATTTTTTTTATCAATAATGATATATTTGCAACAAAAATACTAAAGAAATTTAAAATAGCTTTTAGAATAACAACAACAAACTTTCCATTAAAGATTTTAGAGGCACAATTGATCAAAACTTTTAAACCAAATTTAGTAATCTGCGACTCGCCCGTAATTAGTGATAATTGGTTTAAATACTTTTATTATCAAAATATAAAAACATTAGAAATATGTAACTCTCAAAGAAATTCAAAATTTAGTCAATATAAGTTATGGCCAGAAGTTTATCCGAAAGGACTAAACCTAAAAAAAAACAGATTCGGATTTAATTATTCACTTATCTCACCTGCCTATAGGTTTAGCTCTAAAAAAAAAACAAGAAAAAAAATTAGCAATATATTGGTCACTTTTGGAGGATGCGATCATTTACGGTTAACAGAAAAAATAATCAAATTTTTAAATTCGATAAAAGAAAAACTTTTTATAAAAATTGTTATTGGAAAATTTTATAAAAATGTTGAAAGTATCAAAAAAATTTCTAAAAAATCAATTCATAAGATTTTATTGTTAAATACACCAAATAGTCTATACAGATTTTATAAAAATACAGATTTGGTAATAAATGGTGGTGGAACAACTGCATTAGAAGTTAATAGTTTAAGAATAAATTCGTTAATACTTGCCATTTGGAAATCCCAGGAAAAACTTACGAAAAAAATTTCTCAAGGTAAAAATTATATAATCTGTCATAATAAATCAAAAAGATATATTGATATAGAAATAAACAAAATGCTCCAAAAGACTTTTAGAAGAAAAACAAATATAAAAATTAAAAAAAAAGTTGACGGAAAAGGTTGTTTAAGAACAGCTGAATGGATAAAAACAATAATTAAGTAATAAGATTAAAATGATAAAAAATCTAATAATCGCCGCACATCCGGATGACGAGGTAATAGGATGTGGAGGAACAATAGCAAAACTGATCAGTGAAGGTCAAAAGATTTTTATCTTGTTTATGGCTGAAGGCGTAACAGCAAGATTTGAAAAAAATCAAATAGACTCGTTCAAAGCAAAAAAAGAGATTTTTATACGTGAAAAAAACGCAATCAGTGCAAACAAAGTTTTAGGAGTAAAAAAACAACATATAATTTTTTCTAAAAATATTTGTTGCAGAATGGACACCGTTCCATTAATTGATCATTCAAAACTTATTGAAAAATATATACAAAAGTTTAAGCCTAATCGTATATTTACACATAGTCCCCTAGATTTAAATGTTGATCACAGATTAACTTTTCAAGCAGTAATGACCGCAACAAGACCTAAAAAATCTAATATTTTTTTAAATGAAATACTTTGTTTTGAAATACTATCCAGTTCAAATTATAATTTAACAGATCCCTTTAAACCAAATACTTTTATTAATATTTCAAAATTTTTAAATAAAAAGAATTTAGCTTTATCAAAATATAGAAAAGAAGTTTCTAAAGACAGTGGTAGAGATAAAAAAAAAATAGCTACACTTGCTTCTTATAGAGGCACTCAATGTGGAGCTGATTTCGCCGAAGCTTTTGTTCAAATTAAAAGATATTTAAAATAGTTTTAATTTAAACCGTCAATGATTTGGGATAAATTATATAATCAAAAAAAACATATGTCAGTTTGGCCTTGGACTTCGGTTATTTCACTTGTCAATCAATTTTTAAAAAAAAATAAAAAGACAATTAAGGTTTTGGAAGTTGGATGTGGTGTTGGAGCTAATATACCTTTTTTCAATAATAGAAATTTTGATTATTATGGTTTGGATGCAAGCAAAGTTGCAATAAATTATTTAAAAAAAAAATTCCCTGAATTAAAGAATAATCTATTTGTTTTAGATATAGAAAAAAAAGGTATACCTGTAAAAAATTTTGATTTAGTGATAGATAGAGGTTGTTTAATTCACATAAAGAAAAAAAATAATTTGTTAGTTTTAAAGAGAATTTTTGATGTTACAAAGAAAAATTCACTTATTATCTTTACAGATTTGATCTCTAAGAAAACAAAAATTAATAAAAATTATGATTTTTTTAAAATAGATAACTTTTATTCAAAAAAAAGGATTAAAAATATATTTAAAAAAAAGAAAATTCTTTATTGTAGTGAGGAAATAAAAAAAATAAGTATTC
>CACEBD010000012.1 GCA_902557775.1 uncultured Pelagibacteraceae bacterium
TTGTTAGCAGATAAAATATCAATTTTAAAATTATTTTTTTTTTTATCAATAATTTTAAATACAGTGGTTCCAATTGAACCAGTTGAGCCGAGAATTGAAATTGATTTTTTCATCTAACTTAAAAGTTTTATTGTTAAAAAGCCTGCTGGTATCCCAAAGAAAATTCCATCAAGTCTGTCTAGAACTCCTCCGTGCCCTGGAAAAAAATTTCCAGTGTCTTTAATTTTTGCTTTTCTTTTTAAAAAAGAAAAAAATAAGTCTCCCATTTGACAACCTATAGAGGTAATTATCCCTATTAATAAATATATGTAACTAAATGAATTTGTAAAAAAATATATTGAAATAGAAAAAGTTAAACATGACAAAATCAAAGACCCAATTGATCCGGACACTGTCTTGTTTGGAGAAATTTTTGTTAGCTTTGGACCTTTAAATGTTTTACCAAATACATAACCTCCGATATCTGAGGTGATACAAGACAGAAAAAGTGAGAAAAAGATAATCTTCAAATATAATATATTTGAAAAAAATACTGCAGCAATACAAAAAATAAAAACATAAATTACAAAAATTGAATTTGATATAATAAGTACAAGAAAATGATTAAATATTTTCCTAGTTATACCTATAAATTCTAATATAGAAACAACTCCAAATATAATTAAACTAAAAATTAATATTTCATTAAATACATATATTAAAATAAATAATGATAACAATAAAAGAGATGTGATTATTCTTTTTTTTAAATTTTTTGATATCATAAGGCTCCAAAATTTCTTTTAGTTTTAAAGAATTTTTTTATTATCCTTTTTAGGTCTACTGAATTAAAATCTGGCCACAGTTTTTTTATAAAAAATAATTCTGTATAAGCTAACTGCCATAACATAAAATTACTTAATCTTTGATGCCCTCCTGTTCTTATTAATATATCTGGATTTGGCATATTTTTTGTGTACAAGTTTTTTTCAAAACTTTTAATATTGATTTTTCCTTTCACTTTATTACTAGCACTTAATATCTCATCTTTTGATCCATAATTTATAGCTAAATTAACAATAATCATTTTGTTTTTTTTTGTTAATTTAACACTTTTATTTAATATTTTTTTCAGATCTGGTGAAAGCTTCGTAATGTCTCCTAGAATATTTATTTTAATACCTTGATTAATTACTTTGTCTATTTCTTTAGAAAAGTAGTTTTTTATAAGCTTAAATAAAAAAACAATTTCAGTCTTAGGTCTTTTCCAATTTTCAGAGGAAAAAACAAAAAAAGTAAGAATTGGAATTTTTAATGAAATGCAACTTTTGACTATTTTTTTTACTGTTTCTACGCCTTTAATATGTCCGAAATTTCTACCTTTGTTTTTTTTCTTTCCCCACCTTCCATTGCCATCCATAATGAAAGCAATATGGTTGAGTTTATTCATATTTGACCAATCTCTTTTTCTTTTTCAGCAATAATTTTATCTATATGATCAATATTGGAGTCTGTTATTTTTTGAATGTTTTTTTCAAAACTTTTATTTTCATCTTCTGAAATTTTTTTTTCCTTAAGCTTTTTTTTTAAATCTTCGTTCGCTTCTCTTCTAACATTTCTTATCGCTATCTTACATTTTTCTCCCATGCCTTTTAAGATTTTAATTAATTCTTTTCTTCTTTCTTCTGTTAGGTCAGGAATTCGAAGTCTAATTATTTGACCGTCAATTTGAGGGTTTATTCCAAGTTCTGATTTTTGAATTGCTGTATCAATTACAGATATATTAGACTTATCCCAAACTTGTATAGTAATTAGTCTAGCCTCAGTTACACTTATAGTAGCTAATTGCTCAATCGGCATTAATTGACCGTAAACATCAACTTTAATAGTATCAAGCATATTGGTATTAGCTCTACCAGTTCGAAGTGTTGAGATATCCTTTTTAAAAGATTGAATACTTTTATCCATTTTAGAGGAAAAATTTTTCTCACTAAATTCACTACTCATATTCAAACTCCTTCTCCAACTTTATATTTTTCAAAATCAATTACTTTAATTTCTTTATTTGCAGAATTTTCTTTCAAAATATCAAACACTTTTTTTTTAGGATCCATAATCCAAATTTGATTTAAGAGTGAATTATCGTTTAAAAACTTAGAAATTTTTCCTTTAGAAATTTTTTCTGCTAAATCATCTGGTTTTCCTGAATTCACAATTTCAGCTTTTATTATTTCCATTTCTTTATCAACTATTTGTTTATCGATACCTTCTCTATCAATTGCCAAAGGATTAGAAGCTGCTATATGCATTGCAATTTTGGAACCAATCTCCTCATTTTTTCCCTTTATGATTCCGTCAAGTTTTACTACAGAGATTATTTTACCAATATTTTTTTCTATTGCTGAGTGAACATAAAAAAAATTAAGTCCATCTTTATTGTCAAAAAATTTTGCTCTTCTTATTATGATTTTTTCTCCAATCTTAGAAATGAGACTTACTAAATTATCTTTTACTGTAAGATTATTTGCCATTTTAGAATTATTTATTTTATCTAAATTTCCCTTACATGAAAAATTCAATACTGATAACTCTTTACAAAATTTTATAAAGTCTTCATTTTTTGCAACAAAATCTGTTTCGCTATTAACCTCAATTATAGATATCATTCCTTTATCCTCCTTTGCTAATACTAATCCTTCTGAGGCGGTTCTGCTCATTTTCTTTGAGGCTTTGGCGATACCCTTTTTTCTTAAAAATTCTATAGACTTATCTATGTCGCCACCATTTTCATCTAACGCTAATTTGCAATCTTTAAAACCTACGCCAGTTAACTCTCTTAATTTTTTAATATTATCTAATAGATCTTTGTTTGACATTAAAATTATTTAGGAATTATTTTTTTTTTGTTTCTGTCTTTTTACCATCAATAGTATCTTTGCCTTTAATGAATTTCTCTGCGTCTTTGATAGTAGTTTTTAAAAGCTCACAATAAAGATTAATTGATCTTCTTGCATCATCGTTACCTGGTATAGGAAAATCTATTCCAGTCGGGTCTGAATTAGTGTCTAAAACAGCAATAATTGGAATTTTTAATTTTTTGGCCTCTGCAACAGCTAAGGACTCAATATTTGTGTCGATTATAAAAATTAAATCCGGAGTCTTTTTCATATCTGAAATACCTCCTAATGATCTTTGTAACTTTTCTTTTTCTTTCGTAAACTTTAAAATTTCTTTTTTTGTAAACCCTTGGTTTTCTTTACCCAATTGGTCTTCTAATTTTTTTAATCTTTTGATTGAATTTTGTATTGTGTTCCAATTAGTCAACATCCCACCCAACCATCTGTAGTTTACATAGTACTGACCAGTATTTTTTGCTAATTCACTCACTTGTTCTGAAGCTTGTTTTTTTGTTGATACTATTAGTAATTTCCCACCGCTTGCGATTACCTTATGGACTTGAACAAGTGCGTTTTTAAAAAAGTCTACTGTCTGAGTTAAATCGATTATGTGAATTGAATTTTTTTCTCCAAAAATGTATTTTTTCATTTTTGGGTTCCATCTTAATGTCTTATGGCCAAGGTGAACGCCAGCTTCTAAGAGTTGTTTAATATCTATTTTTGGTACATTCATATTTTTTCCGGTTAATCCACCACAGTAATTCCAAATAAACGGACCGGTAGGGCAACACCCTTATAACTGTGTGCGAAATTAAGCTTTGATATATAGAAACAAATTAAAAAATCAATACTCTAAACAATTATTTTTTTCACGTATTCCTTAGCTTTTAAAGCCTTTAAATGATTTAAATTGAACTTTCTATTATTTTGAAGTGAATAATGAGCCTTTTTATTTTTATAATTAATTATCAATTCAATTTGTGTGTCGCCACTTAAAGATAAAATTTCTTTAATCTCATTAATTTCATTATCTTCTTTAATCTCAATAATTACTTTTGAGTAAGGTTTATTGATTGCATCTTCTAAAGGTAAAATCTTTTTCACATTTACTCTTTTTTTTACTTCAGGAGTTAAAACTTTGTCTTTCTGCAAAGAAATCATAAATGACTCTGATACTTTCAATCTTTCTCTATTGCTAATTAAAATTTCTGAGAATAAAAATAATTCAAATTCACCCTTATTATCACTAAATTTTACAATCCCATATGGAGTCCCTTTTGCACTTTTTTTTTCTTGAATAGCCATAATAGTTCCAGAAACTAAACCTTCGCTTTTATCACTATTAATAAACTGATCATATGTGATTATATTTAATTGATTGAAAGCTTCTTTAAATTCATTAAGCGGGTGATCAGAAATAAAAAATCCTAATGAATTAAATTCTTCAGAAAGCAATTCTTTTTGGTTCCAAGGTGTTGATGGTAAAAATTCAAAATTATTTTCTGTATTTTCATTGTTCTCAAATAAACTGCTCTGATTAGTAATTTTATCATCATTCATATTTTTGATTTTTTGAATTATCTTAGGTATTGAAGTTAAAATTTTATTTCTATCTTTATAAAATTCATCAAAAACTCCTGCTTTTGTTAATCCTTCTAGTTGTAATTTGTTTACATCCTTTGGGTCTACCCTCTTTATAAAATTATTGAATGATGTAAATTTTCCATTTTTTTCCCTCTCTTTAACAATATTAGAAATTGCTTCATATCCCACATTTTTGATTGCGCCTAAGCCGTAGTAAATTTTTCCATCTATAGCCTTGAATTCAGCGAAGCACTTATTTAGTGAAGGTCTTATTATTTCAACGTTTAATCTTTTTAATTCCTCTACAAATTCTCTAAGTTTTGAAGTATTTGTTAGTTCTGTTGACATAGTGGCAGCTATAAAATCCTCTTTGAAATACGTCTTTAAATATGCTGTTTGAAAAGCAATTAAAGCATATGCTGCTGCATGGCTTTTATTAAAACCATATTGAGCAAATGGTTCAATTTTAGTAAAAACATAATTCGCTACGTCTTTTGTTATGCCCTTTTTAATCGCACCGTTAATAAATCTTTCTTTTTGTCTATCAAGCTCTGCTTTCTTTTTCTTTCCCATTGCTCTTCTTAAAATGTCAGCTTCACCTGCAGTGAAACCTGCTAAAGTTTGAGCTATTTGCATAACTTGTTCTTGATAAATAATTATTCCGTACGTAGGTTTTAAAATTTCCTTTAAAGTAGGATGAATATAATCAGGTTCTTTTAAACCATTTTTACAATCATTATAAATTGGAATATTGCTCATTGGTCCAGGTCTATATAGAGCTACTAACGCTATTATATCATCAAATCTATTTGGTTTCATTTGTTTAATAGCATCTCTCATGCCAGCACTCTCCAACTGAAATAACCCTGTTGTCTCGCCTTTTGATAGGAGAGAAAAAACTTTATTATCGTTTTGATTAATTTTACTTATATCCAAGTTAATATTTTTATTTTTTAACCTTTTTAAAGTTTTATCAATTACGGTTAGTGTTTTGAGGCCCAGCAAATCGAATTTTACTAATCCGGCATTCTCAGAAGAATACATATCATATTGTGTTGAAGGCAAAATTAGGTTTGAACTATGATCAATATATAAAGGAAACTGCTCTGCTAATTTATCACCGGCAATAACTACGCCTGCCGCGTGCGTAGCCATATTTCTATTAAGCCCCTCAAGTTTAAGAGAAAGCTCGAGTAATTTTTTAACTTTTGGATTATTTTTAACCTCATCTTTAAATCTTGGTTCTCTATCAATCGACTCTTGTAAAGAAAGTGGTCTTGATGGATCAAATGGTACCATTTTACAAATTTTATCAACATGACCATAAGACAAACCTAGTACTCTACCAACATCTCTTAAAACCATTCTCGCTTTAAGTTTTCCAAAAGTAATTATATGAGCTACGCCACCTTTATACTTATTTTTTAAATATTCAAAAACTTGATCTCTTTTTTCTTCACAAAAATCAATATCAAAATCAGGCATTGAAATTCTATCTGGGTTTAAAAACCTCTCAAATATCAAATCATATTCGATTGGGTCAAGATCTGTTATGTCCAAACTATACGCTACTAAAGAACCTGCGCCTGATCCTCTTCCAGGTCCAACAGGAATTGAGTTTTTTTTAGCCCATTTGATATAATCAGAAACAATCAAAAAATAACTTGCATAATCCATTGAATTAATAATGTTTATTTCATGATTTAACCTATCTTCATAAACTTTTTGGATTTGTTTTTGTGGTTTTGAAATATCCTTTTTTAGTATGAAATTATCAATTCTGTTTTGTAGTCCTTTTTTTGCTTGTTTTGCTAACTCCTCTTCAGGAGAATTACTTTTATTATGGGCCACAGAAGGTAATATGGGTTTTGATTTTTTTGGTTTATAACTAAACCTCAAGTGAAAATTGTAATTATTTTCTAGAGCTTCAGGTAAATCTGAGTATAGATTTATTAAATCATCATTTTTTTTTAAGAAATGTTCATTACTGTATTTAAATCTATTTTTATCATCAATAAATTTTTTTTCTCCTATACATGTTAAAGCAT
>CACEBD010000013.1 GCA_902557775.1 uncultured Pelagibacteraceae bacterium
TTTCCAATACTAGTAGTGTCGAAGTTAGAAAATTTCAGAACGACTTCATTATAAAAGAAAATATTCTTCAACTTACAAAAAAAGAAGTAGTGGTAAAAAATGTGATTAAAAATAATTTGTATACATCAGCAGTAGAGGTAGGAATCGAGCCTAATATAATTATTGAGTTTGCAAGGGTTTTTGGTTTTGAGGTGGACTTTCAAAGAGATATACGAAAAGGAGATTGGTTTGAAATATATTACGAAAAATTTAAAGATGATAATAATAAAGTTAGAGATACAGGAAAAATTATTTATGCATCAATGTACGTAAATGGTGAAGAAATAAATCTTTATAATTTTGAATATAGAAATGAAGAAGAGTATTACGATATAAAAGGAAAAAGTATTACTAAATCATTAATGAAAACTCCAATTAATGGGGCACGCTTGTCTTCTTCTTTTGGGATGCGCAAACATCCTATTCTAGGATATAACAAGATGCACAGAGGAACAGATTTTGCTGCTCCAAGTGGAACTCCAATAATGGCTTCAGGATCTGGTACGATAACTAGAGCAAGATGGTGTGGAGGTGGAGGAAATTGTGTTAAAATAAAACATAACTCAACTTATGAAACTATATATGCACACATGAAAGCATTCGCTAAAGGAATTAAAGAAGGTAAAAAAGTTAAACAAGGTCAAATCATTGGATACGTTGGGTCTACAGGTATGTCTACAGGTCCTCATTTACATTATGAAGTCATTGTAAATGGAAAAAAAGTAAACTCTCAAAAATTGAAGTTACCTTCCGGAAGAATTTTAAAGGGTAACGCTAGGAAGGAATTTGAGTTAAAAAGAATTAAAATTGATTTAAAATTATCTGAATTAAGATAAGTTTTTAATTATTTACCTGTGATAATTTCTTTTGTGCATCATTTTCTGAAACTGTTTTTTCCGTAATTTTAGTCTTATCTACAGTAGTTTCTTTTCGATCGCTTAACTCATTCAATCTTCTTAAATAATGGTCTGCGTGTTGCAAGTAGTTTTGCGCTAGAACAGGATCTCCATTACTTTGGGCATCTTTAGCAAGTTGTAAAAATTTTTGCATAGCTTTTTCAACATTATGCATATTGTTCATTGATCCATTTCTATTGAAATTTACATTTCCGTTATTTGTTAAATTATTTGTGCTGCTATTAGAATTCATTGATCCATTCCTTCTTCTGAAATTGTTTTTTTGTGGTCTGGATCTGAAATTTCTTCTTCTATTATTGTTCATTTTTAATTATTGAATATTGAAATTAAACACCTAGTATTTTCATTATAATCTTTAATATTTTCTTTTATCTTAAAATTATTATTTCTTAAAATTTTTGAAACTTTAATTAATTGCTCATTTCCAATTTCTAAGGCGAGCGTTCCTTTTATCTTTAAAATGTCTTTAGCTTTGTAGATAACTTTTGTGATAACGTCAAGTCCATCATTCCCTCCATTTAGAGCGATTAAAGGTTCAAATTTCTTAATATCATCATCTAACTTGTTTATTTTTCTTTTATCAATATAGGGGGGGTTGGAAACAATAAGATCAAATTTTTTATAAAATATTTTAGAAAAACATTTTTTTTCAAACCTTAATTTATTATCTACCTCATGCTTTAATGCGTTTATTTTTGCGATTTGTAATGCTTTTGTGGAAATATCTACTCCTATACCAATAGAATTTTTCAGTTCACTAAGTAAACTTATTAGAATACAACCAGAACCCGTTCCGATATCTAAAATAAAAATTTTTTTACCGTAATATGTTTTGCTTAATTTTTCGACCATTAATTCTGTTTCTGGTCTAGGTATTAATGTGCTTTTGTTTACAACAAAATTTTTACTCCAGAATTCTTTCTCTTTTAATATATAGGCAATTGGTTCTTTCAATGATCTTCTTTCAATAAAGTCATTAAATTTTATTATATCATTGCTGCATATCTTTTTATCTAAGTTAATTAAAATACTTTCTCTACTTTTGCCTAAAATATTAGATAGCAAAATTTCAGAGTCAATTTGAGAAGATTTAATACCTTTATATTTAAGTTTTTTGGAGCCTTTGTTTAAAAGATCTAATGTATTCATTGCTTAAGACTTTCGAGTTTTATATTCTGATCTTTTAATCTTAATTCTTGATTCATTTCTTCATGAATTTCCCCACTTAAAAATTCGTCAAGTTTATGAAGAGTGAGATTGATTCTATGATCAGTAACTCTACCTTGAGGAAAATTATAAGTTCTTATTCTCTCAGATCTATCGCCAGAACCAATTTGACTTCTTCTATTACTTGATCTCTCGAGGTCCTTTTTCCTTTTTTCCGCTTCATAAACTCTAGATCTCAATATTTTTAAAGCTTTAGCCTTATTTTTATGTTGAGATTTTTCGTCTTGCTGACTAACTACAACGCCACTAGGAATATGTGTAATTCTCACAGCGCTATCAGTTGTGTTAACCGACTGGCCACCTGGTCCTCCAGCTCTAAAAACATCAATTCTTAAATCTGATTCTTTAATTTGAATATCAACATCCTCAACTTCAGGTAATACGGCGACTGTGGCTGCAGATGTGTGAACTCTACCTTGAGTCTCAGTTTTAGGTATTCTTTGAACTCTATGAACACCTGACTCATATTTTAAATAAGAATAGATATCATTTCCGTTAACTGAAAATATAACTTCTTTAAAACCTCCTGCTTCACTTTTTGAAATATTAATTAATTCAAGTTGCCATTTCTTTTTAGAGCAGACTCTTTCATACATTTTAAATAAGTCAGCGCAAAAGAGAGAGGCCTCGAGGCCTCCAGTCCCAGCTCTAATCTCTATAATCGCATTTTTATCATCATCTTCATCTTTGGGTAACAAGAAAATTTTCAATTCATTTTCATATTTTATCTTTTTACTTTCCATTTCATTTAAATCCCTTTTTGCCATCTCAATCATCTCTGAGTCGTTATTTTTATCTTCTAAAATCTGCTCTAAACCTTTTTTTTCATTTTCAAAGTTTAGATATTCCTTTGCTATTCGAATTATATTTCCTAGATTTGAGTATTCCTTAGATTTTTTGGCAAACAATTTTGCATCAACTTTTCCAGAGGATAGCTCTTTTTCCAGATTATCATGTCTTACAATAATGTCTTTGACTTTTTGAATAGGTATCATTAATTAATTTTTTTCATTAACTTTGTCTTCTACCATCTTTACGACTTTATCAATGATATCGGCGCTAGCCACTTTTGTATGGGGTATTCCTGATAGATATAATAAGTTACTATCTTGACCTCCTCCTGTTAATCCAATCTCTGTTTGTGATGCTTCACCTGGCCCGTTAACTACGCAACCAATTATTGACAGGTTAATTGGTTTTTTAATATGAGATAATTTTTTTTCTAGTTCTTTCACGGTTTCTATTACTGGAAATGCTTGGCGAGCACATGAAGGACAAGAAATTATATTTACTCCTCTAGATCTAATGCCTAAACACTTTAGTATTTCAAAACCAGCTTTAATTTCATCTACAGGATCAGAAGATAAAGAGACTCTTATAGTATCTCCAATTCCATCCATTAGAAGTTGTCCAATTCCAATTGAAGATTTAATGCTCCCTGTGAATAGACTGCCAGCTTCCGTAACCCCTAAATGTAAGGGGTAGTCACATATTTTAGATAATTTTTTATATGCCTTAACGGTAAGAAATATGTCCGACGATTTTACACTTATTTTAAAATTAAAAAATTCATTATCTTCCAATAATTTAATATTGTATTTAGCGCTTTCAACTAGAGCTTCTGGGCAGGGTTCCTTGTATTTTTCCAATAAAGACTTGTCTAGTGAACCAGCGTTTATACCTACTCTGATAGAACAGTTGTTATTTTTTGCAGCTTTAACTACTTCTAATACTCTATTTCTTGAACCAATATTCCCGGGATTGATTCTCAAGCAACTAGCTCCCATTTCTGCTGCTTCTATAGCTCTTTTATAATGAAAATGTATATCTGCAACTATAGGAGCTTTGACTTCTTTAACGATATGTTTAAGAGCTTTGGTAGAACTTTCGTCTGGACAAGAAACTCTAACGATATCAGCACCAGCTTCCTCTAGGGATAAAATTTGTTTAACAGTGCTTTTTACATCACTTGTTTTGGTGTTCGTCATTGATTGCACGCTTATAGGCGACCCACCACCTACTGAAATATTTCCTACTTTAATTTCTCTAGTTTTTTTTCTGTTAATTATTCTATGTGGCCTTACTTGCATCTTAATCTAAGTCAAATATCGTATGTAGTTTTTTTACAGCATTTAAGGTGTTATCTTCATCTATAATTACTGAAAGTTTTATTTCTGAAGTTGAAATAGCAAGAATATTAATTTTTTCATCAGCTAAAGCTTTAAACATTTTATATGTTACACCAGGAGTAGAGACCATTCCAGCACCAACTATTGAAACTTTTGCTACTTTTTCATTTTGTGTAAAGCCTTTATAGCTAATTTTTTTATTATTTTTTAAAATTTCCTTTGTTTTTAAGAGATCATTCCTTTTAATTGTAAAGGTAATATCCGTTTTTTTTTGGTCGGAGGAAATATTTTGAATTACCATATCAACATTTATTTGAGCTTTGTGTAAAGGTTCAAATATGTTCGCGGCTACACCCGGTTTGTCTTCTACACCTAATAAGGTAATTTTAGCATCATCTTTAGAATAAGCTACTCCAGTAACACTTTTTGTATAATCTAAATTTTCCTGATGAAATATTTTTGTTCCTTTTCTATCAGTAAAAGTAGATCTAACCTCAAGTGGTATATCATACATCATTGCGGTTTGAACTGCCGAAGACTGCATAACTTTTGCTCCTAATGAAGAAAGTTCAAGCATTTCATCAAAAGAAATTTTATCAATTTTTTTTGCTACTGGTATTTTATTTGGATCTGTTGAAAAAACACCATCAACGTCAGTATAGATTTCACATCTATCTGCATCAAGTAATTTTGCTAATGCAACTGCTGTAGCATCAGATCCGCCTCTTCCAATTGTGGTTATATCTCCATCTCTGGAAATACCTTGAAATCCAGGAATTATTGCTACGCCATTTTTTATATAATTATTAATCTTTGTAGTATTAATATTTATAATTCTAGAATTAGAATGCTCGCCCTCGGTTAAGATGGGTATCTGCCAATTCATCCAAGATCTTGCTTTTAAATTCTTACTAATTAAAGCACCAGCAAGAAGAGCGCACGTTACTTGTTCACCAGATGATAAGAGAACATCTAACTCTCTTTTATCGAAATCTTTGTTTATTTCTTGCGACAATTTTACAAGTTCATTCGTTTTTCCAGACATTGCTGAAACTATAGTGATTATCTGATTTCCAGAGTCATGTTCTTTTTTTATTATATTGGCTACATGTTGAATTCTATCTATTGACCCAACAGAAGTACCGCCAAATTTTAAAACTTTTTTTAACATTTACAGAATTTATATAATTTATTAAGGTTTTAATGTAATTTAATTTTTAAAATAAATAATGACATGACTACTATAAATAAAGAGGAAATTCAAAAGTTTTCAAATTTAGCTGAAGAATGGTGGGATGTAAATGGCAAATTCAAACCTTTACACATGTTTAATCCTGTAAGAATTGAATACATCACTCAAAAAATTAAAGAACATTTTGGAATTAATAATGAAGCTAAAAACTATTTAAAAGATTTAAATATACTAGATATTGGATGTGGAGGTGGACTAATAAGCGAACCTTTAGCACGTTTAGGAGGAAATGTTACAGGAATTGATGCATCTGAAAAAAACATAAATGTTGCAAATATTCATTCAAAGAAAAATAAACTTAATATTAGATATATCAACAAATCTCCCGAACAACTTAATGAATTTGAAAAATTTGACGTAATATTAAATC
>CACEBD010000014.1 GCA_902557775.1 uncultured Pelagibacteraceae bacterium
TATTAGCAATCAAATCTTTAATTTCACATGCTGGGTCTTCTGATTGTTTACTGTTCAAATAACTTAAAGATGACAATTTTGTTAAATTTTTATATCCCTCCTCAGATTTAGCGTAAAGTGAAACTTTACCAACGATATTATTAGCTTTTAAATTTATCTGAGTTCCGATTATGGGATGAGTTCCAACTTTTGAAAGTTTTTCTGAAAACTCCAATGCGCCGCACAAATTATAATTATCTGCTAACCCGAGTGATTTAATTTTGTTTGATTTGCAGTATATCGCCAAGTCATCTATTTTAATCGCACCTTCACAAATTGAATATTGCGTATGTATTTTTATATTGTTGAAAGTTTTGTTTTTAGCGAGCATTCACTCGTTTTATATTACCGTCTGAAATAAACAACTTGTAATCAGCCCTGTTGGCAAGTTCTCTATTATGAGTTGCAAAAATTATTGTTTTATTCATTTTTTTTAGTTTTAAAAAAAGAGAAAAAATTTCCCTTGAGGTTTTAAAGTCTAAATTACCGGTAGGTTCGTCAGCCAAAATTAGTTTGGTTTCAGCAATCAATGCTCTGGCTATGGCAACTCTTTGTTGTTCTCCTCCAGATAACTCTTTTGGAAAATGATTTGTTCTATTATGAATCTTCAGAGACTTTAAAATTTTTTCGGCTTTTTTAAAAACTGTTTTTTTTTCTTCGTTTCTTATAATTAATGGCATCATAACATTTTCTATAGCGGTAAAATCAGTCAACAAATTATTATCTTGGAAGATTATTGAAATAAAATCTCTTCTAAGTTTATCTTTTTGAACATCTGATAAATTCTTTGTTTCGATTTTGTCAATTTTAATTTCTCCCTTTGATGGATCATCGAGCAATGCCATAATGTGTAATAAAGATGATTTACCAGAGCCAGATGGCCCAACTAGAGCTACCAGTTCACCTTCTTTAATTTGTAAATTAAAATTATCAAAAAGTGTTATCGATCCATCAATGCGAATATAACTTTTTTTTAGATTTTTAATTGTTAATAAAATTTTACTCATATCTTAATGCCCTAAATGTATTCATTTTAGAAATTTTAGAAGCTGGTAAATAAGATGAAATTGCAGAGATTATTAATGAAATAATAAAAATTACCAGAATTGAATTTAAGCTTATCTCACTTGGTAATTTTTCTAAAAAATAAATATCTGCTGGAAAAATTTCTAAATTAAATACATTTGAAAAAAATGCTCTAATTTTTTCTAAGTTAATTGATAATAAAATTCCTAATATAATACCGCTCACCGTCGCACAAAAACCAATTGTAAAACCGGTTAAAAAAAATGATTTTTTTATGGATCTATTGCTTAAACCAAGTGTTTTTAAAATTGCTATTTCTTTTGTTTTATTTTTTATTAATATTGTCAATCCAGAAATTATATTAAAAGCAGCTACAATTACTATTAACGAGAGAATAATAAACATAACATTTCTCTCAACCTTTAATGCACTAAAAAGTGATTTATTCAAATCAGACCATGTATAGATAAAATAATTTTTATTGATTTTTTGAATCTTATCTTTGTAAAAATTTGCTTTTAAAGGATTTCTTAAATAAATTTCAATATTTTGATCTTTACTTTCTTTATCAAAAATAGAAAGAACATCTTCAATATTTAAAAAAATAATATTTTGATCAAATTCTAAAAAACCGGTGTTGAAAATACCTGCAATTTTAAATTTTTCTTGTTTTGGTAAACTTCCTAGTGGTGTCATAATGAAAGATGATGTCATAAGACTTAGCGTATCTCCCTCTTTTAAATTCAAATCAAAAGCAAGTTCGGTGCCAATAAAGACGCTATTTATATCAAAATTATTTAATTTTCCTTTAGTAATAAATTTCTCAAAAAAATCTTCGATTTTTTTTTCATTTTTATCTACCCCCTTTAAAATCACACCCTTAGCACTTTCATTACTTAATATTATCCCTTCGCCTGTAAAAGATTTGCTTAAATTAATTTCTTTGAAATCATTTTTTAACTTTAAAATATATTTTTCATCAATTTTAAAACCATTTGGTTGAATTACTATATGTGGGTTAAGTCCTAAAATTTTAGTGGTTAGATCTTTTTTAAATCCATTCATTACCGACATTACGGTAATCAAGATTGCTACTCCAAGCATAATACCTAAGAAAGAAAAAATTGAAATAATTTTCAAAAAACCCTCTTTTTTCTTTGGTCTTAAATTTCTTAATGAGATGAGTCTTTCAGCTTTTGTAAACAATTTATTAATTTATTAATTTCGATTTTATTTTATCAAGACTTAAAATTTCAGTTTTAGAATTCAATTCTTTAAATTCAAAATTATTTCCTTCAGATTTTGAGCCAATTATTATTTGGTAAGGAATTCCAATCAAGTCATGTTTTTTAAATTTATTTGACATATTCTCATCAACATCATCTAACAATACGTCAATATTTTGTTTTTTAAGCTCTAAGTAAATTTTTTCTGCTTTTACTAAGTTTTCTTTATTATTTTTACTTATACTTGGTATAATTACTACATCGAAAGGAGATATTGATTTTGGCCATTTCATAACATTGTCGTTATATTTTGCCTCGATTATCGCTCCGACTAGTCTTGAAACACCTATTCCGTAAGAGCCCATCTTAACAGACGTTTTTTTTCCATCTTTGTCATCAATCAAACAATTCATTGGTCGCGAATATTTATCGCCAAAATAGAAGATGTGACCAACTTCTATGCCTTTTGTAATCATTTGATTCTCTTTTTTCACATTCGTGTTGAATTCATCTTTTTTATATTTTTCATCAGTTACTGCATAAATATTAGAATAATCTTCTCTCATTTTTTTAAGTGAGGATTCATCGAATTTGTACTGGTTTAGATCTATTTCAAAAATTTTTTTATCTGCATAAATCTGACTTTCGCCCGTCTCGGCGAGTATTACAAATTCATGGGAAAGATCTCCTCCAATTGGACCTGTATCTGCTGCCATTGGTATAGCTTTTAAATCTAATCTGCTAAATGTTTTTAAATAAGAGTAAAACATTTTATTATAAGATTTTTTTGCCTCTTCTTCAGTTAAATCAAAAGAGTACGCATCTTTCATATAAAATTCTTTACATCTCATAACCCCAAACCTAGGTCTGATTTCATCTCTAAACTTCCATTGGATATGATAAAGAAGTTGTGGAAGTGATTTATAAGATTTAACACTTGATCTAAAAACATCAGTAATTAATTCTTCATTTGTTGGGCCATAAAGCATCTCTCTACCTTGACGATCTTTAATTCTTAACATTTCCTCGCCATAGTCATCGTATCTTCCACTTTCTTTCCATATTTCTGATGATTGAATAGTTGGCATTAACATTTCTTGTGCACCAATTGAATTTTGCTCTTCCCTGACAATTTGCTCTATTTTTTTCATTACTTTATATCCCAGTGGTAGCCAAGAATATATTCCAGCAGAAGACTGTTTAATCATTCCAGTTCTAAGCATGAGCTGGTGTGATTTGATTTTAGCTTCAGCAGGAAGATCTTTAGTAATCGGGATAAATAACTTTGAAAGGTACATTATTGTATAAACTTTCTTAAATTTAACAAATCAATCTCAACTAGATAATATATGACTGCAAAAATTATAGTAGTAATTAATGTAGTAATTAAAAATTTTTTCCCTATTTTAGGATTTTTTGGAGCTCCAGGATCCATACCCCCAATTTTTTCCTTAAAAACTTCTTTATTTGATTGAATTCCAACCGGAAGTAATGAAAAAAATATTATCCACCAAATCATTACATAGACGATGATAGATCCTGTTATACCCATTAAATCCTAGCTATGTTAATATTTGTAAAAGGTTTTTTTCCAGTCTTTTCCCTTACTATTCTTCTGCAATTTTGTTTAAGAGTTTCAATTAAATTTTGTTGTTGTTTTTTGTTATCCATCGAAAAAGTTCGACAAATATTCATGATTTCATCTTCCATATCAAATATGAAAGTATTATCTTCATTTTTTTCAGGTATGCCTTTATAAGAAATAACTGGTTTTTTTATATTACCATTATTGGAAACAATAAGTGTAATTTCAAGATATCCATTTATTGACAAGTTTTTTCTATCTTTAATAGATTGAGAGTCTGTTTCTACGTTTACACTCCCATCTAAGTAAATTTTTCCGGATGGTGCTTTATCGATTATTTCAGGTTTATTTCCAGGCAATAATCTAATTATGTCTCCATTTTCAATCAATAAACTTTTTGGGATCTGCATCTCTTTAGCAAAGGAAACATGTTCTGCCATATGACGGTGTTCTCCGTGAACAGGTATTACGCATTGGGGCTTCACCCATTTGTACATATCTTTAAGATCCTCTCTATTAGGATGGCCAGAAACATGAACAAAGGCGTTCTCTTCACTTATCATTTCTATTTTATTTTTGACTATCAAATTTTGTAGGTAATATAATTTTTTTTCGTTTCCTGGAATTATTTTAGATGAAAAAATAACACAATCTGTTTCCTCTAATTGAACATCAGGATGAGTACCATTTACTATTCTATTCATAGCGCCCATTGGTTCTCCTTGACTACCAGTAGCTAAATATAAGATTTTATTTTTTGGTACTTTTTTCGCATCTTTAGGCTCAAGAGGTTCAATAACTCCTTTGAGATAACCACATTTTTTTGCTGCTTTATAAATTCTCTGCATAGATCTCCCAACAAGACAAATATTTCTTCCTGTTTTTTTTGCACAATAAAAAATCGACTCCATTCTAGCCACATTTGAAGCAAAAGAAGTAACAAGAATTCTTTTTGTTTTAAGTTCCATAATCCTTAAAAGGCTATCCCTGACATCTGACTCTGATCCTGCTCTACCTGGACTAAAAATGTTAGTAGAGTCACATATCATCACTGACACACCACTGTTTCCAATAGACTTTAGTTTTTTTTCATCAATTTGACTTCCAATCAAAGGATTAGGGTCGATCTTCCAATCTCCTGTATGTAGAATTGTGCCAATTGGAGTTGTAATACTCAAACCATTTGGCTCTAAAATAGAATGAGTTAAAGTTACAAAATCAATTTCAAAGTGTTCAAGTTTAATCTTACTATTTAAAGGTACAACTTCAAGATATGATGATATATCTATTTTCTTTTCTTTAAATTTTTCAATGATAAGAGCTGCAGTAAATGGTGTAGCATATATTTTACATTTTAAATGTGGCCATATGTGAACAACTGCTCCTATATGATCTTCATGCGCATGCGTTAAAACAATTCCAAGAAGATCATCTTTCTTATCAATAATAAAACCTGCATCTGGCATTATCAGATCTACCCCTGGAACTGAGTCATCAGCAAAAGAAACGCCCATATCCACTATAATCCATTTTTGATTATCTTCTTTTCCATAGGCGTACAAATTCATGTTCCCACCTATTTCACCTGATCCACCTAAAGGACAAAAAAGCAGTTCTTCTTTTGTCATAATAACTCCC
>CACEBD010000015.1 GCA_902557775.1 uncultured Pelagibacteraceae bacterium
AATTTTACTGTAAATATAGATAATTCATAAAGTAATAATAAAGGTATTGCTAGCCCAACTTGAGTAATTGGATCAGGTGGTGTTAGTATAGCCGCTAAAGCAAAAATTATAACAATCACATATCTTCTCCTTGTTCTTAGATAATTTGAATTAACAATTCCTATTCTTGCTAATAAATTTAAAAGTATAGGCAATTGAAAACTTATTCCAAAAGCAAAAATTAACCTCATTACAAGTGAAAGATATTCGTTAACTTTAGCCTCGAGTTGTATTGGTAAACTGGTATTTGATCCTAAAGATTCGAAGGATAAAAAAAATTTTATGGCTAAAGGCATTACTAAAAAATAAACTAAGAGACCGCCTAATAAAAAAAGTATCGGCGTAGATATTAAATATGGGAGTATGGCTTTTTTTTCATTTTTATATAGACCAGGAGCAATGAATTTATAGATTTGAATTAATAGCACAGGACTACCTAGAAAAATTGCAGCAAAGAAAGCGACTTTAATATAAGTTATAAAAGTCTCATGTAACGCTGTAAATATTAAACGCCTAGAAATTTGTTCGTCTCTTACCGCTTTAGCGTAAGGTTCAACAAGAAAGTTATAAATTTGCTCTGCAAAAATATATGAAATTACAAATACAATAAATATGAATATTAATGAATTTAAAAGCCTTGATCTAAGCTCAATAAAGTGACTTGTAAAAGAGTTACCATCAGCCATTTTTCTTTATTTCTTTTTCATTTTCATTTTCCTTAGAGGTAGATGAGGTTTCGATATCTATCTCTTTAGTCGCTGAAGATACTTCCCTTTGAAAACTGCTTAAAGTATTTTTTACTTTTCCTATGTAGGTTCCTATTTTTTTTAATGCAATTGGGAACTCCTTAGGGCCTAAAACTAAAATAGAGATAATTACAATTGATAAAATCTCTAACCATCCTATTTGAGGCATTTAAATTATTTATTTTCAGAGTCAGAATTGTCTGACTTAGAATTGTCATCCTGATTGTTTGTGGAGGTATCATCAGACATACCTTTTTTAAAGCTTTTTATGCCTTTAGCTACATCACCCATTAAACTTGATATTTTGCCTCTTCCAAAAAGTAAAACAACAAGTACAACAACTATTGCTATTTGCCAGAAACTAATTCCCATAGATCTTACTATATACAATAAAAAGGCTTAAATAAATATATTTATTTCTCTTCTTCAGGAGCTTTTTTTATAGCATCTTCTATATCTTCATAAATATTTTGTTTCTCAGTAATAGATTGTTCTTTGAAGAATTTTCCAGTACCAAAAATAGACTTATCAATACTTGACGTGTCAATAAGACCAGCCGAACCGAGTTCATCTATAGTAGGTAAATCAGATAGTCTTTGAATATTAAAGTGATCTAAAAAATTTTCAGTAGTAGCATATTGTATTGGTTTTCCAGGAACATCTTTACGTCCAGCCGGTCTAACCCAATTAAGCTCTAATAAAATTTCAAGTGTGTTTGAAGCAAAAGACACCCCTCTAATCTCTTCTATTTCAGATCTAGTGACAGGCTGATGATAAACAATGATAGCAAGCGTTTCAATTGTAGCTTTAGATAATTTTTTTTGTGTAGATTTTTGTAGAGCCATTAGTTTAGATAAATCTTCCGCTGTTCTGAAAGACCATTTATTTTTTATACAAACTAAATTAATACCTCTACTTTTATAAGTTTCTTGTAAGTTTTCTAGTATCTTTTTTAAGTTAGAAGTTGTTTGAACTCTTTTTTCAATAGTTTCAACATCTAGAGGCTCTGATGCAGCAAAAAGAATAGCTTCAACCTGTCTTTCTAGTTTGGTAGGTGAGGTTGGAAAACTAATAATATTATCTTTTTTTTTATTTTTCATTTTAATTTTTTTTTATCATCAATTTATCGAAATTTTTTTTTTGAGAAACTGATACTATTCCTTCTCTTGTCAATTCTAAACCAGCAGCAAATATACCTGCAATTCCAGTCCTTTTCATTTTATTATCTGAATAAAACTTTGGTATTAATTCAAAAATGTTTTTCCAATCTGTAATCTTGTCTAAATTATTCTTAATCTGATTTATTCCTTCCTCTGTTGTAAAAACTGGCAACTTAGGAATACTTATATTGTGAAAAGTTTTTTGCATTTGGATATTAGAGTAATTTTTGAGTAGTTCATATAGAGACACGTCGTATACTGGGGTGTTAATTGATCTTATTCCACCTTTCATTCCTCTAGTAAAAATATGAACACCCAACCTTTTTTTTTGTAACATTTGATCTGATAATATTCGAATGAGTTCTAATTTTTTTAATTGTAATTTTAATTTTTCAGCTACTTCTAAAGCTTTAAAATCATCTTCTTCATCATCTGGTAACAGCAATTTTGACTTTAAATAAGCTAACCAAGTTGCCATTAAAAGAAATTCAGATGCAGTTTCTAAATTCAAATTTTCATTTTTTTTTATAAAGTCTAAAAATTGATCAGCTAATTTAGTAATTGAAATTTCTGCTAAATCAACTTTTTGGGTTTTAGCTAGATCTAAAAGGAGTTCTAATGGACCGCTATAATTAGGTATATCAATTGATATTTGATTAACATTTTTTGATTCCATAATTAATTTTACCTCAAAAATTTATAAAATTCTGATGTTTTTTTAGTAGTAAATTTATCTATATATGGCAGAGATTTAATCAATTTGAAGTTGTCATTAGTTTTTCCAGCGCAATAAAGCACAAGATTACAACCGGCCTCTAAGGATTTTTTTGCATTAGTTAACAAATCAAATTTTAAAGCTTTCATGGAAATATCATCTGATATTAATATACCTTTAAAGCCAATTTTTTTTCTAATTATGTCTCTAATGATTTTTTTAGACATTGTTGCAACATTTTTGTTATCTAACTTTGAGTAAAGTATATGCGCTGTCATAGCGAATTTTGCTTTTGAAAATTTAAATGGATAAAAATCAATTTCATTTAATTTTTGAGAGGATAAAGATACCAAAGGAGTAGATTTATGACTATCCGACACTGAAGCTCCATGACCTGGTATATGTTTAATTACTCCAGCAATTTTATTTAGATGAAGGTATTGAATAGTCTTTATCCCCAAAATCTTTACTATTTTTTTATCTTTAGAAAAGCTTCGATTACCAATAATCTTATGTGTGTTATATCTTAATACATCAAGAACGGGTATAGTATTGATATTTATACCAAGATTAAATAAAATTTTACTTAATGAGCTAATGTAATGTTTTAATATTTTTAAACTTAAAATTTTATCTTTTTTATATAAGCTTCCAACTAAGTTTGCAGAAATTTTATTATCGATAATATCATGTAACCTTGAAACACTCCCACCCTCTTCATCAATTAATATAGGAAATTTTTTATTCTTAGTTAAAATCTTTATTTTTGAAGTTAAATTTTTAATTTGTTCTAACGATTTTAAATTTCTTTTAAATAAAATGACACCCCAAGGTCTTTCTTTTAAGAAAAGATATCTTTCCTTTTTTGTAAGAGTTGTTCCCCTTATACTTATTATGAGTGCCTTTTGTTTCATTTATCTTTTAATTAAATCCCAAAAACTTCTTTTTTTTTTGATATTATTTTCATTTTCAATTGAATTATTAAATTCTATAACATCATCTGTATCATTTAATAAGATTGGCAAGTCAGTAATTTTTTCTTTTAGAATTTGATTAATATTTGAGCGATTAAAATTCTTACTATTTATATTTTTTTTGGAAAAGTAATAATTAGAAATGCTAAAAATAAAAACGATAATTAAAAATACCATAAAAATATTTAAAGCTTTTATCATCACATTTTTTCTGGCAATGAAACTCCAAGAATTTTCATTCCATTTTTTATAACTATTGCTATTAAATAAATAAAAACTAGGGCTTCGTCTCTTTTTATCTCACCGTTCTCAATAAATCTATAATTACTATCCTCATTACCTTTACTCCAATATGAGTGAAATAAGGTTGACAGTTCATATAAATAAAAAGGTATCTTATGTGGTTCAAATTTATAAGATGCCGACTCTATGATTTTAGGCCATTCAAAAATTTTCCTTAATATTTTTTGTTCATATTCATTAGGTGTGAATGTATTTTGTGAAACAAGAATATTTTCAGATAAACTTTTTTTGAGAGTTCTGATAATAGAATTTATTCTAGCGTAGGCGTATTGAACGTAATATACTGGATTATCTTTTGTTTTTTCCTTCACTTTGTCAAAATCAAAATCTAATTCTGCATCGTTACTTCTGTTTAACATCATAAACCTTATTGAATCTTTGTTCACTTCTTTTAGCAAATCTTGGACTGAAATGAATTCACCAGCCCTTTTTGACATTTTGAACGGTTTCCCATTTTTATATAATTTTACAAGTTGGCAAACTTTACAAGTTAATTTAACTTTTTTATCTGATAGAGCAGTTACTGCTGCTGATATTCTTTTGATATAGCCTGTATGATCTGCACCTAATATATTTACTAAATTGTTAAATTTTCTGTCTATCTTATCAGCATGATAAGCAACATCATTTGCAAAATATGTCCAAGATCCATCATTTTTTTGTAGAGCTCTGTCAGTGTCATCACCAAATTCTGTTGACTTAAATATAAGTCTTTTTACTTTTTTCCAGTCTTTAGATTTTTCACCTTTTGGTTCGTCAAGAAGACCTTCCTCTACATATCTTTTTTTTTGAAGTTTTTTAATTGTTTTGTTAACAAGATCTCTTTTTACAAGTTCTGACTCTGAAATGAAATTATCATGAACTATTCCAAGTGCTTTTAGATCTTTCTTTATTAAAGACATTGATGCTTTAAGAGAAAGTCTTTTTAATTGCTCAAATTTATCTTTTAAACTATCCGCTTTAAAATCATTATTATTTTCAATTATATTAATAGCAATATCTTTAATATAGTCTCCTGGATATAAGTTTTCTTTTACTATAAATTTTTCTTTAAATTGTATTTCTCTTATCCTTAAATAAACAGACTCAACAAAATTTTTAATTTGATTTCCGTAATCATTTACGTAGTACTCTTTGATAACTTTATTTCCATTAAATAATAACAAATTTGATAAAACATCGCCAAAAATTGCTCCTCTACAATGACCAACATGCATTGGGCCGGTGGGATTCGCAGAAACAAATTCTAAATTAAATATTTTGTTCATTTTTTTAGCTCCAAAAATATTTCTATTTTTTAAAATATCATTAATATTTAAAACGACTCCCTCTTTTGATAGTTTAATATTTAAAAAACCTGGTCCGGCTACTTCAATTTTTTCGAAATGGTTTATATTCATTAAGAATAATTCTTTTATATTTTTTGCTAAATCACTAGGATTTAATTTGTTATTTTTGGCTAATACTAGAGATATATTTGTAGACAAATCAAAATTGAAATGATCTGGAGGTACTTCTAAATTAACAT
>CACEBD010000016.1 GCA_902557775.1 uncultured Pelagibacteraceae bacterium
ATCATCCAGACCTTAGAAGAATTTTGACAGACTATGGGTTTAAAGGTCATCCTCTTAGAAAGGACTTTCCTTTAACTGGTTTTAATGAAGTTCGATACAGTGAAAAGGAGAAAAAGGTTATTTATGAACCAGTAAAACTAGAACAAAATTATAGAAATTTTGATTTTGAAAGTCCTTGGGAAGGTACAGATTATTTAAATAATATAAAAAATAGAGAACAAGATGGTAAAAAAAACTAAATCATTAAACCTTAACTTTGGCCCTCAACACCCTGCTGCACATGGAGTATTAAGGCTTATACTTGAGTTGGATGGAGAAGTAGTTGAGAAAGCTGATCCTCATATCGGGCTACTTCATAGAGGAACTGAAAAACTTATCGAACAAAAAACTTATACTCAAGCTTTGCCTTACTTCGATAGATTAGATTATGTTGCACCGATGAATCAAGAACATGCCTTTGCACTTGCTGCGGAGAAATTACTTAGACTTGAGGTGCCTATACGGGCAAAATACATCAGAGTAATCTTTTGTGAGATTGGCAGAATTTTAAGTCACATTCTTAATGTTACCACTCAAGCTTTAGATGTGGGCGCACTAACTCCTTCACTATGGGGCTTTGAAGAAAGAGAAACTTTGATGACATTTTATGAAAGAGCATCAGGCTCAAGACTACATGCTAATTATTTTAGAACTGGAGGCGTACATCAAGATATTCCTCTTAAACTAGTAGAGGATATAGAAAAGTTCTGTAGATCTTTTCCTAAAATCATAGATGATTTAGAGGGTTTGCTTACAGATAACCGAATTTTTAAACAAAGAAATGTTGAAATAGGAATAGTGTCTAAACAAGAAGCCTTAGACCATAGTTTTTCAGGAATTATGTTGAGAGGGTCAGGAATTCCATGGGATTTAAGAAGGTCACAACCATACGAGATATATAAAGATTTAGATTTTAAAATTCCTGTAGGTAAAAATGGAGATTGTTATGATCGATATTTATGCAGAATAGAGGAAATGAGAGAGAGTGTGAAAATTATCTTACAATGTATAGAAAGACTTCCAAAAGGTCCGGTCAAGTCAATTGATGGTAAAATATCTCCACCAAACAGAGATGATTTAAAACAATCAATGGAAGCGTTGATACATCACTTTAAACTATTTACTGAAGGTTACAGAGTTCCAAAAGGTGATGTTTATACTGCCGTGGAGGCTCCCAAAGGTGAATTTGGAGTATATTTAATTTCTGATGGAAGTAATAAACCCTACAGATGTAAAATTAGGGCGCCAGGCTTTTCTCATTTGCAAGCTATGGATTATTTAATTCGAGGTCATATGTTAGCTGACGTGCCAGCTGTATTAGGGTCTTTAGATATTGTATTTGGAGAGGTGGACAGATGAGTTTAAAAAAAGTTCATAACGAGCAGCCAACAGATTTTAGATTTTCAACAGAGAATTTAAAAAAAGCCGAGGAAATTTTAAAAAAAATATCCAAAAGAAAGTAAAAAAAGTGCTGTGATGCCTTTTTTGTATTTAGCCCAAAGACAAAATAGTAATTGGATACCATTAGCTGCCATGAAATATATAGCTAAATATTTATCTATGCCTTACATATCGGTTTATGAAGTAGCTACATTTTATACTATGTATAATTTAGCTCCAGTTGGAAAACATTTTATACAAGTATGCACCACAACCCCTTGCTTACTTCGTGGAGCAGATAAAATTGTCAATCTTTGTAAAGAGAAAATTTCTCCAAATGAAAATGAAATTTCAAAAAAAGGAAATTGTTCATGGATGGAAGTGGAGTGTTTAGGCGCTTGCGTTAGTGCACCTATGATACAAATAAATGATAATTACTATGAAGATCTTGATGAAAAAAGCACAGTAGAAATCTTAGACTCGCTTATAAAAGATAAACCTCTTAAACCAGGGTCTTATAGAGGCCGTAAAAATACTGCACCTGAGAAAGAGCAGAAAGTAAAAGCAAATGGAGAAAAGCATGCTTAAACCAGAAAATAAGATATTTAAAAATTTATATAATGATCATGGATGGGAAATAGATCATGCAATAAGAAGAGATGATTGGAAAGATACAAAAAATATTATTTCAAAAGGAAGAGAATGGATTATTAATGAGGTAAAAACTTCTGAATTAAGAGGAAGAGGTGGAGCAGGGTTTTCAACAGGTTTAAAGTGGTCTTTTGCACCAAAAGAAGTTGGCTCACGGCCGCACTATCTAGTTATAAACGCAGATGAGTCTGAACCTGGAACATGTAAAGACAGAGATATATTAAGGTTTGAACCACAAAAATTAATTGAGGGATGTTTAATAGCTGGTTATGCTGTTAACGCTCATATTTGTTATATCTATATAAGAGGCGAATATTTTAATGAAGGAAGAAGGCTGCAAGAAGCCATTGATCAAGCTTATAAAAAAAATTTTTTAGGAAAAAATGCATGTGGTTCTGGATGGGATTTTGAAATTCATATACACTACGGTGCAGGTGCATATATTTGTGGTGAAGAGACAGCCTTACTAGAAAGCATTGAGGGAAATAAAGGCCAACCTAGATTGAAACCTCCATTTCCAGCATTAGTAGGTTTATATGGTTGCCCTACAATAGTTAACAATGTTGAAACAATCGCTGTAGTTCCAACTATTTTGAGAAGAGGTGGAAAATGGTTTGCCTCTTTAGGAAAACCAAAGAACACTGGGACAAAAATATTTTGTATATCGGGTAATGTAAACAAACCATGCAACGTAGAAGAAGAAATGGGCGTTTCATTGAAAGAATTAATCGAAAAACATGCTGGAGGAGTGATAGGGGGATGGGAAAATCTTCAGGCGGTGATACCAGGCGGTTCATCAATGCCTCTCTTATCAAAAAAAATATGTGACACGATTACGATGGATTTTGACAGCCTGATAGAAAACAAAAGTGGGCTTGGTACAGCTGGAATAGTTGTTATTAATAAAGACCAAGACATAGTAGCTTGCATGGCAAGAATAGCAAGATTTTATAAACATGAAAGTTGTGGACAATGCACTCCATGTAGAGAGGGAGCAGGATGGATGTGGAGAATATTAGATAGAGTTGAAAAAAGGAAAGCAACTTTTAGTGACATTGATCTGTTGTCTGATGTTACTAAACAAATTGAGGGTCATACTATTTGCGCTTTCGGAGAAGGTTCAGCATGGCCTGTACAAGGATTATTAAGACACTTTAGAAAAGAAGTCGAAAGTCGGTGCAGAGAGGAACCGTTAATAAAAAAGAAAATAAATAATCCTTATTTAGTTGATCAACATCTTTTGGAGAATAAAAATGCCTAAAATCACGATCAATGGAAAAGAAATAGAATTTGAAAAAGGCATGACCGTGCTTCAAGCTTGCGAACTCGCAGACGCTGAAATACCAAGATTTTGTTATCATGAAAAATTATCTATTGCTGGAAATTGTAGAATGTGTCTAGTGGAGTTAGAAAAATCTCCAAAACCAATTGCATCATGTGCGATGCCTGCAGCTGACGGCATGAATATTAAGACCAACACAGCGCTAGTTGAAAAAGCTAGAAAGGGTGTTATGGAATTTTTATTAGCCAATCATCCTCTGGATTGTCCAGTTTGTGATCAAGGAGGTGAATGTGATTTACAAGATCAGTCTATGTATTACGGAGTGGATAAATCAAGATTTGTAGAAAATAAAAGACAAGTGAAAGAAAAATACATGGGTCCATTGATAAAAACTCAAATGACTAGATGTATCCATTGTACAAGATGTGTGAGATTTGCAACAGAGGTTGCTGGTATTCCTGAAATCGGAGCAATAGGTCGAGGGGAAAATATGGAGATAACAACTTATTTAGAGAAAGCTTTGGAATCAGAACTTTCAGCTAATGTAATTGATTTATGTCCTGTTGGAGCCCTTACATCAAAACCGTATGCTTTTGAAGCTCGACCTTGGGAGCTTAAAAAAACTGAGAGCATAGACGTCATGGATGCAGTTGGTTCAAATATAAGAGTTGATACTTATAATTGGGAAGTAAAAAGGGTATTACCGAGACTTAATAACGATATAAATGAAGAGTGGATATCTGACAAAACAAGATACTCATGTGACGGCTTGCTTAAACAAAGATTAGATGTGCCTTATTTAAAAAAAAACAATAGACTTCAAAAATCTACTTGGGATGAAGTTATTTCAATTTTAGTAGAAAAAATTAAGACAACAAACTCAAATGAAATAGGTGGCCATATTGGAGATATGGTTAATTTGGAAAATGCTTTAAGTTTTAAAAAATTTTTCTCAGTAATTAAGAGTAATAATTTAGACTTTAGAGAGAGAAATTTATATATTAATCCAGCTGAAAAAAGTAACTACATTTTTAATTCATCTATAAAAGGTATAGAGGAGACTGACTTAATTCTTTTAGTTGGAACAAATCCAAGACATGAAGCAACAATGTTAAATGCAAGAATAAGAAAAATTTTTGCTCAAAAAAAAGTTCCTATTTATTCAATTGGAAACCCAGGAGATCTTACTTATAATTATACTATTATTGGCAATAAAGTAGAAGATATAAACAAGATACTGAATAATAGTTCTGATTTTTCAAAAAAATTATTATCCTCAAAAAAACCTTTGGTTATTATCGGAGAGTCAGCTGCAGAAATAAAAAGCGGAAAATATATTGTAGAAGGTTTTAAAAAGTTTTTAAAGAAAAATAATTTTATTAATAAAGACTGGAATGCATTTAATTTTCTTCCACAAAATGCATCAACAGTTGGTTTAATTGATATAAATATTTTATCAAAAGAGGATAAAAAAAGAAATTCTTTTTTTGAAAAATTAAATAATAATCAATTCAAATTATTATACCTTTTAGGTTCTGACAACTTAGATATAAAAAAAAATAATGAGTTTATAATTTATCAAGGCAGTCATGGTGACAGAGGCGCAGAGCTCGCTGATATAATTCTCCCTAGCGCCGCATTTACAGAACAAAATGGACTTTATGAAAATCTTGAGGGAAGAGTGCAAGAATGTAAAAAAAGCTTCATATCCAATAGGCGATGCTTTAGAGGATTGGAAGATATTTAATTTAATCTTAAAAGCACTTGGAAAAAATGAGAGTTTATCGAATTTTGACTCATTAAGAAAAGAAGTATTAAATTTAATTCCAAATTTTACAAAAATAAATGAATTACCAAGTTTTAAAGAGTGTGAAATAAATAATATATCTGACAATTATATAA
>CACEBD010000017.1 GCA_902557775.1 uncultured Pelagibacteraceae bacterium
AATTTTTCTCTGTACAACATATCCAAATAGTCTAAATCATTATTTTTAACTAATGATATTTTATTTTCTATATCCTCTAATTTATTAGTTAATATTTTTTCTTTATTCTTCAACTCTTGATAAATTTGCTTTTTATCAAAATAAGAAATTAATCCTCTTTCACCACCGATCAGATTAATTCCAATGTAAAGAGTGAAAAAAATATTAAATAATATAAATTTTTTTTTCTTTAAACTTTCAATAAGTCGCATCAACTAGATTTTAGCCATTTTAGCTCGATTTCCAAGTTCTTCTTCGATACGTAATAACCTGTTATATTTAGCTACTCTTTCAGACCTAGCTAGCGACCCAGTTTTTATTTGGGAAGACATTGTCGCTACAGCCAAATCAGCAATAAATGTATCCTCTGTATCTCCTGATCTATGTGAAATAATGGTATTGAAATTAGCTGCTTTTGCTATTGATACTACTTCTAATGTTTCAGTCAAAGTGCCTATTTGGTTTGGTTTTACCAGTATACAATTTGCAGATTTTTCTTTTATGCCCTTGCTTAGTCTTTTTGAATTAGTCACAAATAAATCATCGCCTACAATTTGAATATTTTTACCTATTTCATTTGTAATTTTATTCCAAGAATTCCAATCTTCTTCGGCAAAAGGATCCTCGATTGATTTTATTGGATAATTAGAAGTCAATTTTTTGTAATAATTAATATTATCTTCAACTGATGAATAATTTGTAGATTGAATTGAATATTCGCCTTTTTCATTTATTAATTCATTAGCAGCCACATCCAAACAAATAACTAAATCTTTGCCTGGTTTTAAATTTGATTTTTCAATCGCGTCAACAATCAATTCTAAAGCTTGTTCATTTGTATTAATAGATGGAGCAAATCCCCCTTCATCTCCGACATTTGTAAGCATTTTTTTTGATTTTAAAATCTTTTTTAGATTTTGAATTACTACATAACACTTTTCAATGGCATCTAAGAAGTTTTTTGCTGAGTCTGGTCTAATCATAAACTCTTGTATGTTTAAATCATTATCAGCATGTGCACCTCCATTAATAATATTCATTAATGGGATAGGTAAAGAAAAGTTATTTCCTAAATATTTAAACAAAACTTTCTTATTAGAAATTGCTGAGCATTTTGAATTTGCTAGAGAAACTGCGAGAGTTGCATTTGCACCTAAGTTTGTTTTATTTTCGGTGCCATCTAGATCTAATAAAACTTTATCGATATTTTTTTGATCATCCGACTCTAACCCTTTTAATTTATCTAAAATCTTACCATTAATATTCTCTACAGCAATGTTAACGCTCTTGCCTAAAAAATTATTTTTGTCCTTATCTCTTAATTCATGAGCCTCAAAAGCTCCCGTTGATGCACCTGAAGGAGAAATAGCTGTTGCAGAAATATTATTTTCTAAAAAAACTTCTGCTTCAACTGTTGGGTTTCCTCTACTGTCAAAGACTTGGCGGCCTTTAATGCTTTTAATTTTTGCCATTATTATTTTACTATATTGTCGATCTCAGTAAGTTTTATTAACAATGATTTTACCTCATTTAGTGGAACCATGTTAGGACCGTCTGAAGGGGCGTTTTCTGGATCTTCGTGTGTTTCCATAAAAATTGCTCCTACACCCACAGCTATTGCTGCTCGAGCTAAATATGGAACAAACTCTCTTTGCCCACCACTTTTCTCTCCCATTCCACCAGGTTGTTGAACTGAATGTGTCGCATCAAATACAATAGGAAAACCATATTTTGACATTATAGGTAATGCTCTCATGTCTGAAACGAGAGTATTATAACCAAAACTGGCTCCTCTTTCTGTAATTAAAATATTTTTATTTCCCGAGTCTTCAATTTTTTTGATAACATTGGCCATATCCCATGGAGCTAAAAATTGGCCTTTCTTTACATTTATTATTTTACCGGTTTTAGCTGCAGCAATTAAAAGGTCAGTTTGTCTACACAAGAATGCTGGAATTTGTAATACATCGACATGATCCGCAACTATAGAACATTGTTCAGCAGTGTGAACGTCGGTTAAAACTGGAACGCCAACCTCTTTTCTAATTTTATCGAAAATTGGTAAAGATTTATCTAAACCTAAACCCCTTTTACCTTTTAAACTTGTTCTATTAGCTTTATCAAAAGATGTTTTGTAAATTAGGTTTATGCCGAGTTCACCGGTAATCTTCTTAAGCTCTGTAGAAATTTTAATTGCATGTTTTTCACTTTCGAGCTGGCATGGTCCAGCAATTAATGTAAATGGATTGTTATTAGCAATCTCGAAATTAGAGCATTTTACTTTATGATTTTTCATTGTTTCGAATTGATTTTTGCGGCCTTTACAAATGCTGAGAATAAAGGATGTGGCTTTAAAGGTCTAGATTTAAATTCAGGATGAAACTGAACTCCAATAAACCATGGATGATCTTTCAGTTCTATAATCTCTGGTAATTTATTATCTGGGGATAATCCTGAGAAAATCATACCCTTGTTTTCAAATTCCTCTTTATAGTTAATATTGACCTCATATCTATGACGATGCCTCTCTTGTATCTTTAATGTATTGTAAATTTTACTTATTTTTGTGTCCTTTTTAAGTCTTGCTTCGTAACTACCTAAACGCATTGTTCCGCCAAGATCTTTATCAGTGCCTTTCATTAACTGCCCATTTTTAGTCCACTCACTCATAAGTCCTACGACAGAGGCATTTGATGGACCAAATTCACTGGATGTTGCATTTTTAATGTTTAATCTATTTCTAGCAAACTCTATTACTGCCATTTGCATACCGAAGCAAATGCCTAAAAATGGAATTTTATTTTTTCTTACATAATTAATAGCTGCTATTTTCCCTTCTGTCCCTCTTTTGCCAAATCCACCAGGTATCAAAACTCCTGAAACGTCTTTTAACTTATTTTTAATGTCACTTGGTTTTAAAAAATCAGACTCGATCCTCACTAAATTTACTTTTAAATTATTTGCTATTCCACCATGCGTTAAAGCTTCATCTAATGATTTATATGCATCTTTAAGCTCCACGTACTTACCAATAATCGCAATATTTACTTTATTTTTAGTATTCAGGACCATGTCGGTAATTTTCTTCCACGGCAGAAGATTGACATTTTTTCTGGATTTTATTTTAAAGAATTTTAAGACTCTCTCGTCTAACTTTTCTTTGTTAAAACTAATTGGAGCCTCATAAATTGTTTTTACATCAACAGTTTCTATAACATCCTCTATAGCAACATTACAAAACAATGAAATTTTCTTTCTTTGATCTAATGGGATAGTTCTTTCTGATCTACATATAATAATATCAGGTTGAATTCCGATGCTCCTAAGTTCTTTTACTGAGTGTTGAGTTGGTTTAGTTTTAATTTCATCAGAGGCTTTCATATAGGGAACTAATGTAAGATGAATAAACAAAGTATTTTTTTTTCCTATCTCATTTGAAAATTGTCTAATTGCTTCTAAAAAGGGCAAGCTCTCTATATCGCCTACAGTTCCGCCTATTTCACAAATAACAAAATCTTCTTTTGATACATCATTTTTTATAAATTCTTTTATTCTATTAGTAATATGTGGAATAACTTGAACTGTTTTTCCTAAATATTTTCCTTTGCGCTCCCTTTTAAGCACGTCGCTATAAATTTTTCCTGTTGTAATGTTATCTGATTTTTTTGCTGAGATCCCTGAGAATCTCTCATAATGCCCCAAATCTAAATCTGTTTCAGCCCCATCGTCTGTAACAAAAACTTCACCGTGCTGGAAAGGGCTCATTGTTCCTGGATCAATATTTAAATAAGGATCTAATTTTCTTATTCTTACTTTATATCCTCTTGATTGTAATAAATATGCTAATGATGCTGAGGATAATCCTTTTCCTAAAGATGAAACCACGCCGCCAGTTACGAATATATATCGCGCCATGGAAGTATGTTATACTTCAAAATCTGATAATTACAAAGTCTAAATTATTTTGATTGAGGTATTTGTGGAAGGCTTGTGTCTTTCTCTTCCTCTTTTTCTAAAACAGACTGTGTTTCACGAAGTTCGTCTCTGGAAATAGCTACTATCGCAATGCTACAAATAATAAACAAAGCGGCAACTATAGATGTAAATTTTGTTAAGAAAGTACCCATTGATCTTGTAGACGTGAAATTGTCTTGTGAAACACCTAAACCTAGAGCTCCACCTTCTGATCTTTGTAATAAAATAACAATAATTAATATTATTGCGAGTATGATATTCACTAATATAAGTAAACTTTCCATGGTGCTTATCTATAGTAATTTTTTATTATATCAATAAATTTTTTTGAAGTTTTTGAAGCGCCTCCAATTAAAAAACCATCAATTTCTTTTATTTCCCTAAAAATTTTAACGCTATTTCCATCAACTGACCCTCCATACAGCACAGCTGGGCTTTTTTTCTTAAACATACCTTTTAAAATTTTTTTAATAAAAACTATCGTATTATTTAATTCAATCTCTGTGGGCAATTTTCCTGTTCCAATTGACCAAATTGGTTCATACGCAACTATTATATTTTTGCTATTAAATTTTTTGTCTAAAGCTTTTGAAAGTTGTTTTCTGAGTACATTAAAAGTTTTCTTGTTTTTTTTGTCCTGTTTGTTTTCACCTATACAAAAAACTACCTTTAAATTATTTTTTAAAGCAAATTTAATTTTTTCTTTCAACAACTCATCCGTATCGCCTTCTTTTCTATTATCTGAATGCCCTATTAGTGTATATTTTGCCCCAACACTTTTAATCATGTAAGGGCTAACGGCTGCTGTATCAGAGGAAAACAGATCCTTATGATAACAGTTCTGAGAACCAATAAAAATCTTCTTATTTTTAAAATATCTAGCGTAACTTTCTAACAAAGTATAAGGTGGAGTTATAATCACTCTATATTTTT
>CACEBD010000018.1 GCA_902557775.1 uncultured Pelagibacteraceae bacterium
TTCTGTCTAAAAGTGGAGGAAGTATATTTAATGTATTTGCTGTAGTTACAAACATCACATCAGATAAATCGTAATCAACCTCTAAATAATGGTCATTAAATTCTTTATTTTGCTCTGGATCTAAAGCTTCTAATAATGCAGAAGAAGGATCACCTCTATAATCATTACCTACTTTGTCAATCTCATCTAATAGAAAAAGAGGGTTTTTAGTTCCGGCTTTTTTCATCATTTGAATAATCTTTCCTGGTAAAGATCCAATATAAGTTCTTCTATGACCTCTTATCTCTGCCTCATCTCTAATACCTCCTAAGGATATTCTGATAAACTTTCTATTAGTTGCTTTAGCTATTGACTTCCCAAGAGATGTTTTGCCAACCCCTGGGGGGCCAACTAAACATAAAATTGGACCTTTCATTTTTTGTATTCTTTTTTGAACTGCTAAAAATTCTATTATTCTCTCCTTAACTTTTTCTAATCCATAGTGGTCTTCGTCAAGAATTTTTTGTGCATTATTTAAATCTGTGTTGATTTTTGATTTACTTGACCAAGGCAATTCTGTCATCCAATCTAAATAATTTCTTACAACTGTTGCTTCTGCAGACATGGGACTCATTGATTTTAATTTTTTTAGTTCTGATAGACACTTTTCCTTTGCTAACTTCGGCATTTTTGCATCCGATATTGCTTTAGATAAACTTGATAGTTCATCTTTTCCCTCGTCAATTTCACCAAGTTCTTTTTGTATTGCTTTAAGTTGTTCGTTTAAATAGTACTCTCTTTGAGTTTTTTCCATTTGGTTTTTAACTCTTCCTCTAATTTTTTTCTCTACCGATAAAACGCTAGTCTCTTTTTCTATTATTGAATGTATTTTTTCTAATCTTTTTTTTAAATCAGTGATTTCTAATAATTCTTGTTTCTCAAAAATTTGAATATTCAAATTAGAGGAAATATTATTAGCAATTTGTGAAGGATTTTTTAAGTTTTTGAGATTACTTGTGCTTTCGTTAAAATCTTTTTTACTTAGTACCTGAAGTCTTTCAAATTTTTTAACAAGACCAGCAGCCAATTGTTCTAAATCTTTAGTCACATTTATGTCTTCTGCTATCTCTACTTCACAGTTTAGAAAATCATTACTATCTTGATTATGTTTTATAATTTTAATTCTTTTTTCTCCCTCTACAAGAACTTTTACGGTTCCATCTGGTAATTTTAAAAGTTGAAGAACTTTACTTAAACAGCCGTATTGATATAAATCTTTGCCCGTAGGATCGTCAGTTTCAGAATTTTTTTGTGTTGCCAAAACTATGGATTTATCTGATTTCATTACCTCTTGAAGAGCTTTAATTGATTTTTCTCTTCCAACAAATAATGGTACGACCATTGAGGGAAAGATAACTATATCTCTTAGCGGTAGCAAAGGTTTTAAATAAGATGTTTTCATTAAGTATTAATATGACTATTAATCTCAAAATTTCAAGAAGCAAATTTATTTTATGCTACAGATGTTGAAGGTTTTTTTCCGTATGTGACAATCGGAACTGAAGTTCCATTAACAGCAGCTCTATCAACCGTTACTTTTACTACGTTTTCCATATCAGGTAAATCAAACATAGTTTTCAACAAAATATTTTCTAAGATAGATCTTAAGCCTCTTGCGCCAGTTTTTTTCGATATTGCTTTTTTCGCTATTTCTGTAATAGCATCATCTTTAAATTCTAATTCAACATTCTCAAATTCAAATAATCTTTTATATTGTTTTATTAGAGAATTTTTTGGCTCTTTTAATATTTTAACTAATGATTTTTCATCTAAATCATCCAAAGTCGCAATGATTGGCATTCTACCAATGAATTCTGGAATTAATCCATATTTAATTAAATCTTCAGGCTCTAAAAGTTTCATGGTTTCTGACAAAGGTTGTTCTTTATAACTTTTTACTTTTGCCCCAAAGCCAATAGAACTTCCTTTTCCTCTATTATCTATTAATTTATCCAATCCTGCAAAAGCTCCTCCACAAATGAACAATATATTTGTTGTATCAACTTGTAAAAATTCTTGTTGAGGATGTTTTCTACCTCCTTGAGGTGGAACACTAGCTATTGTACCTTCCATGATTTTCAATAATGCTTGTTGCACACCTTCACCCGATACATCTCTTGTTATAGATGGATTTTCAGACTTTCTACTTATCTTATCAACTTCGTCAATGTACACTATTCCTCTTTGAGCTTTTTCAACATTATAATCTGCTGATTGTAAAAGTTTTAAAATAATATTTTCAACATCTTCACCTACATATCCTGCCTCAGTTAAAGTAGTAGCATCGGCCATTGTAAAAGGGACATCTAATATTCTTGCTAATGTTTGTGCTAATAAAGTTTTTCCGCAACCTGTTGGTCCAACTAATAAAATATTTGATTTTGATAATTCAACATCTTTACTATTCTTTGTTTCGTGATTTAATCTTTTGTAATGATTATGAACTGCTACTGAAAGAATTTCTTTAGCAAATTTTTGACCTATTACGTAATCGTCTAATACTCCACAAATTTCTTTTGGAGTAGGAACGCCGTCCTGATGTTTTACAAGAGAACTTTTATTTTCCTCCTTGATAATGTCCATACAAAGCTCAACACACTCATCGCAAATAAATACAGTGGGTCCGGCAATTAATTTTCTAACTTCATGTTGGCTTTTTCCGCAGAATGAACAATAAAGTATATTTTTGTTATTTTTTTCTGTCATAACGAATCAATACTATTAATATAAATTGCATATATACCGTTATCAAGTTGAAGTTGTAGAATTGGCTATATCTTGTGCTCTATTTTCTTTTTTCCACAACTGAGTCTATGAGTCCAAATTTTTTAGCCTCATCTGCAGTCATAAAATTATCTCTTTCTAAAGCCTCTGCGATCTCATTTATAGTTTTCCCCGTGTGTTTGGAGTAAATTTTATTTAGTCTTTCCTTTAACGACAGAATTTCTTTTGCATGAATCTGAATATCTGTTGCTTGACCTTGAAATCCTGCGGAAGGCTGATGAACCATTATCCTAGAGTTTGGCAAAGAATACCTTTTCCCTTTTTCGCCTGCTGCTAACAAAAAAGATCCCATTGATGAGGCTTGGCCGATACATAAAGTTGAAACAGGGGAATTAATATATTGCATTGTATCATATATACCTAAACCTGCTGTAACTAAACCCCCAGGGCTATTAATATAAAAATTAATTTCTTTGTTTGGATTTTCAGATTCTAAAAATAATAATTGTGCTGTCACCAATGATGCCACTGCGTCGTTAACTGGTCCGACTAAAAAAACAATCCTTTCTTTTAAAAGTCTTGAGTAAATATCATAGGCCCTTTCCCCTTTGCTTGTTTGTTCAACAACCATGGGAATTAAGCTATTCATTTTTTCTTCAAAATCGCGACTCATGAATGACTTATACAACTATTGATTACTTTTTACTAATTTTTTTTGTTTTTGGCTTGTCTTTAGCAGAAGATTTAGTTTTTGGTGATTGCTTGTTAACTATATTTTGTTTGTTAAATTCACTAATAATTTTTTCTGCTTCTTTAGTATCTATTTCCTTCGTATTAAGTTTAATTTTTGATTTTATTAAACTAATTATTTTTTCCTCATATAACGAACCTTTTAAACTTTGAGAAGCACTTGGATTTTTTTGGTAATATTCAAGAACCATTTTTTCCTGTCCAGGCATTCCTTTGATTTGTTTTTGTATTTCATTACTAACCTCTTCATCTGTTACTTTTAAATTATTTTTCTCACCATACTCGTTTAAAACTAACCCAAGCTTTATTCGCGATTTAGCCAATTTTTCATTTTTTTCTTTGTTTTTTTCTTTTTCTTCGGGTTTAAGACTTCTTGTCATAAGATTAATTTCTTGATCGATTAAATTTTTGGGTAAATCCACTTCATGAGTTTTTTCAATTTGGTCTAAAATTTCTTTTTTTGTAATTGAATCTAGTGCTTGGGAGTATTGACTAGAAATTTGTTTTTCAATTAAAGACCTCAAATCATCAATGTTTTTAGCACCCATCATTT
>CACEBD010000019.1 GCA_902557775.1 uncultured Pelagibacteraceae bacterium
TTTTTAAACCTTTGTCTAACTTACTTTTAAGTGCGCTTTGTGCTTTTTTGCCAGCAGCGCTTTCATTAAGCACATATTTGAAATCAATAAAATAAGGTGTATCTGCGATTGACGAAAAATTTGGCAATATTATAAGTAAGACAAAGAAAATTTTTTTACAAGTTGATACCATTTTAAAATGAAGTTCCCAAATTAAAGTTAAATGACTCTGTTTTATCAGTTGATGCTTTTGATAGGTTAGTAGCAAAAATAAAACTTATTGGTCCTATTGGTGAAGACCAGTCCACAGCTATACCTGTAGATGATCTTAATTCATTACTTTCATTTATTGTACTATCGTAATCAACTCCCCAAACGTTAGCTATATCTAAAAATAATCCAACATCTGCATTTGTATTATCTGGCAATAAGTTTGGTAAACTAGCTTCAAAATTAATTGCAGCAGCGTAATTACCCCCAACATGGTCCGTTCCATCTACTGGGCCAACTTTTCCTTTTTGAAATCCTCTTAATCTTTTACTACTCAATGCTTTTCTTTTACTTAACCTTACATCTTCATCGTTAAGACCATTGATTGCATCAACAAAAATTTTTCCTGCACCAATTATATTTTCACCAAATGAATGGTACGAACTTGAGAAAAAAGTATTACTAATAAAAGGTTTGTCAGCATATAATGGTAAACTTTGACTAAAACCAGCAATTGTTCCGTCTGTTGGAGCAAAGACACGGTCTCGTTTATCTAATGTAAAACCGTACTGACCTGTAATTTCAGAAAATTCTCCTTTTTGTTTTTTAAGTGAGTTTGATGCTGAGTCATCAGTCCTCAAATCATCATAAGTTGCATTTAATGATAAATTAGTAAAAATATTTCTATATTGCTCAAAAGATGTCCCTACTCCGGCAGTAAAAATTGTATTTTCATAACCTTGGTCAGGTTTATCATTTGAGATATTTGCTAATCTATAATTAATCGAGTTACCAAGTAAATCATAGTTTGGATCTGAATAGTTTAATTCACCTTTTATTGATTCTGAGGTTAATTCAAATTCTAAACCCAGTATTTTTCCTTGCCCCAACCAATTATTCTCTGAAATTTTAGTTGCAAATGTCCCTCCTTCTGTACCTACTCCAGCCCCGGCGCTTATTTCTCCTGTTGGCTGTTCCTCGACTCGTATATCAATTATCTTTAAGTCGGAAGACGAACCTGTAGAGACGGATGGTTTGACTGTTTTAAAAATTTTCCTTGATTTAATTTTAGCTATTGATTTATCTAAACTTAGGTTTGTGAAAGGATCTCCCTCATCTAAAAGAAGTTCACTTCTTACTACATCCTCGTTTGTGACGCTGTTACCTAAAACATTTATTCTTTCTACAAGGACTTTCTCCCCTTCAAAAATATCAAAAATTAAAGAGATTTTATCATCATTAATGCTTTCTTTAACTCTATGCTCTACAAACTGTAAATTGTTTGAATCAATAAGATTATCAATTTCTTTTAAAATTTTTTTAATTTTAAAAGGTGAATAATAATCTCCGGTTGTTTCATCATAAATTTTTTTTAATGGAAAAAAAAGATTTTTATCAAAAACCGGGTCAACGTTTGTTGAAATTTTATCAATAAAATATCTTCGACCTGCATTTATATTAAAATTTAAATCTATATCTGAACTTTCAGATATGTCAGCAGATGTAGAATTTACTTGCACATCGTAATAACCGATAGATTTATAATAATTTATTAATAATCTTGTATCTAGGTTAACTAGATTTTCACTAAATCTAGTATTTCTTGAAATAAATTTCCAAAATTTATCTTCTTGGCTGGCTATGATATCTCTTAGCCTCTTGTCTTTTAATTTTTTATCCCCAGTAAAACTAATTTTTCTAATCTTAGTTATTTTACCCCTGTCAACATTAAAAATTAAATCTATATTATTCTCGTCTACCTTTCTAATTTTTGCCTCAACTTCTGAAAAGTTGTATCCTAAAGTTGAGTAAAGATTTTTTATTGAGGTAACATCTTGTTTTAAATTGTTTTCAATAAATGAATTTTTCTCTTTAGTTCTAATAATTTTTTTTATTTCATTTTTAAATTTCGTACTTTTTTCACCAACAATTATTAACTGATTAACCACCGGATATTCTTTTAAATCCACGCTCAAAGTATTATTATTAATTTCTACGCTGACATTTTCAAAAAAATCTGTCAAATATAAATTTTTTAAAATTCTATTTAAGTCTGATTTCGAAAGATCTTGGCCTAAAGAGTCCTTAAACTCTCCATATACTTTAATAGTTTCATCACTTATTCTTTTATTTCCATTAATTTCAATTTTTTTAACAATTTCCGCGTTAAGTAATGAGAAGAAAAAGTTGAAAATTAAAGTTATAATTAGAATTTTATTCATATTTTAATTTTACTTTATTTAATGTTTTTGCTTTTGCCCAAGTATCAATTTCAATTATTTGTCTGATATTTTTAGGTTTTCTTATAGCATATTTTTTATAATTTCTATCGTTCAGAATGGTCATTATGATTTTATAAATAGCTAAAAAAGGTATTTTTTTGCGTAAAAATTGATCAACTAATATTTCGTTTGCAGCATTAATGATTATTGATGTTGAAGGGTATTGATTTATCTTATCTTTAAGATTCAACATAGGAAAAATATTTTTGTTTACTTTTTCAAAATGAAGATTTTTAATTGTTCCAATCTTTTTATTTTCTGAAGGTCTATAAAAATCTCTTATATTAAGTTGTCCATCAAATATAGCATTAGTAATTGGGATAATCATAGATGTCTCGTGATAAATGAATTTTACTAACCCATTTTTAAGTTTTACTATTGCATGTACCAATGAGTTTGGATGTATCAAAATGTCAATTTTATTATTAGGTATATTAAACAATTTTTGAGCTTCAATTATTTCTAACAATTTATTCATCATTGTAGAAGAGTCTATAGTAACTTTTTTTCCCATTTTCCACTTTGGATGTTTTAGAGCGTCACTGGGTTTAATGTGATTAAATTGATTTAATTTATAATTTAGAAAAGGTCCACCAGATGCTGTGATAAAAACTTTATCTATTTCTTTAATTTTATGATCTTCAAATAATTTCATAATTGAAAAATGTTCTGAGTCCACTGGGATTATTTTTGTATTATATTTTTTTGCTTTTTGTTTAATAATATTCCATCCGCAGATAA
>CACEBD010000020.1 GCA_902557775.1 uncultured Pelagibacteraceae bacterium
CACAACATCCTCCAATAATTTTTGCACCCTTGTTCTTTAATCTTTTACAAATTTCAAAGAATTTTTTAGGAGTAAGATCTTTCCTTTTTCCAAGTTGAACTTTAGGATTATTCGAGTCTGGTTTCCAACCTGGTGGAATATGTTCAAAAGCATTGATTTTAAATCCAAATGGAACTTTAAGTTTTTTGGCATCCTTCATTACTTCATTTAAATCTTCAAACGAAACACAAGAAGCCATAATTCCAATGGGCTTTTGTTTTTGGACTTTTTTTGCAACAGTTATAAATTTTTCACCTGAGGGCAATAATCCTTTACTCCTAATGTGAATACCAACTAAAATTTTTTTCTTGTATTTTTTAATTGCACTCAAACCCAATGAACACTCTTTCCAACTACTCATTACGTCTAAATAAAAGAAATCAACATATGGATTGAGATATTTTGCCTGGGATCTAAAACTTTCTTTTATAAATTTAAGATCTTTTCCAAGATCAGCAAAATAAGTAAAATTTTGAGGCGGAAGACTTCCAGCAATTAAAATTTTTTTTTTAGATATTGCTACGGCTTTTTTTGCCAGTTTTCCTGCCAGAACATTTAGATTTTTATATTCTTTTACTAAACCATTTTCGATTAGCCTTCTTTTTCTGCTACCAAAGCTATTAGTTACTATAATTTCTGCTCCAGCTTTTATAAAATCTAAATGTGTTTCGACGACTGTGTTATGATATTTTCGATTATATAATGCTGAGGCTCCCCACAGAGTTCCGTGAGGTTTTACTCCACGGTTAAGTAGCTCCTGACCCATTCCGCCATCAAGAATTCTAGTTTCTTGAAAAAAATTTTTAATTAACGACACTATTAAATATTAAGATAATCACACCGAAAATAGTAAACCAAATAAACCACTGTCCGTAAAGTTTAAAACCTGAGCCCTTATCAATGCCTTTCCAAGGCATAAATGTATAAGTGGCTAATGTGACTAGAATAAAAAATAAAAGTAATTCTGTTAAAGTAATCATTATCTTTGATTCAAAAGCATAACTTCTCTTACTTCTGCCCCTCTATATTTAGATAAAGGCCTAATTAATTTATTGGAAGCATGCTGTTCCATTATATGCGCAGACCAACCCGTGATACGTGACATAACAAATATTGGTGTATAGAAGTCTATATCAATTCCCATCATGTAATAAGTTGGACCGCATGGAAAATCTACATTGGGGTGAATATTTTTTCGATCTATCATTACCTTTTCTAAAATTTCATACATTCTCGTATATTTTTCTTTTTTCAAAAGCTTAGCTACTTTAAACATATAGTGTTTCATTGTTGGAACTCTCGAGTCTCCCGTACGGTAAACTCTATGCCCGAATCCCATTACTACCTTTTTTTTATTTAATGCATTTTCAATCCAAGCTTTTGCTTTTTCAGGTTTTCCAATCTCTTTCATCATATGCATTACTGCTTCATTGGCTCCACCATGTAATGGACCTTTTAAAGAGGCTATAGCTCCAGTTATTGCACCATGTAAGTCAGATAAGCTGGATGTAATTGTTCTAGCTGTGAATGTCGAAACGTTGAAACTGTGTTCAGCGTATAATATTAACGAAATATCAAATGCTCTTACGATTTCTTTATCTGGAACTTTATTAAACATCATTTTAAAGAAATTTTCTGAAAAAGATAATTTTTTACTTGGAGCTATAATCGATTTACCTTTTCGTGTTCTAAAATAAGCAGCAACAGCTGTTGGTGTTTTAGCAAATATTCTCATTGCCTTTCTCATATTTGCTTTAGGAGAATTATCTTTTGTGTCTTTATCTTCTAATGCCATTAAACTTACACAAGTTCTAATTACATCCATAGGATGAGCATTTCGAGGCATTCTTTTAATATCATTTAATATTTGTTTGGAAAGTTTTCTCTCTGATCTTTCTTGTTTGATGAATTTTTTTAGCTGACTTTTGTTAGGGAGTTCTCCATTAAGTACTAAATATGCAACTTCCTCAAAATCACATTTATCGCAAAGCTCTTGAACAGTGTAACCTCTATAAGTTAATGCACTAAGTTCTGGAACTACATGTGAAATTGTAGTCTCATCAACGACTATGCCTAACAAACCTTTTTTAATTTCTTCACTCATTATTCATGTCCATCTGTAGAAAAATCTGTAATTTTCTTATCAGGTGTATTGTATTTCTCATATTCTACTAACTCGTACAACCTTTTTCTAGTCTGCATTTTGTCAATGATATTATTTTGATGCCCATCTTTAAATATTGATTTAAGTCCTAATTCAACATTTTGCATGGCGAGTCTCTGTGTTGTCACAGGATAAATTACTAAATTATAGCCTAAATTTTCTAATTGTGATCTATTTAATAATTTAGATTTACCAAACTCTGTCATATTAGCTAACAAATAGCCCTTTGATATTTTTCTTACTTTTTCAAACTCTTTCTCATCTCTCAT
>CACEBD010000021.1 GCA_902557775.1 uncultured Pelagibacteraceae bacterium
AATAATTGAAATTGATAATTCAAATATTTACTTCAAAACAATAAATAAGAAGAAAAATTTACAAGGTGTTTTAAACAAAGAAAACATTAAATGGACCATTCCTAATAACAAAGAGATTAGTGATAAGCATAAAATTGGTGATATTTTTTTTGTAAAGAAAGAAGTTAATTTTTGGAATTTAAAACAATACCCAAAAGTAAATGGAGGAATAGTTGTTTTAGATCCATTCACCGGTGATGTGAAAGCATTAGTTGGAGCTTTTAATTATAAATCAAGTGAATTTAATCGAGTTACACAAGCAAAAAGACAACCTGGTTCTGCATTTAAGCCAATTGTTTATGCTGCAGCTTTAGAAAATGGTTTTTCCCCGAATACAATAATATTAGATGCCCCATTTGTTGAAAGTCAAGGAGAAGGACTTAAAAACTGGAAGCCAGAAAATTATGGAAAAAAATTTTATGGACCATCTACTTTAAGAAAAGGAATTGAATACTCAAGAAATCTTATGACTGTAAGAATTGCAAAAATGTTAGGTTTAAATAAAATCTTAGACTTGTCTAAAAAATTAGATATTTATGACGAAATTCCAGAATTACTATCTGTTTCATTAGGAGCAGCTGAAACTACGCTAATTAATTTGACAGCCGCATATGCTCCATTTGTAAATGGTGGAAAAAAAATAGATCCAAATTTAATATCTAGAATACAAGATAGAAGAGGGAAGACAATTTATCAAATTAAAAACAGAGAATGTATTGGTTGTGATAAATTTATAATAGAGTCCGAAGAATTTCCATCCATTAAAAATACTAATGAGCAAGTTATAAGTAAAGAAACAGCATTTCAAATGACGTCAATTTTAAAGGGTGCGGTAGATCGAGGTACTGGAAAAAAATTAAAAACTTTAAATGTTCCACTAGCAGGAAAGACTGGCACAACAAACGATAATTACGATGCTTGGTTTATAGGTTTCTCTTCAAATTTAGTAATCGGGGTTTATGTTGGTTTTGATAATCCTAAAACTTTAGGCAGATATGAGACAGGATCTAAGGCAGCTCTTCCTATCTTTAAGGATTTTGTTGAAAACGGATTATTTAAAGAAGATTTTAAAGATTTTAGCATTCCAAGTAATATTTATTTAACTTCAATAAATTATGATACTGGTTTAAAATCAACCTCAAAAGATAAAAATACAATTATCGAAGCTTTAAAATTGAGAGATATAAACAAAATTAATAATAATGAATTTATATCAATTAGTGGTAACGATAATTTGATTAAATTTAGGCAATTTTATTAATGCAAAACTTTGAGACAAAAATAAAAACAGCAGAAAAGATTTTAAAGAATATCAGGGGGTATCTTTGATAAGCATAAGATAGAGATAAAACTTCAGGAAATTGAAAAGACTCTTTTAAGTGAGAATTTTTGGAAAGACAAAAATTTAGTAAAAAAAACAGTTAATCAGAAAAAAATTTTTGAGAATATATTTGACTCATATAATAGATTATTGAAAGAAACAAAAAATATTAAAGATCTATTTCAACTAGCTGTACAAGAAAAAAGCGAGGAAACAATTGAAGATTGTAATGAAAAAATAAATTTCATTCTAGAAGAAATTAAAAAAAGTGAAATTAATTGTTTTCTATCTGGCGAAAATGATAATTTTAATATTTACTTAGAAATTCATGCAGGTGCAGGTGGCACAGAAAGCCAAGATTGGGCAGATATGCTAAGAAGAATGTATTTGAAATGGTTTGATAAGAAAAAATTTAATTATCAAATTATTAGTGAGCACAAAGGTGAGGAAGCAGGAATAAAATCTTCCACCATTAAAGTAGATGGAGATTACCTTTACGGACTTATGAAATCTGAGTCTGGTGTCCATAGACTTGTGAGAATATCACCTTTTGACAGCGGAGCTAGAAGACATACCAGTTTTGCTAGCGTATGGGTATATCCTGCTGTAGATGAAGAAGTGAATATCAAAATAGATGATAAAGATTTAAGAATCGACACATATAGATCAAGTGGTGCGGGAGGCCAACATGTGAATACCACCGATAGCGCTGTAAGGATAACACACTTACCTTCAAAAATTGTTGTTCAATGTCAGAATGAAAGATCACAGCACAAAAATAAAGAAACCTGTTTTAAAATGTTAAAAGCAAGACTTTATGAGCACGAAATTCAAAAAAGAGAAAAACAAAATCAAGATGAACTAAATGCTAAAACAGACATCGGATGGGGTCACCAAATCAGATCATATGTCTTACATCCTTACCAATTAGTTAAAGATTTAAGAAATAAGTCGGAAAATTCTAATCCCTCTAGTGTTTTAGATGGAAATTTAGATCAATTTATAGAAGAAGGAATTAAAAACAGATAATGAGAAAATTTTTAAAAATATCTTTG
>CACEBD010000022.1 GCA_902557775.1 uncultured Pelagibacteraceae bacterium
TTAGACAAAGCAAAAAAAGGTTTCAAGCTTCAGATTATCAAAAATCAGAAAGAGACTTTGCTTTTGTCATAGATAAAATATTTAAAATAGGATCATTAGAGAAGATTATAAGAGAGGTAGATGAAAATTTAATACAAAATGTATCTACATTTGATGTTTACGAGGGAGAAAATATTCCAAAAGATAAAAAGTCAGTTGCAATTAATGTTTCTTTACAGGCTATCGATAAAACTCTATCAGAGAAAGATTTAGATGAAATTAGTAAAAAAATTATTGATACAGTAAGTAAAAAAACTGGCGCTACAATTAGGTCTTAAATGTCAGATATTAAAAGAATTCGTAATTTTTCTATAATTGCGCATATTGACCATGGTAAATCAACTATTGCAGATAGGATTATTCATAAGTGTGGAGGGTTAACTGAACGTGAGATGAAACAACAAGTTCTAGACTCTATGGATATAGAGAGAGAACGTGGTATCACAATTAAAGCACAAACAGTCAAACTAAATTATAAAGCAAAAGATGGTCAAGAGTACGTATTAAATATTATAGACACACCTGGACATGTGGACTTTGGTTACGAGGTAAGTCGCTCTTTATCTGCTTGTGAAGGCTCACTTTTAATTGTAGATAGCACTCAAGGCGTAGAAGCGCAAACACTAGCTAATGTCTATCAAGCACTCGAAATAAATCATGAAGTAATTCCTATCTTAAATAAAATTGACTTGCCTGCATCCGATATAGAGAAAACTAAAAAAGAGATAGAAGATGTAGTTGGAATAGAGACAACAAATGCAATTTCTTGCTCAGGTAAAACAGGTGAAGGCATAGATGATATTTTAGAGGCAATAATAAGTAAATTACCTGCACCAAAAGGTTTACCAAATGAAAAATTAAAATGTTTATTAGTAGATAGTTGGTACGACAGTTATTTAGGCGTAGTTATTCTAGTAAGGGTTATTGATGGCAAATTAAAAAAGAGTATGAAAATTAAATTAATGTCTAATAATCAAGAGCATATAATTGAAAAAGTTGGTGTTTTTACACCTAAAGCAAACGATATCTCTGAGCTTAACTCCGGTGAAATAGGATTTATTATTACAGGGATAAAATCTTTATCAGAAACAAAAGTAGGGGACACAATATGTGATGCAACAAATCCGATAAATAAACCTTTATCAGGTTTTAAACCAAGTAAGCCGGTGGTATTTTGTGGTTTGTTCCCAGTAGATAGTTCTGAGTATCAGAAATTGAAAGATGGACTAGCTAAGTTGAAATTAAATGACGCTAGTTTTTCATACGAACCAGAGTCTTCAAGCGCTCTTGGCTTAGGTTTCAGATGTGGATTTTTGGGATTGTTACACCTTGAAATTATCACAGAGAGATTAGAAAGAGAATTTGATGTCAACCTAATTACTACGACTCCTGGAGTAATTTACAAAGTTCACAATAACAAAGGCGAAGTCCTTGACTTACAAAATCCCTCAAATATGCCTGACCCTTCTCAAATAGAAAAAATTGAAGAACCTTGGATTAAGTCTACTGTGATAACACCAGATGAATATTTAGGATCAATCATAAAAATTTGTCAGGATAAAAGGGGAGTGCAGACTAATCTCTCTTATTCTGGAAATAGAGCAGTTTTATCTTATGACTTACCTCTGAATGAAGTTGTTTTTGATTTTAATGACAAGCTAAAATCAGTTTCAAGCGGCTACGCTAGTTTCGATTATGAAATATCCAGTTACAGAGAAGGAGATCTTGTGAAATTAGGAATACTAGTAAATTCTGAACCTGTAGATGCATTGGCGATGATCATTCATAAAGATTTTGCTCAAAAAACTGGAAGACAAGTTTGCGAAAAATTAAAGGACTTGATCCCAAGGCATAACTTTATGATCCCAGTTCAAGCAGCAATCGGTGGGAAAATTGTAGCTAGAGAGTCCATAAAAGGATTTAAAAAAGATGTATTAACAAAAATTCATGGAGGTGGTGCAACCGATCGAAAAAGGAAACTTTTAGAGAAACAAAAAAAGGGAAAAGCAAGGTCAAAACAATTTGGTAAAGTTGAAATA
>CACEBD010000023.1 GCA_902557775.1 uncultured Pelagibacteraceae bacterium
TCAATGATTTTCATATAAATTGAGTTATTATAAAATTTAGTATAAGTAAATAATATTCAGTAAACAAATGTCAAAAAAAATAATTATCACTGGTGGGCTAGGATACATAGGCAGCGAACTTTGTAAAATATACTCAGGATATAGCTGGCATCACAAAGTAATAGTCGTTGATAATAGATTTATCTCAGAAAGAGTTAATCAAATTCGTAATTGGAATATTGGATATTTCAATGGTGATATTTTGGATAAAGATTTTGTAAAGAAACATTTTAAAGACGCTGACATTATTCATCACTTAGCAGGTATCACAGATGTACCAAGAACACAAAACCAATCAAATTTAGAAAAAGATAGACAAATTAAAATTGTAGCTGAAAAAGGCACTCAAAATATTTTAGATATAATTAATGATAAATGTAAAATTATCTTTCCTTCTACCCATGTAGTTTATGAAGGGATCAATAAAGTAAAAACTGACATCAAAGAGGAAGAAAAAACACAACCGGTTTTATCATATTCCTCTTCCAAAGCTTTTAATGAAAAACAATTAAAAGAGTCAGGTAAAAATTATGTAATATTAAGACTAGGATCTGTGTATGGGTACTCCAATGACACAATGCGGATAGATATAATGCCTAACTTATTTTCTAAAATTGCTTCTCAAAATGGTACACTTAAATTGTTTGCAGGAGGCAAACAAATTAAAAGCCTAGTCCCATTAGTTGATGTGGCAAGATGTTTTAAATTTATGGAGGAAAAAAATTCAATAAACTATGATATTTTTAATTTAACAAAGGATACCTTAACAGTTAAAGAAGTTGCAAATATTTGTAAAAAACATAATCCCAAAATAACATTAAGAGAAACAAATGATGAAATTCCAAATTTAGGTTTTTCACTCTCTAATAAAAAATTATTGAGCACAGGATTTAAATTCCTATATGGACTTAACGAGAGTATTAAAGAAATGATTGACAAATGGTCAGTACAAAAAATTAATAAAAATTTAGAATATGTGAGGGATGGACATGATTTACACTTAGATAAAAGAGGGAAAATAAGTAATCATGAACTCACGGAGCCAATTAACTTAATTGGTTTAATTGACTCAAAAAAGGGGACAATTCGTGCAAATCATTATCATCCACAACAAGAGCAAAAGTGTTTATTTACGAAAGGACAAATTATTGAAATTTTTCAAGATATCATTAATCCCGGGGCACCTAAAGTAACACAAGTAGTTAACGAGGGACAATTGTCTGTTATTAAACCTAACGTAGCTCACACAATGGTTTTCACAAAAGATACAACTTTTTTAAATTTAGTGAGAGGTGAAAGAGATCATGATAATTATGGAATTACTCACACTATTAAACATACGTTTGTTGACGAAAAAGAAAAAAATTTATTATTAGAGTGCTATAAATTTGATTGTAGATCATGTGGTAATACAGATTTAAAAAGAGTCGTTTCACTTGGATATCAACCTCTAGCAAATAATTTATTGAAAAATAGCAAAGAGCAATGCGAACTTTATCCATTGGAAGTAAATTATTGTAGCAAATGTCATAACTGCCAACTTTCGGTTTCGGTAAATCCTAAAAAAATGTTTTCAAATTATTTATACACATCCTCAACTTCAAAAAAATTTAGAGATCATTTTGTAAATGCTGCAAAAAAATATACAAAAGAGTTAAAACTTAACAAAAAAAAATCGTATATTATTGATGTTGGTAGCAATGATGGAGTAGCATTAAAACCATTTTTAGATTTAGGATTTAAAAAGATATTAGGTATCGAGCCGGCCAAGAACTTGTCCAAACTTGCAAATAAAAATAAAATTAAAACTTTTAATGGTTTTTTAGAGAAATCAAACTTAAAAAAAATAAAAAAAAATGCTAACCTTATTTTAGCATCAAATGTATTTGCACACTCAGATAAATTGAAAGAAATGGCAAAGTGCATGCTTGAATTATTAAGTGCAAAAGGAACAATAATAATTGAAGTACAATATTTAATGAATACTCTTCAAGATTTAAC